>JBJXEH010000196.1:0-22543 GCA_046153995.1 Micropepsaceae bacterium
CTCCACCACGCGCTGCGGCCCGTTCTCGATCAACTCCCGCCGCAGACACCCGTCGAGCAGCCCGCACGTGAGCGGTGGCGTCAGCCAAACCCCATCCCGCTCGACGAAGACGTTCGTGCGGCTACCCTCCGTCACCTCACCGCGCTCGTTGACGAACACGACTTCGTCGCAACCCTCCGCCGCAGCCAGCGCGTCGTCGTAGAACGCACGCTCAGTTGTCTTATGGTACACGCGCCAGTCACCCGAGTTCACCGGTACCGGAGCGAACGAATAACGCCACACCGCACCCGACGCGGGCACCGTGAACGGCGCCGCCTCAACCTGCGTGTCGCCACGCACGCCCAGCGTGAGCCGCATGCGCTGCAAGCCTACGCCACCATCGACGGCACCAGCCAGCGCACGCCGCACCGCACGTTCGTCGAACAGGAAACCGAAATAGCGTGCTGACGCCGCAAGCCGGCGCAGATGCCGGTCGATCAAGTGGAAGCCGGCATCGGCGCTCCATCGCAAAGTTTCGATCAAGCGGAACGGCTCTTGGGCGTCGACCAAGAAGCGCGCCTTCAGCAAGCACTCCGCATACTCCGCATCGGGCTCGCTGTCCCACACGATCCCGCCGCCGACACCCATCTCCGCTCGGCCGTCGCGCAGCGTCAACGTACGGATCGCGACGTTGAACGCGGCCTTGTCGCGCATCGCAAAACCCACGGCCCCGCAATAGACGCCGCGTGGCTCATCCTCGACCTCGCGAATGATCTCCATGGCGCGGATTTTTGGGGCACCCGTCACCGAGCCGCACGGAAACAGAGCGGGCAGCAGCCGCGTGAGCGACGCAGGCTCGCCAAGCGTCGCCTCGATACCCGACGTCAGCGTATGAAAGCGCGGATAAGTCTCGATCGTGAACAGGTCGCTCACGCGCACGCTTCCCGTCTCCGCCACCCGCGCGAGATCGTTGCGCAACAGATCGACGATCATGAGATTCTCAGCTTGCTGCTTTTCATCGGCAACGAGCTCCGCACGTCGCCGCTCGTCGCCCGCGATATCGGGAGCCCGCGCGACGGTTCCCTTCATCGGCCGTGCAGCAATCCGCCGCCCGTCCACCGCAAAGAACTGCTCCGGCGAAAGCGACAACACGTCTTCGTCCGCAAACCGCAGGAACGCGCACGCGCCGGCGCGCGCCTTTTCGCGCAGCGCAAGATAGGTCGCGAACGGATCGCCGCCAGCACCGGTGAGTTTGAACGTCAGATTAACCTGATAGACGTCGCCGTCGCCAATCAACCGCCGCACGCGTTCGACCTTCGCGCGATGCGCCGCCGCCGTCAGCGCCGCCACGACGTCACCTGAAACGGCCGCCCCTTGCGCCCGCTCCATTAGCCATCGCGTCCGCGCCCGCGCACTCAGCCGCTCTTGGGTGCGGAACAAATGAAACCGCAGGAGCGGCCGCCCGGTCTCCGGCAGTAGAGGCAACAGGCGCGGCTCGAACACGTAGCCTAGCTCGTAAGCGCAGTACCCGGCCGCGATCAGCCCCCGCGCGACAGCCTCGTCGATAGCAGCCAAAGCCGGCGCAACCTCGCAAGCCGTCCACGCCTCGATCAGCCCCTCCGAACCGGTGACAAGCAGAGCCCCCCGGTTCGGCCAGGTGGCATCGTCAAACAGGGCAAACGGCTCGGTCTCGGGCAGGGTCATCGCGGGCAGGTGACGGGGACGGCTTGAATCAAAGCCGCGCCTCGCCCAAATCCAAGGGTAAGGCGGGGAGGGCGGTTCTTTCGCGCTCATATAGCGTGGAGTGAGCCCCATGTCGCGGCTTGGGCCCTTTGGCCAACCCTTTTGCCTCGGCTTCGACGACGTCGAGCGCCTGGTCGAACGCCTCGCCCGCGGCCACGCCGACGCCTACCCGCCGGTCAATGTGGAGGAGGTCGCCGAAGACCGCCTGCGCCTGACCCTTGCCGTCGCGGGCTTCGCGCCAGAGCAACTTTCGATCACGCTGACGGGACGCGAACTGACCGTCAAAGGCGAACGCGCACAACCGGCGGAGGGTCGAACATACTTGCACAAGGGAATCGCCACACGCGGCTTCCAGCGCGGATTCCTGCTCGCCGAAAACCTGGAGGTCGAAATCGCCACGCTGACCAACGGTTTGCTGCGGATCGAATTGAAACGCCGAACGCAAACCCACGAGATTCGTCAGATTCCCATCACTTTGGGTTGAAAACGGCGCCTATTCCCTTTCCGCTGGTTAACACCCACATATTTGCCATGAAGCATCGTTATGTCGGTTGCCGTTAGAGGCCGAAGCGGTGGCTTGAAGGAGTAAGGAGTAACGACGATGGAGACGACGAAAGAGTTTGGCGGTCTCCCGCACGCATTGAGCGCTGACGAGATCGCCCGCATCATCGGACCGAACACGGTCTATGTGCGCGAAGTTGCGGTCGCGGAGCTGAAGGGCTCTGGCGTGATCCCGGTCGACGCGCCGATCCCACCGAGCCAAAAGTTCTTCGCGCTGCACGCCGCCGACGGCCGCCGCGTCGCCGTTGTCGACAGCCGCGACATGGCCTTCGTCGCCGCCCGCCAGCACGAACTTGAACCGGTCAGCGTGCACTGACGCGCACGCGTCGAACGAAGACGAACTCGAACAGCGCGCCCCGGTGGCGCGCTGTTTTGTTGATCAGGCCGCGTGCACGCCGGCCGCGGGTTCCGTGAGCAGCGCATAGAGCGCCGACCGATCGTTCGCGGCGCGCAGCTTTTCGCACATCGCCGCATTGCGCATAAGCCGCGAGATCCGCGCCAGTGCTTTCAGATGGTCGGCGCCCGCATCGGCAGGGGTTAGCAGCGCGAACACCAAGTCCACCGGCGCCGAGTCGATCGCCTCGAAGTCGATCGCCTCGTCCAGGTGTACGAACAGACCCACGATCTTCTCAAGCTTCGCCATTCGCGCGTGCGGAATGGCGATGCCATGGCCGACGCCGGTACTCGCTAGCTTTTCGCGCTGCCACAGCGCCTCGAACACCTTGTCCACGTCGAGCCCGGCCGTGCCCGCTGCAAAGCCCGCGATCTCGGTGATCAGCTTCTTCTTCGACGGCGCCTTCACCCGTTGGAACACGGTCTGCGGCGACAGGATGTCGGAGATGTCCATGAACAACCGCGCTTCAGCGTTTCGCGCCGTTGGACGGATCGATCCAGCCGATGTTTCCATCTGACCGGCGGTAAACGACGTTGATCTCGCCATGCGCGCTGTTCCGGAACACCAACGCCGGCGCCTCCACCAGATCGAGCTGCATCACCGCCTCGCCAACAGTCAGCGTCCGCAGCTGCGTGGTATTCTCAGAGACGATAACGGGATTGAGCGTCGCAGGCTCGCTGGCGGCACCGTCAGCTTCGGGCGCGATGATGTGCTCGCGCGCGGGGCTCACCGCGATGCTGGCGCGTGCGCCGTTGTGGTGATCGCGAATGCGGCTCTTGTAGCGGCGCAGGCGTTTTTCCATCCTGTCGATCGCGCCGTCGAAACTCGCATAGATGTCGGTCGAACGCCCTTGCGCCTGCAGGTGCAAGCCAGAAGCGAGATGCACCATACAGTCGGCACGATACTCATGCCCGTCGCGCGAGAATGTCACCGATCCGTCCACCGGCTTGTCGAAATACTTGCCCACCGACGCCAAGACTTTGTCTTGGACGTAGGTCCTGAGCGAACTGCCGATATCGATCTGCTTGCCGGTGATGGAAAGTTGCATGGGGTCTCGACATGGCTTGAGAAAGTTAAACTAGGCCTCAGCCCGCGTTCGCCAAGGGGAACGAATCACGAGAGAGCAGCACCGTCCGATAGATTCATCACTTGCTTCAAGCGGCGCCGCTCCACGGAAGAAGGAATGCGCATGGCTTCGCGGTATTTTGCAACCGTGCGGCGGGCGATGTCGATACCCGTTTTGCGCAAGATTTCGACGATCCGGTCGTCGGAAAGGATCGCGCCCGATGCCTCATTATCGATCAGGTCGCGGATGTGGTGGCGCACGGCCTCGGCGGAGTGCGCTTCGCCACCCTCGGCCGATTGAATGGCGGACGTGAAGAAGTATTTGAGCTCGAAGGTGCCGCGCGGCGTCGCGATGAACTTGTTTGCGGTCACGCGGCTGACGGTCGATTCGTGCATGCCGATCGCCTCGGCGATCGCGCGCAGGTTCAGCGGCCGCAAATGCGTGACGCCGCTGACGAAGAAACCGTCCTGCTGACGCACGATTTCGCTCGCGACCTTCAGGATTGTCCGCGCTCGCTGATCGAGGCTGCGCACAAGCCAGTTCGCGTTGTTCAGACAGTCTGTCAGATACGTCTTTGTGTCTTTGTCTTTACCCGTGACCGTCGAATAGTAGCGCGAGTTGACCAGCACGCGGGGCAGGGTGTCGCTGTTCAGCTCGACGTGGAACCCACCGCCCTTGGTGTCGCGGACATAAACGTCGGGCACGACCGGCTGTATTGGCTCGCACCCGAATTTCAAACCGGGCTTCGGATTGAGCTGCTTGATCTCGGCGATCATGTCGGCAAGGTCTTCGTTCGAAACCTGCGTCAGACGCAGCAGGCCCTGCACGTCGCGCTTCGCCAACAACGTCAAATTGTCGAGCAACGCCTGCATCGCCGGGTCGAGGCGGTTGCGCTCTTTCAGCTGTAGTGCAAGGCACTCGGCAAGCGTACGGGCGCCGACGCCGGTGGGATCGAACGTCTGGATCGCTTTCAGAACATTCTCGACGACCGCAACGGGTACCGCGAGATGCTGCCCCGCGGCCGTCAGATCGACCGTCAAATAGCCCGCTTCGTCGATCGCATCGATCAGATAGGCGCCGATCAACCGGTCGCGCGCATCGGTGCACACGACGGTCAGCTGAGCGGCCAAATGCTCATGCAAATTGGCGCCGCGTGTCAGCGTCGCTTCCAGCGATAGCGCGTCGTCGGAGTCGGAACGCGAAGACCCGCCCTTCAAATCTGCGAACGAGGAAGGGGCGGCCTCGTTGCTCGAAGGTTCCGCGCGGTCGCACGCCGAATCCTCAGCGTAGACGTTCTCATAGTCGGTATCGAGGGCAGCCGCCGCGTCCGCCGCGGGCGCACTCTCGCTAAGCGTCAGCGGGGTTTCGCTCGGCGGCGGGGCTTCGACAGGCACTTCATCGCGCGAAGCCGTCCCGTCTTCGCGCTCAAGCAGCGGATTGCGCTCGAGCTCCTGCTCGACAAATTGCTGAACTTCGAGGTTCGACATCTGCAGCAGCTTGATCGCCTGCTGCAACTGGGGGGTCATGACCAGGGATTGCCCCTGGCGAAGCTCTAAGCGTTGGGTCAGAGCCATGACATACCCATTGGTCCTACAACGAAAACTTCTCGCCGAGATAGACGCGGCGCACGTCCATGTTCGACACGATGTCTTTGGGCGAGCCTTCGGTCATCACTTCGCCGTCGTGAATGATGTAGGCGCGATCGATGATGTCCAACGTTTCGCGCACGTTATGGTCTGTAATCAAAACGCCGATGCCGCGTTCTTTGAGGTGATGCACCAGCTTGCGGATTTCGCCGATCGCGATCGGGTCGATACCGGCGAACGGCTCATCCAGCAGCATGAATGACGGTTGCGTCGCCAGCGCGCGCGCAATCTCGACACGGCGGCGCTCGCCACCCGAAAGCGCGAGGGCAGGCGCACGGCGCAAATGCTCGATCGCAAACTCGGCCAGAAGATCGTCCACCAACTGGCGCCTGCGCTGCGCATCGCGCTCGACCAATTCGGCGACCGCCATGATGTTCTGTTCGACGGTGAGGCCACGGAAGATCGACGCTTCTTGCGGCAGATACCCGATGCCGAGCCGCGCACGCCGGTACATCGGCAGCGACGTAATGTCGTGCCCGTCCATAAAAATCGAGCCGGTATCGACGGGGATGAGGCCCGTGATCATATAGAAACAGGTCGTCTTGCCGGCGCCGTTCGGACCTAGCAAGCCCACGACCTCGCCGCGGCGAACCTGCAGCGACACGCCGCGCACGACGGGGCGGCGGCGGAAGCTTTTGCCCGCCTGCACGACGACGAGACCTGTCTGTTCGGCCACGAGACGCGGCCGTCCATACTGTCCCCCTTGATCGACGTGCCCATCCATCCCGGAATGTTCGCCTTGAAACCCGTTACCCATTGAACGATCTCATCAAATGCCAGTTGGCTTTAAAGTTGCGTGAAATGAACTAGTTCTGCGGCGCCGGGGCCGGGGCAGAACCCGGGATCGGCGAGTTGATTTTTGGCGTCTTTGCGGGAACAAACACGCCTTCGACACGCCCGCCGGCACCCGCGCCCGTTAATTCGGCTTTCCCGTTGGCGAGGTTAATCACGAGTGAACTGCCGCGCAGAATGTTAGGACCTTGGGCAAGAATGACCTTGCCGCCCATCGTGACTTTGCGCTGGCTGATGTCGTAGAGCGCGGTGCCGCCGGTCGCCTGACCCTGTGGCGAGGCAAGCACGACGTTGCCCCGCGCTTCGATGCGCATGATCGTGCCCTTCGTCGCTTTGATCGCGAGCGTGTCCGAGCGCAGTTTCAAGTTCCCCTGCGCGACGCGCACGTTGCCGGCGTAGGTCGCCGTCTCGCTGCGCAAGTCCGCCGTCGTCGTGTCGGCCGCAATCGAGATCGGCTGGTCGCTATCGCGCCCCATGCCGGAGAAGGGGTTCGGCACGCCTTGCGCGTTTGCGCTAGCGGCGAAAACAACGGCGGTAGCGGCAACGAGAATGAGCTTCATGGGACGGGCTTCGCTTTGGGTTGAACGACGGTCTGCGGGGAAGGCGGTGGTGTGGCGGCGCCCGGGGCAGGCGGTGGAACGTACGCAGCCTCGTCTGGCAGCGGTTCGGCAATGCCTTCGGGATTGGTCTCCGCCGCGGTGGCAGCGTCTCCAGTGCGCGCAGCGGGGACATAAGTCGTCTGCACACCGCCCATAAAGCGCAGCACGCGTGGATCGCGCAGCCCCTCGAACCTATTTGCGGTGAACAGGCCCATCGGCCCCTGGCACTTGATCGGCACATCGCCCTTCAAGAGGCCGCTGCCGAAATCATAGCGCGCAGCCTCGGTGTGGCACTCATAGCCTTGGTCGGAATAGATGTTGATTGAGTTGATGAGGTCCAGCGTCTTACCCTCAACGTCGAGTTCGCCCTTGATCGCGCCGACCTGCACCCAGCTTTTGTCCTGCATCGTGATATCGGCGGTGACCTCGTCGATCGTCATCCGCCGCGCCTTGCCTGGCGCCTGCGTCGCGCCCTTGGCAGTGACGGTGAACGGCTGCCCGCGCCCGTCGGTACCGGTCAGCTTCGGGCTGACGAGTTGGCGATCGTTGCTGACGTCGTTGATGTCCTTACTGCCGATCACCACTTTCCGCCCCTCGCGCGCGCCGGACGAATAGACCACGACAAGCACGATCAGCGAGCACGCGACCAGCGGCAGCATTACCTTCATGATCCGCACGAAGCGGCTGTAACCGACGGTCGTGCCCGCAGCCGGCCGCGACCGGTTCTGCCATTGGTCGAGCCGCGTGCGAGGCGCTGGGGAGGTGTCGATGGCCATGAGCGTCAAGCGACTCCCGCGCGCAGACAATCGTGCACGTGCACGATACCGACAGGTTTGGGCGTCGCCTTCGCGACGTCCTCATCCGCAACGACGAAGAGGCATGTCACCGGCACCGCATGGTGGTTCATGAGCCGCAGCGCTTCGCCGCCCAGTGCGCCCGCGCGGATCAACCGCGGCTTCGCGGTCATAACATCCTTCGCGCGCTGCTTCAGCAAGTCGTTCTGCATATGCCGCCGCAAGTCGCCGTCGGTCACCACCCCAATGAGCCCGCCTTGCGCGTTGACGACGCCGGCGCAGCCGAAGCGCTTCGACGTGATCTCGATCAAGACCTCGCTCATCACCTTGTTTTCGTCGACCAGCGGAAGCTCAGACCCGGCATGCATGATGTCGGCGACGCGTACGAGCTTTCGCCCCAGCGATCCGCCCGGATGCAACTCGCGATATTCGTCCGCCGTGAACCCGCGCCGCGTCATCAGCGCAACCGCCAAGGCATCGCCAAGCGCCAGCTGCATCGTCGTCGAGGTCGTGGGCGCCATCTCGATCGCGCACGCCTCGCGCGCCGGCGGCAGGATCAACGCCACGTCGGCATGCTGCGCGAGCGGCGAGTCGGCACCAGCCGTAATCGCAATCATCGGAATGGCGTTGCGCTTCGCGAAATCGATGATGTCGGTCAGCTCCGCCGTCTTGCCGGAGTTCGACAGCAGCAGCACCGCATCCTTGCGCGTCACGAACCCAAGGTCGCCGTGGCTCGCCTCGCCCGGATGCACGAACTGGGACGGCGTGCCGGTGGAGGCGAAGGTCGCGGCGATCTTGTTCCCGATATGCCCGCTCTTGCCCATGCCGCTGACGATGACCCGGCCCTCGATCCCGAGCAGCAGGTCCAGCGCCTTCGTGAACCGCCCGTCGAGCGAGCGCGCCAGTGCACCAAGCGCATCGCCTTCCATGGAAAGCACGCGCCGTGCCGCCTCAAGATCGGCGCTGACGTTGGAATCGGGAAAGGCTGTCATCGAAGCGAAACTCGCAAACCGGACATGCACGCGAGCCACGTTTTGTCGTGAGTGTGCGGCGCAAAAAAGGCACCGGCGCGAACGTCGTGCCAACGCAAATCAGTATCGCCCTTGAGCCCCCTGAAATCAAGGCAAACCCAGGGCTTGCGGGTTAACGTTGGTTCAGTGCGCGAAGATATCCTCAAGCGCCCAGCCGCTGAGGTCCAGTTGCGCCCGGGTGTTCACAAAACCAAAGCACTTCAGCGCCAATTCCTGCCGTCCTTCGCGCACGAGCATGGCGTCCAAAGTGTTCTTCAGCTTGTGAAGATGCAACACGTCGGAAGCGGCATAGGAAAGCTGCGCATCGCTCAATTTAGCCGCACCCCAGTCCGAACTCTGCTGCTGTTTCGACAGGTCGACGTCGAGCAGCTCTTTGACCAGGTCTTTAAGCCCGTGCTTGTCCGTGTACGTGCGCACAAGCTTCGACGCGATCTTCGTGCACCAAATCGGCGTCGTCGCCGTGTTCAGATACTTCTGAAACACGCCGACATCGAAGCGCGCATAGTGAAAAATCTTCACGACATCGGGATCGGTCAGAAGCCGCACCATGTTCGGCGCGTTGTAGCTCTTCCGGTCGAACCGCACGATATGGCAATGCCCATCGCCGCCCGACAGCTGCGCCAAGCACAGCGCATCGCGCAGAGGGTTCAACCCCAGCGTCTCGGTGTCGATCGCAACCGACTTCCCAAAGTCGACGCCAGAAGGCAAATCGCCTTCGTGAAAGTGGATTTTCATGTTCATAGGAAGTCCGGCCGTTTCGTCGGCCAAAAGCCACGCACGGCAGGGCAGGTCAAGTGCGCCGGGTGCCGCGCAGCGACCCCGGCGAGCTTTTGCTAAGCGCCGTGCGTCACCGGCGAACTTTCGGGATCATACTCAGCACCGTGATAACGAGCACAACCCCGATCCAGAACTTCGCCGCGTCATTCGTGGTTGAGCTCGCGAATATCTGCGGGCCGGACACAAGCCATGTGAGCGCGACCACCCACACCAGAGACATCGCAGCGTCGAGCCAGCGCGTGAACGGGCGCCATTGTCCTGCGGCGAACACCGTGGCGTACAGCAGCGCGCTCAAAGCCCAAAGGCCGACGACGGCCAGGCCGCCGGTGGACGCAAAATTTGCATCGTACGTGAAGACCGTGCCTGTCGCTGGCAAGACGATCGGGAACAGCCACGGTGCGCCGGCAAGCACGGCGGCACCGGACACCGCGGCGAACGCGCCAAGGCCCCACCAAAAGCGATTGATTCTGACGGTATCGGTATCGACATGAGACATAGCGTTCTCCTTCACCCAAGTTGATGTTCAAGTCTTGGCGATCGCCGCCAATGCGTCCGCCGCGCGGGGCCGTTGCGTCTGCCGGTAGATCTTCACGGCGAAATCGATGGCGACCATCGCGGCCACCGCGCCCATCCAAAACCTCGCGGCCTCGTCGGCGGCATCGTTCACGAAGATGCGCGGGCCGACCACGAGCCACGCCATGACGGCCAGCCAAAGCAACGTGAACGCAAGATCGAGCTGGCGCGTGAGCGGACGCCAACGCCCCTCGAAAAACACGATGGCACTCGACACCGCAGTTAGCGTCCACATCGCAACGACGACCGCACCGCCAAGCGGCAGAAAATCCGCGTCGTACTCGAACACGCCCGCGGCTGCCGGCGGTAAGAGCTTCTCGCCCCACCAAGGCGCGCCGACCAGCGCAGCGATCCCGAAAGCCGCCGCGACGCTGCTGATCACCCAGGTCGTCCGATTGATTTCATCGCGATCGCGCGCGCTCGGCCGCCACGTCGAAACAGCCGCCGGCGGCCAGCGATGACGCACCCAACCGCCGATGATGGCGGCCGTCACCATAAAGCCCGGCCACCACAGCGCACCGAGCCCATAGGTCAGCCACCACGCGCCCAGCATCACAAGCTCACGCCCCGGCTCTTTCAGCAAAGCCGCCGGCAACGTGATCAACCACTGCAACGCCACACCGCCAAGCGCGATCGCCGCAAACCGCGTCGACCGCGTCGCCGGAATGATCGTGAAGCCCGCCGGGCGATAGCGCTCCGCCACGTCTTCCGGCGCGCCGAACGCACGCACAAGCTCAAGCGCCATAGCCTCGTCCGCCGCGCGCCCGCTCATCTCCGCCTTGCCGGAAAGTTCGTCGCGCAGCAACGCGTGCAGCTCCAGCGCAACGTCGTTCCGCTTCGCGCGCGGCAGGCGCCGCGCCACGTCGCTCACATAAGCCTCGACCACGGCATCGGGCGTCATTATCGGCTGTCCTTCTTGCGCTTCGAACCCGCGTCGTCGTCCGCGATCAACCCACCGACGGTCTCGACGAGCGCATTCCAATTCCCAACCAAGCGCCCATAAAGCGCGCGCCCCGCAGGGCTAAGCTTGTAGTACCGCCGCGGCGGCCCATCCTCGATGCGCCACTCGCTGACAAGCAGGTTCTGCCCCTCAAGCCGCCGCAGCAGCGGATAAAGCGTCCCTTCCTCGATCTCCATGCCGCGCGCGGCGAGCGATTGGCGAAGCGAATACCCATACTGCCACCCCTGAAGCTGCGAGAGCGCCGCAAGCACGATCACCCCGCGCCGGAGTTCCTGCTCCAGCTTGTCGTCCGGCGGAGGCGAATTCGGCGGCATACCCAGCGTCGTCCTGTACTGTGTACAGCTAGGTATATAGGGCCGCAATGTCAAGCCCGCGTCTATTTACAAGCACCCAAGTCCACGGGTAACTCGCGCGCAGCCAAGCGATAACAGTCCCAAAGGGCCCGCATGACCCTCGAAGAAATCAGCTCGATCGGCCAATTGGTGGCCGCCGCCGCAACCGTCGCCTCACTCGTCTTCGTCGGTCTGCAGATACGGCAGAACACCCGCGCGACGCGCGCCGCCTCGCACAATTCGGTCTCGGACTCGCTCAACGAGATCAATCGCATGTTCGCCGAGAACGCGGACTTGGCGAAGATCTGGCTCGCCGGCATGGCCGACCGGCAGGCGCTCTCTGCGGAAGAGCGTTGGCGCTTTGACTCGACGGCGCGCGCCTACATGCATGTGTGCGAAACGATGTACATCCAAGCCGGCCTCGGCACCGGCGACAAAAGCGTCCTGCACGCCGAAGAAGAAGGCATCAGGATCGCGTTCGCCTCGCCGGGAATGCGGCAGTGGTGGGCCGAGAACCCATATGGCTTCTGTTCCGAGTTTCGAGCCTACATCGCCAAGCTGGCGCGATCGGCGGAGGCCGCGCCGTGAAATCATTGAAATCATTGAAATCATACGCTAGGCTTGCCGAATTGGAGTAAGCGACATGGCCAGCCTGACGATCAGAAACCTCGAAGAAGACACGAAGGAGCGCTTGCGCATTCGGGCGGCGCAGAACGGCCGCTCCATGGAAGAGGAGGCCCGCGCCATCCTTCGCACGACGGTGGCCGGCGCCACGGGTGCCGACCTTTGGGCACGGTCACGCGCGTTGTTTGCAGCCAAGAAGGGAGTCGATCTCGTCCTGCCGTCACGCGCGGCGGACCGAAAACCGCCCGTCTTCGGTGGCAAAAAATGATCCTGCTCGACACGAATGTCGTGTCGGAACTCATGCGGCCTGATCCCGATGCAAAGGTAGGGTCGTGGCTTGCCGCCATGGACACCGCGCCGCTCGCAACGAGCGCAATCAGCATCGCCGAGATCGTCTTCGGTCTCTGCCGGCTGCCTGATGGCAAGCGCCGCTCGAGCCTTATCGAAAGGTTTGATACGTTGTTAGCAGGCCCGCCGGCTCTGCCGGTTCTGGCGCTCGATGAACAGGCCGGCCGCTTAGCCGGAGAGTTTCACGCAATCAGAGAGAACCTCGGGCGCGGCAGCACCCCTTCGGACATGATGATCGCAGCCATCGCCATGACGCACGGCGCGAACCTGGCGACGCGCAACGTCGGCGACTTCTCGGGGTTGCCGATCCGCGTCGTCGATCCCTGGGCTTGAGTAGATGGACAGCGAAACCGGAACGAAGGAACCCAGTCCGTGACTCGGATAGCCTGGCAGCTGACAGATTCAAACCCCGACTGGAGAAACTTCGCATGACTGAATTCGAGATGGCTTCTTTGGCGCAGGAGCTGCACATCAACCGGGCCGCCCAACTCAGTCTGATTGTCTCCATCATGTCGGCGTTCTTGGTGGTGGGGTATACGGCCGCGCACCGGCTGACCTTTACTTTGAACGCTTTGATCGTCGGGCTTTACTCCCTAGTCTTACTTCCGCGAATTGCAGGGTTCATATTCAGCACTATGCCCGTTGTTGGTTTGCACAAGGCCATGGCGGAAAGGTTCGCCAAGGGCATTGAGTTTCAATGGGATCTCGCCCTCGTCCCTAGTTCGTCATTGCTCGCCGGCTACATTGTTGAACTCACCGCGGTGACATGGATTTCCATCTTCGTGGCCACAATCGCTTTCTACTTTTTGGCCCGCCAGATGAACTTGAAGCGCGAGCGGGAAGAGGCGGCGAAGCTGGCAAGTGCGGCGAAGGTGGAGCCGCTCGCATGACCCTCGAACAAATCTACTACATCTCCCAGATCGTCGCCGTTGTCGGCATCTTCGCCTCGCTGATCTTCGTCGGTCTGCAGGTCCGGCAGAATACGAAGGCGCTCAAAGCGACGTCGCATCACGCCATCACCGACAGCTTCAACGCGATCAACACCCTCATCGTCAGCGATCCGAAGGTGGCGCGCTTGTGGCGGCTCGGCATGGCGGGGGCGGAGGGTCTCGACGAAGACGAGCGCGTATCGTTCAGCTTCATGGCGTTGAGCTACATGCGCATCTTCGAGACGCTCCACTACCAATTCAGCAACGGCACCTTGGACAAGAAGCTGTTCGATGCGGAGCTGAAGACGCTGAAATGGACCGTCACCGAGAACCCTGGCTTCCTCACGTGGTGGGCCGCCAATCCGATCGCGCTCAGCGACGAGTTCCGCACCTTCATCGACGGCCTCATCCGTGAGGCGCAGACAGAGGCGCCCGGCCCGAAATGACTCCAACCGACCTGCCCGAAACGAAGTATGCTCGCGCTGGCGATGTAAGCATCGCGTATCAGGTGATGGGCGAGGGCCCGGTCGACATCATCTTCAACGGCGGAATCATCTCGCATGTCGAGTTCGCGCACGAGGTCCCGGGCTTCACCGACGCTCTGCGTGCCGTCGCAAAGCAAGCAAGATGGGTCAGCTTCGACAAGCGAGGCCAAGGTCTCTCCGACCGTATGTCCGGCGCGCCGACGCTGGAAGAACGCGCCGAAGACCTGACCGCGGTGATGGACGCCGTCGGCGCCAAGCGCGCCGTTCTGGTGGGGTGGTCTGAAGGCGCGCTCATGTGCGCCTATTTCGCGGCGCAGTATCCCGAACGCGTCAGCCACCTCATCCTAGGCGGCGGCATGGCGAAGTTCGCGAGTGCGCCGGACTATCCGCACGGCTTCACACCGGCGTTCCTGGAACAACTGGTCAAGCGTTGGGGCGACGGCAACTTGTATTCCGGTTATTCGGTTCCGGCACTTTCGACCTCCGCCGAAGGTGTCAAGTTCGCGGCCCGGTTCGAGCGTCTGTCGTGCAGCCCCGGCAACATGCGTGACTTGATCGACTTGGATGCGAAGCTCGACATCCGCCAAATCCTGGACCAGATCCGCGTGCCGACGCTGGTGCTGCACAGCCGGAACGACAAGCTCGTGCCCGTAGAGAACGGGCGCTACTTCGCGAAGCACATTCCAGGCGCCAAATATGTCGAGCATGAAACGGCGGCGCACGCCGACGCGCAGGCTTTCGGGCCCGACATCGTGGAGTTCATCTTCGGTGAGCGGCCGAGCGCCAGCATCGTCACAGACCGCGTTCTTGCCACCGTGTTGTTCACTGACATCGTCGACTCTACCTCGCACGCGGCACGCCTCGGCGATGCGGCGTGGCGCAAGATACTGGACGAACACGACCGCACCTTGCGCCGCCTCGTCGAGCAGCAGCGCGGACGGCTGATCAAGACGACTGGCGACGGCGTGCTCGCCACCTTCGACGGGCCTGGACGTGCGATACGCTGCGCGTTGGCCATGGAACCCGCATTGGCGCGGCTTCAGATTTCCGTGCGCGCAGGGTTGCACACCGGCGAAGTTGAAGTGCGCGGCGACGACATCGGCGGCATCGCCGTGCATGCCGCCGCGCGCGTCATGTCGAGCGCAGGCGCCGGCGAAGTGCTGGTCTCGCGCGTCGTCGCAGATTTGGTGGCGGGCTCGGGGATCACGTTCGCCGATCGCGGCGAAACAACGCTGAAGGGCTTGCCCGGCGCTTGGCGCCTTCTCGCTGCATCCGTCTGAGGGCCGCAGCTGTAGGCATGCCCTGCTTTCAGGCGCCTTGCCCCGCAAAAATCCGTGCGACATCCGCTTGGTCGAGCAACCGCCACTGCCCCAGGCCAAGATCGTGCGGCAGGCTGAGCCCACCGACGCGATCGCGGTGCAGCGCCTCGACGTGGTTGCCGATGGCGGCGAACATGCGGCGCACCTGATGGTAACGGCCTTCGTGCAGCGTCAAGAGCCCGGCGCGTTCCGACAACGGTTCGAACGCGGCCGGCAGCAGAGGCTTGTTGTCGCTTTCCAACATCAGGCCGCCGGCGCCAAATAAAGCCGCCTCGTCGCCCTTGAGCGGCCGGGCCAGATCGACGCGGTAGCGTTTCGCGACGTGGCTCTTCGGCGCAATGATCCGGTGCAACAGCGCGCCATCGTCCGTCATCAGCAAAAGGCCCGACGTCTCCTTGTCGAGCCGCCCGACCGTCGAGATCGCCGGCTCGCGCTGGCGCCAACGCGGTGGCAAAAGATCAAAAACCAAAGCCCCCGCCTCCTTGTGGGAGCAGGTGACGCCAACGGGCTTGTGCAGCGCAAGGATCAAGCCCGGCGGCGGATCGAGCGGCTCGCGATCAACCGACATGCGTGCAGGCAGATTGGAGGTGACGGCGATCCGAACGCTGACGTCGTTCACCGGCTGCCCATCCAAAATCACGCGGCCAGCATCGGACAAACGCTCGATCTCGCGCCGCGAGCCATAGCCCATGTTCGCCAGCAAGCGGTCGATGCGCATGTTGGGCCGCTTGCTCATGCCTTGGCCTCGTAAATCTTGAAGCCGTCGGCCTCATGATCCAGGCGCACGGATTTGAACACCGCTGACAGCACCGCCTCGTACGGTAGATGCCGGTTGGCGACGAGCCAGCAGACGCCGCCGGGGCGCAGCATCTGCGCCGCGCTGCGAATAAAGGCTTGGCCCACCGCTTTGTCTTCGCTCGCGCCACTATGAAACGGCGGGTTCATCACGACAAAGTCGAGCTTGACGAAGCGCGCGTCGTTCCCACGCGCATCGGCCCAGCGATGATGCGCGCGCGGGTCCCCCACATTGCGCCTTGCCGCCTCGATCGCCCGGCGGTCGATATCGACGAGCTCCAATCGCTCGACGGAAGGCGATCGAAGCACGCCGTGCGACAGAAAGCCGATGCCGCAGCCAAGGTCGGCACCATGTCCCTTAAATGGCGGCAGGCGCGAGACGAGCAGGATGCTGCCCGGATCGATCCGGTCCCAGCTGAAGACGCCCGGTTGCGACCAAAGCCCGATCGCCTCCACAAAGCGCGGCGCGCCCGCGTTGAGCGCCTCGTCCACCCCAATCAACGTCTCCGGACGCCGCGCCACGCAAATGCGTTGATGGCTCTTGGCTGTTTCTTCAACGGTGCAACCAAAGCTCTCCAACTCTTTCTTGATGCGCGCGCCGCCCTTGTCCTTGGGCGCGATCGCCGTAAGCGCAGCGCCGTGCGCAAGCGCGGTCTGTGCTTCCGCCATGGCGCAACGCCGCTCCAGCGTGCCGGCCGGCGCCAGCATCACAATGCTGGAATAGGAGCCCGGTCGCGCCGCGCCAAGATCGCAGGCCCCCGGATGGAGCGGCGACAACTGGCGCGCGCTGTCCGGCGTCCGCGCCAAGTCCGGCGGCAGCGTGCCATATACGCCCGTCAGGAGCTCAACATCCGTCATCATGGCCCTGTATCTTAACTGGCGAACCAGATCACGTAACGCGGGCCTTTGCCATTGCTTCGCGCCCGCACCACGGCCTCTTCAACCCTAAACCCCGACGTTTTCAACCGGCGCGAAAAAGCGGCATCCGGTGCCGCCGACCAAATAGCCAACACCCCGCCCGGCCTGAGCGCGGCCTTGGCCGCAGCGAGACCCGTCATCGAGTAGAGTTGATCGTTGCCGGCGCGCGTCAGCCCGTCCGGACCGTTATCGACATCAAGCAAGATCGCATCGTAATGGCGCCGCGCCGCGCCAATCGCCGCCGCAACATCGCCCGCAATCAATTGAACGCGCGGATCGTCGAGACACCCGGCCGTCAACGCCGCCATCGGCCCACGCGCCCAGTCGATAATCTCGGGCACAAGTTCGGCCACCGTAACACGCGCATCTGGCGTCAGACGAGCCAGCGCCGCCCGCAACGTAAAGCCCATGCCATAACCGCCGATCAGAAGATGCGGGGCAGGGCGCTTGGCCAACCGTTCGCACGTCATCGCCGCAAGCGCCTCTTCCGAACCGCTCATGCGGCTGCTCATAAGCTCAGTGCGTCCAAGCACGATCATGTGATCGCGCCCGCGCCGGAACAGCCGCAGCTCTCCACCCCCAGGCACCAAAGCCGTCCCAATCAACTCCCGCTGTATCATGAAGCCCTATTCCAGATCATATGCTTCGCTCCGGCCGCAGTTACACAGCAAACGCTGCATCGACGGCATCGGAAACGGACATCCGGCAACCCTCGTCGTAAAGCCGCCGCAACTGTGCATCGTCGAACTGGGCGCGCAGCAACACTTCCGCTTGTTCGCGCGCACGCGCTTCGCTCATTTCGCGGTCGAAGCCGCTCGCGCGATAGTGCGCGTCGGAAAGCGCAACAAGGTGAGCGCCCTCGATCAGCCGGCCGCGCTTGCAACACAGAAGCGCGATGTGCTCGAGAAACTGATGGAGCTTGTTATTGCGCTTCAACCCGGCCGCGGCCTCGCGTGCACAGGCGAGCGCCTCATCCAACCGGTCCATTTGCGTATAGGTCGCTGAGAGGTTGCCGAGATTGTGGGTGTCGGGCGTCTTGCGGCCCACGCGGTCGTGCACCGCTTGGCGCATCGCAGCGGCCTCTTCCAGCCTGCCCTGAACCATGTAGCTTTCGGCAAGGTCGATCATCGCGGAGTCGATCTTCTCCGGATCGCCCAGAGCGCGTGCGATCGCCAGCACCTCAAGCATGTAGCGTTCGCCCTCTTCGGGCCGGCCCTGCAGTTCCAACAGATACGTTTTCGCCTGCAACACGTTTGTCTGAATCGCGGCCGGCCAAGCCGATTCGAAGAGCGCCTGCGCCGCTTCGAGGGCGCGCTCGGCACCATCCAGATCGCGACGCCAGACGTTCTTCTTGGCGAGAGCGCCAAGGGCAATGTACTGACCTTGGCGCTGAAACTGCGACGCGAACAACGTGGCCGCGCGCTCCAAAGCGGCCACTTCGCGCGCCGCGTCGGCTTGGTGACTGAGCCCTGCAAACGCGACCAATAGCTCGGCCTCAAGCGCAGGCTGGGTGTCGCCCGTGACGGCCCGCAAGGCGGTTTCGCACCAACTCAGACCCTCGGCTTCTGCACCGGCCTGCCTCCAAACCACCGAACCTGTCCCCGCGAGCGCGATCAGCAACTCGCGATCGCCGTCTTTGCTCGCCGCCCAATGCAAGGCCGCTCTGAGATTGGCGATGTCTTGAACGACCCGGTCGATCGCGGCGGAGGCATGGGGTGTCCACTGCGCCTCCTGCGCGTGCAAGAGGCGAGAGCGCATCAGTCCCGCGTGGCGCGCGCGCACGGCGCGGGCATCCTCGGACTTGGCAAGTTGTTCGACGGCAAAGGCGCGCGGCGTTTCCAAGAGGCGATAGCGCGGCTGCTCCTGCGGATCGAGCGTGAGAAGCGACTTGTCGAGAAGGCTCGTCGCCAGTTCGATGACCTCCCAACTCTCGATCGATGCGTCGCTGCAGACCTGCTCCAACGCTTCCAGATCGAACCACCCCACGAACACGCCGAGCCGCGCAAACAGTGTTTGCTCCGTCGCGGTCAGCAGCGCGTGGCTCCACTCCAACGCGCCGCGCAATGTGCGTTGCCGGTTGGGCGCCGTGCGCGAGGCATTGCCAAGCACGCGAAAGCGATCCTCCAGACGCTGACGCAAGCCGTCGAGACCCAAAAGCGGCAAGCGCGCCGCGGCGAGTTCGATCGCGAGCGGCAACCCGTCGAGCTGCCGGCAGATTTGCGCCACTGCCTCCATGTTCGCCGGACCGAGCGCAAAACCCGGACTGACGGCACGCGCCCGCGCCGCAAAAAGATCCAACGCGTCCGACCCGTCGCGCTCGGCGCCGCCCGGCGTTGCGAGCGGCGACAGCCGGTACGTGTGCTCAAGACCGCAACGCAGCCTCTCCTGGCTCGTCGCCAGCACGCGCACGCGTTCGGCGCCCTGCATGATCGCCTCGGCCGCTTGCGCCGCGGCGGCGATCACATGCTCGCAATTGTCCAAGACCAGCAGCATGTGCTGATCTCTGATCTGCAGGGTCAAGTCGCTGAGCCCCGCACGCAAGGTCAGACCCGCCGCACGCGCAATCGCATCGGCGACCAGCGCGCCGTCGGCGACAGGCGCGAGTTCGACCCACCACACGCCGTCGGCAAAGTCGGGCCTCGCCGCGGACGCCACCGCATGCGCAACGCTGCTCTTGCCGACACCGCCCGGCCCCGCAATCGTGACCAAGCGATGCGCCGCGATGGCTGAACGAAGCGCTTCGATGTCGCTTGCCCGACCGAACAGCGATGCACGGCCGGCCGCCAGATTGCTTCGATGCGCAGCCTTGGCGGCGTCCGCGCGCCGCCCGTCGATCGGCTTGGCTGCGCCACTGAGCTTGACCTTCACATCCGCAACGAAGGAAAGCCAATCCGGATCGTCCGCCGCGCCCTGCCAGTGGCTGAGTGCCGCGGTCTGCGTCAGCTCGAACATCATCGGCCGCTCGCACGCCTCGATCATGCAGGGGACCAGCGTCTTGTTGCGGTCGGCGAGTGTCGCCTCCGCGCGCACCCAGCGGGACTCGACGGACTTCTTGGACCACAAAACGACGACGGCTCTGGCGGACCGCAACGCACCTTCCATGACCTCGTCATAGGCCTCGCCGGTGCGCAGCGCCGCGTCCCACCAAACACGAAACCCTTCGCGCTCCAGCGCCGCCGCAAATCGTTGCGCGATCGCCTGGTCATCGCGCGCATAGGACAGAAACACATCCCTCGCGGCCGCTGCCGCCAGCGCAAACGCCTCGATCGTCTCGGCCATCTTGTCGAGTTTGAGAAGGCCGCGCGACTGCAGACGTTCGGCAAGTGGCCCGCGGATCGTGCGGCGAACGTCAGCAGAGACCAGCGCGCCGCCAGGATCGCTCTTCGCCATCAACCGCGCCGCAACGTTGACGCCATGGCCGAGCAGGTCGCCGTTCGGCTGCACCACGACATCGCCGAGGTGCACACCCACGCGCACCTTCGGTTCGCACGTCTCCGCAAGCTCAAGCGCCGCCTCCACCGCTGCAAGGCTCGACCCAAACTCCAACATGAACCCATCGCCGGCCGTATTGAACACCCGCCCGCCATGCTTGCCGGCAATCGCTTCAATCACCGTCCTGAGCGCCGCCACCTCTGCCGTGGTACGCGCCTCATCAGCCTCCGTCCGCGCCGAGTACCCGGCGACGTCGAGGGCCACGATGGTGGCGAGCTTGCGGGTGGTGTCGGTCACCTGAAAAACTTGTCCTTCGGATAGTCGCGGTACTTCGCGCACTCGGCGCGGAAATCATACGGCACGATCTCGGCGCAATCGGGCCACTTCTGCGTGGCGAGCCAGTACTCCACCAACCCCAACCTTGCACAGAGTTTCACGAAGCGCGGATCGGTCCGCAGTTCGGGAAAGGAAGCTGCGAACAGGAACTGCGTGCGGTAGGCGACGATGCCCATCACATCACCCCTGCCACCGGAGGGGCCGAGCTTCGCCTTGTCCAGCATCGCATAGGTTTCATTCACTAAACCGAAATGTGTCGGCCACAGCAAATCCTGGGCATCGACGTGTCTGGTGGCTTCGACACGCACTCTCATCTCCTCGAAAAATGCGCGCGGTTTTTCCGATGCCGCATCGCGCATCAGCGCAATGATGTCCTGAAAGCCTTCGAATTCACGCAATGGGAAACGGGCCAATCTTGCAGGCGCGATCAGTGCGTCGACCGCCGACCAATCATTCTGGTGCGCGTATGCGAGCGCGAGAACCACCGCCGCATGCTGATTGTCTGGGTTGGTCTGCACGGCCTCCTCCAGAACCCCTCGCCCTTCGGCGAAGCGCCCAGCACGCCAAAGGCTCAGGCCGGTCATAAACTCCGCAAATTCGCTCTTGGGGTCGAGCCCCCGCGCGGCGAGCGCCGCCTCGGCGGCCTGGCGATTGCGTCCAACAGTTTCGAGATGCAGGGCGAAGAGGCCCCGACTCTCTGCTCGATCTGGCCAGCGTGTGAGGTGCGCCTGAATGGCGTCTTCCTGTGCCAGATAATTGCCGAATGGATCGCACAGCCAATACCGTACGTCCCCGGCAAGAAAATTTGCGTCGTCGAGTTCAGTGCATCGGTCGAGTGCCGCTCTGGCGCCTGCAAGCAGCGGCGACCGGTCAGGATAGGGCAGATACGTGCTCGCACGAAAGCGCGTGTCCGCCAACGCGCCCCAGCCGTCCGCATAGTTCGGTTCGAGGCG
This sequence comes from Micropepsaceae bacterium, assembly GCA_046153995.1. Classification (GTDB taxonomy): domain Bacteria; phylum Pseudomonadota; class Alphaproteobacteria; order Micropepsales; family Micropepsaceae; genus SZUA-430. The sequence goes on from JBJXEH010000196.1 coordinate 21,388, forward strand.
CGTCACGGTCTCCAGCGTGGCCAGGTTTGCTGTGACTCGCAGCGGATCGTTCCAGCCCCTTCGCGTGCTCAGGAACATGTCGTAGACCGCAGGATCGATCTTCTTGGTTCTCGCGAGGAAGAACGCGGCGTTCAACGCCGTGGCGATCGCCTCCGAGATCTCATCCTGCACCGCGAAAACATCTTCGAGGCCGCGATCATATCTGTCGGACCAGAGCGTCGTCTGCGTTGCTGCCTCGGTCAGATGCGCCGTAATCCGCACCTTGTTGCCACCGCGCCGGATCGACCCGTCGAGCACATGCGTCGCCTTTAGCGCCGCCGCCGCCTTTGCCTTCTCTGCACCGCGAAACTGAAAGCTCGACGTACGGCCGATCACCTTCAACTTCGAGCCGCGTTGAATGCGCCCGAGGATGTCCTCGCTGACACCGTCGGAGAAAAACTGCATCTCGGTATCGGAAGAAAGATTCTCGAACGGCAAGACGGCCAGCAACGGCTCGTTTGCCTTCGGCGCAACGGATGAAAGCGCCGCCGCCATGGCGCCGAGCGCAAAAGCCTCAATCGTCTCCGCCATCTTGTCGAGCTTGAGCATGCCCTGCGATTGCAGTCGCTCGGCAACGGGCCCGCGGATCGACTGCCGCACGGCACCCGAGACGAGCGCGCCACCAGGATCGCTCCGCGCCATCAACCGCGCAGCGACGTTGACGCCGTGGCCGAGCAGGTCGCCGTTCGGCTGCACCACGACATCGCCCAGATGCACGCCGACGCGCACCTTCGGCTCGCACGTACCGGCCAGTTCCAACGCCGCCTCGACCGCAGCAAGGCTCGACCCGAACTCCAGCATGAAGCCGTCGCCGGCGGTGTTGAACACCCGCCCGCCGTGACGCGCCGCGACGCCTTCGATCACCTTACGCAGCGCCGCCACCTCTGCCGTCGTCCGCGCCTCGTCGGCTTCGGTGCGGGCGGAATAGCCGGCAACGTCCAACGCAACGATCGTGGCAAGTTTGCGCGTAACGTCGGCCGCCATCCGGGCAAGGGTCCTAGTCGTTCGGCAAGATATTACGGGAGCACGATGGCGAAAGCACATGCTTCCGCTGGATGTCTCAGATCAAGGGGTTAATGGGAAGCGGCCGCGCCACGCGTAGCTGCGGAACAAGCCC
>JBJXEH010000197.1:0-7123 GCA_046153995.1 Micropepsaceae bacterium
GAATGGGCCGTGCGGTTTCCTGCCAACCCTTCCAAGCGGTCGCGCGCGCTTCCGGTGTTTGGTTCGGGTCGTCGATGATCTTTTCGATGTCGTCGAGGACGAGGCAGTCGTTGTCGCCGCGGCACCATTTTGCTGTGCCGTAGTTCGCGTCCATCTTCGTCAGAATTTTCGCGAGTTCGCCTTGTAGCGCCGTGTCGGATGGTGCTGGGGCTGAGACGTTTTTCAGCAGCATGATGGCGCGTGTGGTGTCGGCGCTCATGCCTTCGACGCCGTTGAAGCGTTTCGATTCTTCGACGCGGCGCGCTTGCCAGTTCAGGTATTCTTCGCTCGCGCGGCTGTTGATGAGCTGCGAGTCGTCGGTGATGTAGGTCTGCTGCAGCCAGGCGGCGGCTTGCCAGTAGGGCGACTTTGATTTGATGTCGCTGTTCAGTTCGGCGACGAATTTGTCGGCGTCGGCCGCCGTGCCTTTTCCTGCCGCCGCTTTCTGATCCGATCCGCCGCAACTTGCCAGCGCGATCGCGCACCCAGCCAAGAGTGCGGCGCGAAACGTCTTCATGTGTGGAACCCCTTGCCTTGTGTTTTCTGGCGCCGTGGATAGCACGGCCCCGGCGGCTAGCGCGAGGTACCATCCATGGGCACGAATCCCTTCGTTGCTGCAACGCGGGATAGCCAGGCCGAGACTGCGGGGTACTGCTTCAAGTTGAAGCCGCCATCCTCGGCGCAGTGGGTGTAGGCGTAGAGCGCGATGTCGGCGAGCGAGAAGGCGCTGTCCGCAAACCAGTCGTGCTTTTTCAGATGGTCTTCCATCACGCTCAACGCGGCGTTGCCCTTCGCGTGCCATTCGGGGATCAAGTGTTCCTTCTGGCGCAGTTGCTCCTTCGACGCGAAGACCATCCAAAAACGTGCCACGGCAATGTAAGGCTCGTGGCTGTATTGTTCGAAGAACATCCATTGCAGCATCTGCGCGCGGGCAAATCTCTGCGCAGGAATGAGCGGCGAGCCCTCGGCCAGGTACCAGATGATCGCGTTTGATTCGGGCAAGTGGCGGCCGTCTTCGAACTCAAGTGTCGGGACGCGGCCGTTTGGGTTTTTTGCCAAGAAGTCCGGCTTGCGGGTGAAACCAGACGTGACGTCGATGTCCACGGTCTTCAGCGGGATACCGAGGTGGGCAGCCGTCAGAATGGCCTTGTAGCAATTGCCGGAGCGGGGGTCTTGGTAGAGCGTGAGCATGAGGCCTCTCGTGGGAATCAGGCGCGACGTTAAGCAGGATTCGCACTGCTTTGAAAACTTGACGCGCGCGCGAGAGTTCGCAGAATTGCTGTTTCGCATTTGGGTTTGGGCCTTGAGCAATTCTCCTACAATCGAGCAGCTTCGCGTCGACGCCGCGCGCGGATCGGCGAAGGCGGCCACTGCAGCGGCGTTGCGGCTGTTGGTTGGACGTGACGCGCCGTTCGAGCCCAAGGAAGGGGTTGAGCTTTTGTTCCGCGCGGCGGGGCAGGAAGACCCCGATGCGCTGTGTCAGGTGGCGACGATCCGCGCGACGGGTGCGTTCATGCCGCAAAGTTGGCGCGATGCTCTGGACCTTTTGCAGCATGCGGCGGAGCGCGGTTCGGCTCACGCGCAGGGGCAATTGCGAATTCTGGCGCTCGACCCCACGTCGAGCGATTGGGCAACGTTGAAAGCGCGCGTTGACCTCAAAGCGTGGGCCACACCACCTGAGCGGCGTTCGATCTGCGAGGCGCCGCGTATCCGCGCGGTCGACAGGTTCGTGCCCGTCGCGGTGTGCGAGTGGCTGATGGCGCGGGGGCACGGCAAGTATGAAGCGTCGATGATGTTCGACGGGCAGAAGTCGAACTTCTTGGCGTCGCGCACGTGCAGCGATTTCAAGTTCGATATCGTGGCGGCGGATTGTATTTTGCAGGTCGTGCGCGAGCGAATTGCCGCGATTACGGGGATGCCGACGGTCGCGTTCGAGCCGCCGCAGATTTTTCACTACGCGTTGGGGCAAGAAATCAAGCCGCACTACGATGCGCTGCGTTTGGGCGATCAAGCGTATGGGCAGAGCGGCGATTACAAGGGCGATCGCATTGCGACGTTCCTGCTTTATCTCAACGACGACTACGATGGCGGGGAACTTGAGTTTCCAAAGGTCGGCGTGAAGCATCGCGGCAAGACCGGCGATGGCGTGTTCTTCGCGCATATCGATGAGCAGGGCGTGCCGGACCGCAAGAGCTTGCACGCCGCGCTACCCGTTACACGGAACGAGAAGTTCATCCTGTCGCAGTGGATCCACGACAGGCCGTTTGCGGCGAGCGCTTAGTCCTTGCCGTAGAAACGGTCGAGCGAGAGCGGGCCGGATCCGAAGCCGACGAACGCGAGCAAGCCCGCCATCGTCGACATGTTCTTCATGAACATGATCATCTGCACGAACTTCTCGTGGCCCTCGGGTTCTTTCCAGAACGCGTGGAGCGTAACGGAGGCGAGTACGCAGAAGATCGCGAGAAGCAGCGCGACAAGGCGGGTGTGTAGCCCCAAGACCATGCAGATACCGGCGATCGTCTCGCATGCGCCGGTGAGTACGTACATTAGATCAGCCGCGGGAATGCCGTTCGCCGTCATATGAGCGATTTGTTCGAGCGGTGGTGGTGCCATGATCTTCCCGCTGCCCGCGGCCAGGAAGTAGAGGCCAAGCAGGATGCGGCCCAAGGTGGCGGCGTAATGCATGTCGTTCTCCAGTGGCGTTCTCTTACACAGTGCCACGTAATTTGTGGGTGGGCCATCTTCTTCGCCGGGGCGAATGGTTAGGCACCGGGCTCGCGCTGCGAGCGAGTGAGACAGAGGCGTCGCGTTGCGGTATCTTGCCCACCAATCGAACGAGGTCGCCATGTCCAGCAACGTGTTGAAAGCGGTGAAGAGCACCATCCAAGACTATGCGTCGATGGAGCCGGGCGAGCTTGTCAGCCGGCTACGCGATCCCGAACTGATCAGGAAGATGAAAAGATTCGGCGTGAACGACGCGCAGATTCACCGCACCATTCTGATCTTGAAAGAGCATAAGCCGAACTCGAAGGAGTTCACGGCCTATCTGAATTCGAAGCTGGTTTAAGCGGCGCGGAAACGGCGGCCGGAGCGATCCTCGATCGCGGTGCGTGCGTCTTCGATTTGATCGCGCATATCCCGAATCAACGCAGAGCCAGCCAGCACGGACAGCGTCGCATCGCGCGCGGTCAGGAAATCGAGTGCGTTTTCGGGCGCTTCGTTCGCGGCTTTCGAGAGGTCGGGATATTTCTCAAGACCGCGTTTGATGAGGTCTGACGTCGCGCGGAAATCGTCCTGATTGATGCTGGGCCTTATGATGGCGTGGCAGCATTCGCGCAGCAGCTCTTGCGTCACGCGCAGAGCTTCGTGCCACTGGCTGCCTTTGAGCCAGGCGTTTGCGGCTTCGTCGAGCATGTGCAGGTGGGTCATCACGCTTGAGCGTGCGACCATGCCCGGGTCTTTCGCTTGGCGTTCGAGGTTGAGCGCAGCGTTCGTCCAGTTCGTGCTCTCTTTGCCGACGGTGTTTTCGAACAGTTCGGCTTCGACTTGCGCGTGGCGTTTGCGCAGGCGCCAGTGGTCGTAGCCGAGGCTCACGAGTGCGGCGAACAACCCCGCGCACGTCGCGATCAACAGCGTTTCGTTCGACGCCGCGTCTTTCGCGAACGCCGTGATGGCGGCGATGAAGTCGCCCACACAAAACCCCTCGCGTCCCGCTTTGTTTCTTGGGACGTCAGCGTTGATCGTAAATGCACAGCGTTACTAACGCCAGCGTGTGGTGACGTCGTGATGCACGCAAAATGACGTTCGTCACGACTGTTGCTGCGACGCACGCGATCATCGCCAACGTATTCGTGCGGCCTCATCCAAGAGTGGTACCACCATCGTGGATATTAACTATAGGTTTCAGCAGTATTCCTAGCGTTCTTGCGATGGCTGATCCCCCGTCATGACTCGACTTTCCGTAGCGATGACTCGCGATGCAGCTGCGATGACTCGCCGCAATTTGTCTCTTTACTTTGCTTTTCTCTGCATGTGATTGTCCGCCACCTTTTCTGCTCGCGAAAACCCTAACAAATCAAGCGGGTAGGCCTTCCTCGATGTTCATCCCTTACGTAAATGGAGAAGTTTGCATGAATTGGAAGTTGGCCGGTATGGCCGGTACGGCGCTGTCTGTGCTTGCGCTGTCGGGCGTCAGCATTGCCGGCGCGAACAAGTTCACGGGCAACGTGAGCCTGGCGGTCGGACAGACGTTTCAGGACGATCTGGGCGGCATTTTCGACGACTCGTACACGTCGATTTCGGGCGATGCGAAGTTGAACGTCGCGTTCTCGAACAACATCAACCTGCAGCTCAACTTTGCCGGTAACGGCAGCTTTGCTGACGAGAGCAACCCTGGCCTCTCGCTCGATCGCGACGCGGGCTTCCAGGCTTCTGCAAACGTTTACTACCGCAACGATCGCTATGCGGTTGGTCTGTTCGGCGGCGCCGGTATTTCGTCGGGTGCAGAATTCGGGCCGGTCGACAATGCCGAGTATTACTTCGTCGGCGCGCAGGGCCAGTACTACTGGAACAACTTCACGTTCGGTCTTGAGGGCGGTTACCTTGACTCGAGCGCCGACTTTGCCGGCGGTCCGGACGACCTGTTCCTGAACAGTGCGTGGTTTGCGAACGCCGAAGTGCGTTGGTACGCGACGCCGAAGTTCGCGCTTTCCGCCAACCTTGGCTACATCTCGGGTGAAGCGGCGTTCGGCAATGCCGACGTCGATACGCTGCATTGGGGTGCGAAGGCCGAATACTGGCCAGAAGAGAAAGAGCCGCTGAGCCTGTGGGTCGCCTATGAAGGCCGCACCACGGAAGCCGACTTCAATCCCGGCAGCGTCGACAAGGACACGCACACCGTCAAGATCGGTTTGACGATCCACTTCGGCGTCGACGGCACGCAGCAGGACAACGACCGCCACGGTCCGGCGTTCAACCAGATGGACTACGGCGCGATCGTGGTCGGCGGCTAAGCCGTTCCACTTTCACGGTAATCAGCGACGGGCGCCGGAAACGGCGCCCGTTTCGCATTTGTAGTGTCGATTCCGGCGATTGTGATTCGTCTTCTCCAATGCGCCCCGTCAAAATGCGGTCACGGGGGCTTTGACACGATGGAGAATGACTGATGGATACGAAAGCAGTCGCGAAGGCCTTTACCGACCTTTGCAAGAAGGGCGAACTTTCCCAAGCCGGCGACAAGTTCTGGGCCGACGATGTGATCAGCCGCGAAGCCATGCCCGGCGACATGGCAAAGATGCAGGGCCGCAAGGCGGTCGAGGGCAAGGGCCAGTGGTGGTACGCGAACCACACCGTGCACGACGTGAAGGTCGAAGGACCCTATGTCAGCGGCGACCAGTTCGTCGTTCGCTTCAAGATGGACGTGACGCCAAAGGGTCAAGCACGCCTGAGCATGGACGAAGTCGGCGTTTACACGGTGAAGAACGGCAAGATCGTTGAAGAGAGCTTCTTCTACGGCGAGTAGGCCCGCGTTTCGCGTGCGAGGCGAATGGCGTTCGCTCTTCAGGTGAATGCGGACACCTTCCCTCGCATGCGGTTTACCATTGACGTGTGGCGCGCACGCGCGCGCGTTTGGGCGTAAGCTCAACTCCACCGATCGAGGGTGGGGCCATGATGCTCGTTCGATCTGCCATCATCATTTTCGCTACTGCTGCATTGACGGCGGGGGCGTTAGGCGCACCGTTGCGCCTTGTCGCGCACACATCGTGTGCGAACGACGCGACGGTTTGCGTCGAGATGAACATGCATTGGGACTTTGCGCGCACGGACAAGCCGCCCATCGGTGCGGACGGTGCGCTCGCGGTGCGCGGGCGTTTGGGCAAGGGCGAGGTTGAGGCGTACCGGCTCGCGATCTCGACGTTACCTTCGGCGGGGCTCGATCTTGGCGAGGTCGCGTATCTCGGACGTTCGCGCGACGGGTTGCCGATGATCATGACGGACAAAGGGCCACTCACCGTCGCAACGCGCGGCGTGCATGTCGGCCGCGGCGGAGCGGTGGCGATCGTGAATACGAAAACGCGTAGCGTGAAGCGCAACTACATGGGCGGGCTCGCTGGTGCGACGTATGTGATCGCGGGTGCGAGCCGTATCGGCGTGTTGACGAGGAAGGGTGCGTGTCTGTCGCCGCCGATGGCGCGGCCCGGTGTGCTCAAGATGGTCGAGCATTGCGGTAGCGGTGTGCCGGTTGCCGTGAAGGGCCTAGCCTTCAGCGAGCCGTTGGCCGGAGCAATCGCGCCGGCGCCGGATGCCGACCTTGCGTTGATCCGCAAGCTGTTGCCGCAAACGGCCGACTTCGACGACGAGACGTTGCGCACGAAGATCGGGCGGATCGACAAGGATCATCTCGTCGTTACGCCGTGGTAGTGCCCGCTACTTGAGTGGGAACTCCACGCGGAAGAAGCGGTTCTCCCGGCGCAGCTCGTAGGCGAAGTGTTTGCCGGGTGCGGCTTCGACCGCCCAGACGTTCGTGACCGAGCGTTCGAGTTTGTTCGCGCGGAACATCAACTTCGAGAACTCGTCCACCGGGAATTCTTGGCGCGTTTCGGTGCCCGCTGAAGCCGTGTCGCCGCCGTAGCGCGAAACTTTGTCTTCTTTGCCGTCGTCGTGGCGGTGGATGTGTTTCAGGCGTACGCCGACGTTGGTGCGGGTGATCACCCAGGTGCGCGAGCGGTTGTCGCCGACCGCGAACGGGATTTGGACTTCGTTGCCGTTGCAGGCGACAGGGCCCATCACGAGCTTCTTGCCCGCGAAGTCCGCATCGGCGGGATCGGTGGTGACGAGCCGGCCCTCGTGCGATTGGCCGCAGAGAGCGTTCAGGTTTGCCATGAACGCGTCGGCGGGTTCGGTTGGCGGCGTTGTGGTGCAGGCGGCGAGCGTGACGGCGGCGAACAGCAGCAATGTGCGGTGCATGGGTTCCCTCTGATTGGGTGTAGCAATTCGGGATTGAGCGCGTGTTCTGTTTACTATGGGTCCAGTGATGCGCCCGTAGCAATCGGTTTGGCGAGACCAATCCTTGTGAAGATCAGGG
>JBJXEH010000198.1:0-8989 GCA_046153995.1 Micropepsaceae bacterium
GCGCGGGTTCCGGCACGATTATTTGGCAAGGCCGGCAGATGCTCGCCAAAGGCGAGATCGGCTACGGCGAGTTCATGGAGATGGCGGCGGCCAGCGCGCCGTCGGCCGGGCACTGCAACACGATGGGGACCGCGCTGAGCATGAACTCGGTCGCCGAGGCGCTCGGCATGTCGCTCACCGGCTGCGCGTCGATCCCGGCGCCTTATCGTGAGCGCGCGCAGATGGCGCATGCGACGGGTGTGCGGATCGTCGAGATGGTGAGTGAAGACTTAAAGCCCTCCGACGTGATGACGAAGGTGGCGTTCGTGAACGCGATCCGCGTCGCGGCGGCGATCGGCGCGTCGACGAATTGCCCGCCGCATTTGATCGCGATCGCGCGGCATATGGGTGTGGAGCTGACGCTCGACGATTGGCAGCGGTTTGGCTACGAGGTGCCGCTGCTCGTGAACTGCATGCCTGCGGGTGCCCATTTGGGCGAAGGGTTTCACCGTGCCGGTGGCGTGCCTGCCGTCGTTGCCGAATTGATCGAGGCGGGATTGATCGAGCCCGCAAAAACCGTGACCGGACGCACGATAGTCGAGAACTGCCGCGGGCGGGTGACGTCCGACCGCGACGTTGTGCGTGCGGTGGTGGCGCCGCTCAAAGCCAACGCCGGGTTCCTCGTCATGTCGGGCAACCTGTTCGACGCGGCGGTGATGAAGACGAGCGTGATCGGCGAGGAGTTCGCGGCGCGGTATTTGTCTAACGGCGGTGCATTCGAGGGCCGTGCGATCGTGTTCGACGGGCCTGAAGATTATCATGCGCGGATCAACGATACGGCGCTTGCCATCGACGAGCAGTGCATTCTCGTCATGCGTAACTGCGGCCCGATCGGGTATCCGGGCTCGGCTGAGGTCGTGAACATGCAGCCGCCGGATGCGCTGATCAAACGCGGGATCACGGCGCTGCCGTGCATCGGCGACGGGCGCCAGAGCGGGACGAGTGCGTCGCCGTCGATCTTGAACGCGTCGCCGGAAGCCGCCGTCGGCGGCGGGTTGGCGCTGCTCAAGACCGGGGACGTGGTGCGGATCGATCTCAACGAACGGCGCGTGGATGCGCTCGTGCCCGCGGACGAGTGGGAGCGGCGGCGCAAAGCGTGGACGCCGCCCAAGCTCGTCTCGCAGACGCCATGGGAAGAAATCGCGCGCGCCAACACGGGCCAACTTTCGACCGGCGCCTGCTTCGAACCCGCGACGCTCTACATCGACATCATCAACACCCGCGGCGAAGCACGGGATTCGCATTGATGGCTGGCAGCATCGACGAAGACACTCTGATTACGCTCGCCTGTGGGTTGTTGGCGGCTGTGCCGTGATGGCGTTGCGCGGATTGCGACAGGGCGGCCTGGTGCGCGGCGCCCTCTGGTCGGTGGGTGCGCTCGCGTTTGGCTTTGTTGCGTGGTTCTTCGCAACGTTTACGATGCGGATGTTCTGACCGAGGGGAACAATGCGTCCGATCGGCCTTGCCGCCGCTGTTGGTTTTGCTGCGATCTATGCAGCGTCGTTGATGCACCTAAGCCGCGCGAGCGCTTTTCCGATGGAGGAGGCGTTGGCGATCCTCGTTATCGTCGGCGTCGGATTTTCGTTTCTGGCGTGGGTCACGACGATCGGCGTCAGGCCGCAATCGCTGACCATAACGGCGCCGGTGGGCGAGGCCGTGGTCGCGCTTGTCCTTGTCGCGTTGTTGGCGTTCCACCTTGTTGGCGTGAAGTCGTGGAGCGACGGGCTTGTTCCCGGCGCCGCCGCGGGCGGCGACGACCTGGCGCATGAAGCGTGGAAGCTCGCGACGAAGCTACTTGCATTCGTCGTCGTGCCGCTCTTCATCTTTCGCATCTTGTTCAACACAACGTGGGCAGAGTTCGGCTTGACCGCGGCGTCGTGGCGGCGGCTGCTCGGCCGCGACGGGCTTGGCGTGATCGTCATCGGCGTCGCGGTTTGCGCGTTTCAGTATGCGGCGGGAAGTGCGGCGGCGCCGTTTCGCGAAGGCCAGTATGCAGCGGAGGCGCTGCAGCTCGGGCTGCCGCTCGCGTTCGCGTGGCTGGTGTTCGAGGTCGGGCTGGTCGAGGAGTTCTTCTTCCGCGCGGTTTTGCAGGAGCGGTTGGCGGCGCTGTTCAGGTCCGACATCGCGGGACTTTTTGTTATGGCGGCGATCTTCGGCCTAGTGCATGCGCCGGGGATGGTGCTGCGCGGCGCGGGCGTGCAGGAAGGGCTTGGCGCCAATCCCGATATCCTGACGGCTGCGGCCTACACGATCGCGGTGCAGGCGGTTGCGGCGTTTATGTTCGGCATCCTGTGGCTGCGCACGCGCAATCTGCTCGCGGTGATGCTCGTCCATGCGGCGATGGATCTGCTCTCGAACGCGCCGGACTTGTTGCGGGCGTTCGGATTCGCGCAGCAAAGCGCCTAGTCGTCCGGTACGGGTGCGTTGAGCACGGTGCGGAAGCCCACGTGGCTGGTGCCGAGGCCGTCTTCTTGCGGTTGGCGGGCGGCGGCGCGGTAGCGCAGGCAGTAGTTCGGTGCGCAGAGGAATGAGCCGCCCTTGATCACGTGAGCGGGCGTCGTGTGGGCTTCGTAGGCGTCAGCGGTGAACTCCCAGACGTTGCCGATCATGTCGTTGAGGCCGTAGGCGTTCGGTTTGAAGCAGCCGACGGGGGCGATGCCGGTGAAGCCGTCCTCGGCCGTGTCGATGATCGGGAAGACGCCTTGCCAGGTGTTCGCGTTCTTTGGTTGCTCGCGTTCGGGCAGCGCGCTCGCGCCGGCGCGGGCGGCGTGTTCCCATTCGGCTTCGGTGGGGAGCCTGTGGCCTTTCCATTTGGCGTAGGCGGCGGCGTCTTCCGGCGTGATCGCGACGACGGGGAAGTGTTCGCGGTCTTCGATCGACGTGTCCGGGCCTCCCGGGTGGCGCCAGTTTGCGCCTTCGACCAGGCGCCACCAGTGCGCGGCGCTTGAGAGATCCGCGTTGCCCGACGGCAGGACGAAGACGGCCGCGCCCTTTGTGCCTTGGCGCTCGGCGACGGTGACGTAGTTCGTCGCTTTAACGAATGCAATGAACTCGGCGTTCGTGACTTCGGTGCGGTCGATCCAGAATCCGTTCAGCGCGACGCTGCGGCTGGTTTCCTCAGGGTAGACGTCCGAGCCCATCGCGACAGTGCCGGCTGGTACCCACACCATGCCGGGATGCTGCGCGCGCTCTTCAATCTGCAGCGGGCAGGCGAGGGTGAGGGGCGGTGTCACCGGACGCGATTGTAGCGCGTAGAGCGTGACCGCGAGGGTAGCTACCGCCGCGACAACAACGGCTATCGTCCATCCCCAGCCCTTCACGCGCATCGCATCAACTTAGTTCGGCCAATAGATGTATTCTTCGTCCTTCACTTCCGGCGTGTCGAGCGGGCGGTCGATGGCGATGGCGCCTTCTTGCAGGGAGGGCCATGCGGGCTTTGCTTGTTCGCCGTCGATCTTGTCGAGCAACGCGTTCATCCCGGCGAGCTTTTCCGCGTTCGTTTCGGCGAGGTTTGTTTTCTCGGCCGGGTCGTCTTTCAGATTGTAGAGCCAGCTCTTCGCCGGGCGTGCCGAGACCTGAAGTTTCCAGTCGCCGGCCAGCAGCACTTTGTAGTGGCCGGAGCGCCAGAACATCGTCTGGTGCGGGGCGCCTTGTGCTTCACCGGTGATGAAGGGGACGAGGTTGACGCCGTCCATCGGCTTGCCTTCCGGCGCGGCGGCGCCCGCGGCGGCTGCGGCAGTCGCGAAGATGTCGACGTGGCCGGCGGCGCCTGCAAACGTCGCGCCCGGTTTGATCTTCGCCGGCCACTTGACCAGCATCGGCACGCGGATGCCGCCTTCGAAGAAGGTCGCCTTCCAGCCGCGGAACGGCTTGTTGATCTCGGGCAGGCCGATGTAGTGCGCGCCGCCGTTGTCGCTGGTGAAGATGATCAGCGTGTTGTCCTCGATGCCGGCGTCTTTCACGGCTTGCAGCACCGTGCCCACGCCGCGATCGAGCGATTTGACCATTGCCGCGTAGACGCGCAAGCGGTGGTTTTCGATGCCGGAGAGCGCGTCGTAGTCGGACTTCAGCGCCTGCAGCGGCGTGTGCGGCGCGTTGTAGGCGACGTACATGAAGAACGGGCGGTTCTTGTTGGCGTCGATCGCCTTCGCCGCTTCCTCGGATAGGTAGTCCGTCATGTATTTCGACGGTTTGAAGCGGCCGGGTTTGTTGTTGTTCACGACAGCGAAGGGCAGGTTCGCCCACAGGAACTTGTCGATCGGGTCGAAGTCTTGGCGCGCTTCGACGATGTTCGGGTCGCTCGAGTCGCCGAAGAGCGCGGCGCCCGCGAGGAAGCCCAGGTATTCGTCGAAGCCGCGCGCTTCGGGCCGGGAGGTTGCCGTCTCGCCCAAGTGCCACTTGCCGAGCATGAGCGTGCGATAGCCCTTCGTCTTCAGCATTTCCGGCAGCATGGTTTCGCTTGCTGGGACCGTCATGTCGGCGACCGGCGGCACGTCTTCCTCGAGGTCCGCGTGATAGATCGGCGGATGCTGCCCGTTCGTTTCCATGTGGCCCAGCAGTTTTGCGAACTGCACGGGCACGGGCGTGAACTCGAAGCCGAAGCGCGTGGCGTAGCGGCCGGTCATCATCGCGGCGCGCGACGGTGCGCAGGTGGCGTTGCCGGAATAGGACTGCGTCAGGTTTGCGCCGTTCCTGGCGATGCTGTCGATGTTAGGCGTCGGCACGGCCCCGTTCGCGACGCCGGTGCCTGAGATCGTGATGTCGTTGTAACCGAGGTCGTCGGCGACGATGAGGATGATGTTCGCCGGACGATCGGTTGCCGCGGGCGCGTCAGGGCCCTTCTCCCACACGACCTCGCGGTTCGGCTGGACGGGATCGCGGAACGACTGCACGAGGCCGGGCAGGTAGTACCAGTACTGCTGGAATGCGATGAAACCGCCGGCACCAAGCACGGCGGCGACAGCGGCGGTTCCGATGGCCCAACGGCGAAGCGACATGACGTTTGTTCCCTATGCGATCGCGAGTTTGTTGTCGATGCGGGTGAGTCGGCGGGCGAACTTCAGGTCGAGAAGGCTTGCGCCGCCGGCTTGCGCGAACAGCGTGCGTGCGTGGGTCTTCTCAGCCGCGTTCGACGCGACGTAGGCGTCGAGTGCGTGCTGCATCATCCAGAGCGTGTGGCCGGACGACATCGTGCGCACGGTGGTGTTCTCAATCGGGAATTCGAGGGAGCCGAATGTCGGTTGGTCTTCGCCCTTGTCGGAGACGCGTGCGCCGGACGCCTTGTCCGGGTGCTTCGCACACCAGTCGGCGAAGAGGCGCGCCGTGGCTTCGACTTCGCCGGCGTATTCGGCGACGGCTTGTTTCAAGACCGCGCGGAATGCCGGCGGCGGGTTGGCGCTGTCGAAGAAGGTGGCCGCGCGATCCGGGTATTCCGGCGTATGGACCTCAGGCGCGTTCATGCGCTCCACCCAGCGAAATACCAGCGGCGCTTCGCGCTGCATGATGCGCGCGGGATAGGGATCGCGGCCCAGATGTGCGTAGAGGGGGCCCATGAGGCCGTAATCCGCGCGGCTCGGTGCGTCGCCGAGGATGTAGGGGTAGAGTGCGAAATGCGCGTTCAGGCAGGCGAGCAGTTTCAGGTAGCTCGCCTCGATCGCGGGGATCGAGGCCGCGGTAATGCCGAGCGGCGGCAGATAGGCCGACATGCGGCCTGCGATCGACTCGCCCACTTGCGGCCATGCGGCGGGACCGTTCGCAAAGGCGATGATGCGGCCGAACTCGCCCAGGATGAAGGCGCGGTTCTCGTGCGGGAAGCTCCAGCGGTAGTGCATCGCGGCTTTCAGCAGCGAGCGTTCGGCGTAGGCTTCGATGAAGAGTTCCGCGACGCGGAGCGCGCCGGTCGGCTTTGCGACGTGCGGGAAGCGGCTCTCGCATGCGTCGAGGATCGCCGCAGAGTCCTGGATCATCGCGCCGTCTGCGAACTCGACAACGGGGATGCGGTGGTTCTGCACGGCGGGCAGCACGGTGTCGCGGTAGTGCGGATGGGACGGCGCGCGCTCCGCAAACGGAATCGCGTTCTTGCGGAGGTAGGCGCGCACCTTGCCGGTGTAGAGCGAACATTGCGCGCCGTAGAGCGTGATCATGCGGACCCTTCCATGAGGTGGGCGATCTTAGCGGCGTGCCTAGAGTGGTTTGCGCCAGAGTGGTGGCATTTTGCGCCAGGTCTCACATGCGAAACAGGACCGGGATGCCGGTGCCGGCGAGCAGCTCGTCCACGGCGGCGCGGTCCTTGCCGGTGAGGTCGGCGTAGGCGTTGCGGATCCATTGTAGGCATTTGGCCTGATAGGGGAACGTCTGCTGTTTCCAAGGCTTGCCGTCGATTTCGGTTTCGAACGTCTCTTGGCCGTTGGCGATGGCGGCGGCGTTGGCGATGAGGGCGGGCACGTAGACGCGGCCGAACTCCTTCAGCAGTGCCACGATCGTAGCGGGGATGTTTGCCGGGTCGAGCCAGTCGCTGTCCGTTGGTTCGAGGCCGGAGAGGTCTTCGCTTATCTCCACCCAGGCGTAGACGCGCGGGGCCTTTTTCATGGTCAGCGCCATCGGCGTTGGGTCGAAGTGGGTCAGCGCGGTGAGCTGGCCGAACGTCGCGAAGTCGCTGGCGCCCGGGCGGCCTCCCATCAGGAACGGGTGCACCTTCAAGTGTGCGTTGAAGAGGTCTAGGAAGCGTTCGTAGCTTGCTTCGATCACCGCTGCGGTCGTTGCGTTCGAGCCGACCACGTAGAGGCGCGAGATTTGGCGATCTTTGATGTAGGCCTTCATCTGCGCCATCTGTTCGTCGCCGGCCGAGATGTTCGACCAGCGGGGGAGTATGTCACCCGCCTTGTCCGCGTCCGACGCGTAGTGCCAGCGGTAGTGGAACATCGCCTTTGTTAGCCACTCGTCGGCGTAGTCTTCGAGCAGCGTGTCGATGAAGGCGGCCACCGGATGCTGTGGCAGCACTGCGCGGCCTTCGAATTCGCGTTCCAAGCGGCGGATCAGCGGCGAGGAATCTACCACCGCTTCGATCTCGCCGCTCGCGTTGGGCAAATAGAACGTGGGCAGCAGTTGCGGCTTCGGTTTCGGCAGACCGGGCGGTGCGGTCATGCCGTATTGTAGCAGCTTGTACGGGATGCGCCGGTAGCGCAGCAGCGCCACCATCTTTCGGGTGTAAGGCGAACCTGGCGCGCCGTTCAGCGTTAGCGGGGTGGGGAGCATTACTTGAACGTGCCTGCAAACGTTTGCTGCGCCGCCAGCGCTTCCATGTGTTTGATGTCGTGGCCGGGGACGATGATTAGTTTGGGTTCGGCGTCGCTCAGGCGTTTGAACTCGGCGAGTTCGTGCAGGACGGCGTCGCGGTCTTCGCCGAGGAACCACCAGGACACGAAGCGTGCCCGGGTGCGGACGCGTTCGACGCTCTCATAGCGCCAAGCGACGTCGCCGAGGAACAGGTACTCGCGGCCGTCGGCGAGTTGCACGAAGACGAGTTGGCTGCCCGGCGTGTGGCCGGGGGCTTTGATCAACACGACGCCGGGGCTAAGTACGTGATACTTGTCGTACGTGAGCGGCGTGTAACCGCTGAGCGCGCCGTCCGGAAACTTCAGGCCACCCATCTTCTCCGGATGGTCGACTTGTTCCTTCGTCAGCCGGACCTGGGCCAAGATCGCGCTGAGGTTCGGCGCCGCGGTGATGCCGCCGATATGGTCAAGATGTTCGTGCGTGATGACGATGTTACTCGCGTTCGTCATTGCGGATTGCATGCGCGCGTAGGCGGCAGCGTCAAACGTCGGCTCTTTGTTCTTGGCCGCCTGCACACCGTCGATCGCGGCGTCGATGACGACCGCGGCGGCGCCGGGATAGACGACCTGGTAGGAATAGACCGGCGCATCGATTTCCGCCCAGCTTTCGCCCGCGACCATCGCGGTGAACGGCATCTTGAACGCGGCGATGCGTTCGAGGCGGATTTCGGTAGGCTTGTCGTTACGGATCGAGTTCGCGAGGCTGCGCACCTCGGCGAGGTCGATCGCGTAAGCGTTGCCGCCCCACGGGCCGCTGGCGTCCACGATCAGCCAGTAATAGGCGGCGGCGCCGAGCGCAACGAGCGTCAGGATAATGTAACCGAACCAGCGCAGCATGTGGGCCTCCCGAATTGCGATGGAGCAGGCTAGACTTTCGGTGAGGCTCAAGACCAGGGGTTTTGCATGGACAATCGGGCGCATATCGAACGAATCCGCCGCGAAGGGTTCACTATCGTGGAGAACGCGATCGAGCCGGCGCTGATCGACGCGCTGAATGCGGCGCTGTCGCGGCTGGAACGGGAGCTGGACGCGAAGCCCGCGATGAACGGGTTTGAGGGACACAAGACGGTCCGCATCTACAACCTGCTGGCTTTCGGCGCGCCGTTTACGGAGGTGCCGGTGCACGCCGGCGTGCTGCCGGTCGTGGAGGGCGTGCTCGATGAGGGTTGTTTGATCTCCTCTCTGTCGTCGATTGCGATCGACGCCGGCGAGGTGGCGCAACCCATTCACGCCGACGACATGGTGATCCCACTCGCCAAGCCGCATACCCCGATCGTGTGCAACTCGATGTGGGCCTTGACGGACTTCACGGACGCGAACGGCGCGACGCGGCTGGTGCCTGGGAGCCACGTGAAGGACAACCCCGTCTATGGTGGCACTTACGACACGATTGCGGCCGAGATGAAAAAAGGCAGCGTGCTGATCTGGGACGGCGCGCTGTGGCACGGCGGCGGCGCGAACCGCACGGACACGCGGCGGACGGGGATCGCCATGAACTACTGCGCGGGCTTCATCCGGCAACAGGAGAACCAGCAGTTGGGATTGAAGCCGGAGCTCGTGAAAGCGTTTTCACCGCGCCTGCAGGAGTTGGTGGGCTACGGCGTCTATCGCGGGCT
>JBJXEH010000199.1:0-13317 GCA_046153995.1 Micropepsaceae bacterium
TCAGCTTGCCGGTCTGGATGACCGACTGCGAGTGGCCCTTCGAACGGCGGACAACGGCGTGAACGCGGGCGATCAGCTCGTCCTTGTGGAACGGCTTCGTCATGTAGTCGTCGGCGCCGAAGCCCAAGCCCTTGACCTTGTTTTCGACCTGGGTCGAACCGGACAGGATGAGGATCGGGGTCGCGATCTTGTTGACGCGCAGCTGCTTCAGCACGTCGAAACCGGACATATCCGGCAGCTGCAGATCGAGGATGATGATGTCGTAGTCGTACAGTTTGCCGAGGTCTACGCCTTCCTCGCCAAGATCCGTCGTGTAGACGTTAAAGCCTTCAGACTTGAGCATCAGTTCGATGCTCTGCGCCATCGCGCTGTCGTCCTCGATCAAGAGAACTCTCATTGCTTCTACTCTCCCCTCGCGACCCGGGTACAACCGGGAGCCCTTGTTGGTTCATTCACCATCGAATCTAAGTGGTAATGCTTAATAAAGCTTAATCGCGGGCGCACCTTCGTAAATTCGCCAGTGAAAAATGTCAGATGCCTGACGTATTCCGGCGACACCATCAGCTTAGGGCAACCTTAAGGGCAGTTCAGCCATAATCGCCCGTGGTTTAAGTGGGCTTACTCAAGTGCCCTCTGATGCGTGTAAGCGGCTCCGCTTGCGGTCCGGATCGTTTGATCCGCGGCTTCGCACCGATTCCGGTGCGCGCAAAAGTGGTGACACGGCGAGAACGCTCGTTTGGGGAACGCTTCGTGCCGCAATGGCGGTTCGTGGCGCAGAAGTTGCAACGGTTGGTTTAACGGCCGTGTTTAAGAAAACAGGGGGATGACTGTCATGAAATCGCGCGAGGGTTTGGTCCGGCTCCACCGGTTCCGCGTCGAGGAAATTCGCAAGCGTTTGCAGTCGCTGGACGGCATGCGCGCCGATCTGGCGAAGAAAATGAGCGACCTGGAGACGATGGTCCAAGAGGAACAGCGCCGGTCGATCAACAGCGACCTCGGCCGCCTTGCGTTCCCGTCATTCGCGCGTTCGATCCAGGCGCGGCGCGAAAACATTCAGCGCACGCTCAGCGAAGTCGAGAAACAGGCGGCCACTGTTAGCGAAGAGCTGCAGAGCGCCTACCGCGACCTCAAGAAGTACGAGATCGCGGCCGAAGGCGACGTCAATCGCGACCGCGCCGAGTATGCCCGTCAAGTGCAGGCCGACCTCGCCGGGATGGCGATGGAGCGTCAGGCCCTTAAAGCTTAAGCCGCGCGGGGGAACAGCGACGGTTGGTACGGTCGCGCTGCCACGGGGGTGGTGGCGTTGACCGGCCGCATTTCGAGTTCCATCGAAGCCAGCGGCTGCATGAGCGCGATCAGGCTTTCGAGCGAGGCGTTCGGGTTCAGCCAAGCCGCCATGCCTGCATCGTCCAAGACCACCGGCATGCGGTCGTGAATCAGCGAGATCATGCGGTTTGCTTCGCACGTCACATAGGCGAAGCTTTCGCTTAGGCGGCCGGTCAGTGACGGCGAGCGGCCCCAGAGCGCTGCGATCATCAACGGACTGCCGTTTCTGAGCTTGAACGCATACTCCCGGGTTTTGACGCCGGCGACGCGCTTCCACTCATAGAATTGGTCTGTCGGTACGACGCAGCGGTGCGTGTTCAGGACGCGGCGCCATTCGGCCGTTTCAACGATCGCTTCGCCGCGCACGGTGATCAGCGGCTGGCGTTCCGGTTCGCTGCGTCTCGATTCCGGCACCAAGCCCCAACGCATCGGGGTGAGCGCCAGTTCGCCGACGTCGCGGCGGTGGATGACCATGCGCTTTGCCGTGGGGTCGCCATCCCAGCGACGGCGGGTGCTGATGCGAAGGGCTTCATTGCGGCTCCATTCCTGTGCATGGAGGCGAAGCACCTTCGCAGGGTCGTTGATCTCTCTCTTGCCGAACATCGGTTTGCCTCATCGCGTCGTTCATTCGTGCCCCGGATGTGTATGTTCACTATTTGTTCACTCGAGTCAAGTGGAGGTTTATCCCTTGACAGCAAGTAAGAGGCTCACCATACTATCCCTTGTAAGCAAGCAAGGGGATAGCCGTGACGAAATACACCTTCAAAGAATTTCAGGCTGAGTACCCCGATGACGGCGCTTGCCTAGACCGGATCATGCTGGAACAGCACGGCGGCACCTCAATCGTCTGCCCCGGCTGCAAGAACGAGTCGAAGTTCCACCGCATCACCAAGCGGCGCGCCTTCGCCTGCCAGGCGTGCGGCCATCACGTTTATCCGTGCGCCGGGACCATCTTTGAGAAGTCTCGCACGAAGCTGACGCTCTGGTTCTTCGCGATGTATCTGATGACCAGCACGCGCCATGGCGTAGCCGCAGCGGAATTGGAGCGTCAGCTAGGCGTCACCTACAAGACCGCCTGGCGCATGGCGCATGAGCTTCGCAAGCTGATGGCACAGGCTGACTACCAGGGGCCGCTCTCCGGTCACGTGGAAGTAGATGAAACCCATTTCGGTGGCTGGCAGACGAAGAAAGAGCTTCGCCGCGACGGATCGAACAAGCGGATTGTTGTCGGTATGGTAGAGCGCGGCGGACATTTGCGCGCCTACCCGATCAAGAATTTGAAGGCCGAAACGATTCTGCCGGTCATCTTTGAAGCCGTCGAGGAAGGCACCACGATTTCAACGGATGAAGGCGGCTGGTACAAAGACCTGTCCCGCGCGGGCTATGACCACGGCACGGTCAATCACGAACGGGAAGAATACGTTCGTGGCATCCATCACGTGAACACGATTGAGGGGCACTGGTCGCAGCTAAAACGGGGCATCATCGGCACGCACATCCACGTGTCCGCGAAGCATCTTTGGAAGTACGTCGCGGAGTTCTCCTATCGCCGCAACTTCCGCGCCTCGCACCGGAATATGTTTAGTCGTCTTGTTTCTTCGTTTTCGCTGCCGCGCCTACGAGAGACCTGAAAGCCTCCTTATGCTCTGGATTCGGCGGCGCTTCCTGGCGACCGCCCTTTTCGGCGGCGGCAGATTGGCCGATAGGTTCACGCCGTCTCTCGGCGTCGGCTTTGTCGTGTCTTTTCTGGCGCATATCTTGGAACACCTTCAAATTCAAAACCGCCTCAATATCCCAGCACGGAGCGACGACCGTCATGCCGCTTTGAATCGTCAGAACGTCGCCCTCAACGATTGGGCGCACGGCCTGGGGTTCGACCTTCCGCTGAGCCTTCAAGTCCTCACGGAATTGGCCGACATGGACGCCAAGTAGCAACAGAAAAATGTTGTCATCAATGTCAATTTCAAATGTGTGCTCTTGGTTGCCGAACGGCAAACGTGCATTGCGAAAGACGCCTTCGGGTTCTTTTGTCGTTCGCGGCCTGATCCCGTAACTGATGTGCCGAAGGTCCGCGCTTGGCGTCCGGTAGATGAAGACAGGCGACCCCGAGAATCCCGTGCGCGACCTAATGTCGAAAAGGTGCGCTGGCCGCTGGTTCCCGTTTGGCTGCTTTATCAGACAGCCGTCGTCAGCGACCATGCCAAGGTTGCCGAACCTGCCTACGACTTCGTTGCGATGGCTGTGAACGTCCGTGAGGAGGCCCAACATAAACCCGTCTTCGCCAACCCAAATAGAAGATTGCTCGATCTGACCTTTGGAAAGAAACCAAGAGGTTGGAATCCACTCCACCGAGTCGCCCGCTACCAGGTGATCGGTAACATCAACGGCAGCTACGTCAGCGCCGCTTTTGACGAACTCCCACTCGTGTGGCTCTAGCGGGATTTCGCGGTTGCCGCCGCCCTTTGTGTTGATACGTATGATCGAAGCACCGTCCGGGGCGACGTGCTGACAGGTGACGGCGTAGATGTGAACAACTTCCGGCGAGAGATGATCCAACCTAACCCGGTAGCCAACAAAGAAACCTGTCGCGACAGGTCCGTCAGTCGCGCCCGTTTTCGGGTTCACCCCGTACAGAAAGAAGATCGCGCGCCCGAGGGCGGGGTTAATTCTCGGCATCCCGTGCGGTATCCAGCGTTGTTGTGCTCCACCCCAACGGCGCGAGCGACACGACGCAAATTCGCCTTCAAAGTCGAAGTCCTGAAAGCGCAGTGCGTGGAACACAGGATGTAGCCTTTCTTCTCTTTACTTGTCGAGAGGGGATAAGCCTGGTCAAGTGCCCTGGTTGTAAGGCGTTGCGGCGATGCTGGCCGCGCACATAGGGTTCGCGTCCGTTTGGGGCCAAGAAGGGGATCGCGATGGGTTGGCGGCGTTGGGTGGC
Source organism: Micropepsaceae bacterium (assembly GCA_046153995.1). Lineage (GTDB taxonomy): Bacteria > Pseudomonadota > Alphaproteobacteria > Micropepsales > Micropepsaceae > SZUA-430. The sequence goes on from JBJXEH010000199.1 coordinate 4,265, forward strand.
TGCAGTTTTTGTGGCGGTGTTCTCGCTTAGCGGCACGGCGGGTGCAGCGGAGAATTGGATCGAACTTCGCGACGGCGTGAAGGCGCGATTTCTGACGGCGCTTAAGAGCACCGATCCGGCGCAGCCCAAGACGCTGATGGTCATGTTTGTGCTCAGCAATCCCGCCCTCGTCGCCGATCAGAGCAAGGTGATCGAGATCGCGGATCAGTTGTTCGGCCGTGTCGTGCTCGTTGCAGCGGAAGAGAAAGATTATCCGCGGGCGATCGTGAATTTGCTCAAGTCGGAAAAGAAGGTGGGAGCGGACACAGTCCAAGCGTTCGAAGACTTTACGTATGTGCGCGGCGGCAACGGCGTGTGGCTGCGCGAGGCTGGCCCTGAGGCTTGGAAAGTTGCGCAGGATCCGAACTGGACGCCGCCGCAATCGGAGACGGTGCAGCTTTCGACGGGTGCCGTTTACATCGACTATATCGGCGAGATATTCGCACCGGCCGGCGTCACCAAAGCACTCGGTGTCGAGCTGCACTCTGCGACGCCGGTCGCGAACATTCCGGCGAAGTACACCGAGATCAAAGAGATTTGGAACCGGCTCGACCACACAAAGGTCACGCAAGCGGGCTTCGATTTCGTTCATATCGAGAACTACGGCGAACCGTTGCTGGGCAGGTTTCATGTCCGCAAGCGCGTCTACCTCGACATCACGCGGCAGGCGGACGGTACGTGGCCGGTGCTGCCCGATACGGCGCCGCTCAAGGACGGCAAGGAGCCGCTCGTCGCCGGGGTGGGGTTGCAGTTCGAGGATGACGCGACGCGTTTCGCCGCGCGGGCCGTTTCGTCGATCTTGCCCGTTAGCAACCGCAGCGACGACGTCGAAGGGGTCACTCAGGGTATCGCCGTGAGTTCGCGACGCTTGCTGACGGCGCCTTCGGCACTGGAGTTCTTGACGCCGAAACAATGAGGCGTTTGCGGTTCGGCTTGGCCGTGGCAGACTTCTTGGCAATGCGCGTTGCGCCCGGATGGACCCATTCGCGCGACGCTAAACTATGCGCGAGGGACGATACGATATGGCTGGACAGGTAGAAGCGAAGGCTGCGGATGGCGGCGATGTCGAGTTGCGCCGGGTGCTCGGACCTTGGCAACTGATAGCCATTGGCATTGGCGCGATCATCGGTGCCGGCATCTTCGTCATTACCGGCCAGGCAGCGGCCGACCATGCCGGCCCCGCGATCGTTCTCTCGTTCGTGTTCGCGTGCATCGGCTGTGTGTTTGCCGGTCTTTGCTATGCCGAGCTGGCGGCGATGATCCCGGCATCGGGCGGGGCTTACACATACGCCTACGCTGCGTTCGGCCGGCTTGTCGGCTTCTTGATCGGCTGGGACCTCTGCCTCGAGTACGGCATGGCGGCGAGCGCGGTCGCTGTAAGTTGGGGCGGGTACTTTCACAAACTGTTGGCCTTTGTCGGTGTCCAGGTTCCAGCTCAATTTGCCTCAGCTCCCTTCGCCCAAGCGCCTGACGGCAGTTTGGTTGCCACCGACGCCATTGTGAATCTCCCCGCGGTAGGTGTCGTCGCTTTGTTGACGGCGTTCTTGATCGTCGGCATTCGTGCGTCGGCTGGCTTCAACGGCGCTATGGTGTTGTTGAAGGTCGCCATCGTCCTGGCCGTGATCATCTTCGGCTTGCCTCTCATCTCGAGCGAGAACCTGACGCCGTTCATCCCGGAGAATACGGGCCCGTGGCAGTTCGGCTGGAGCGGTATCTTGGCGGCATCAGGCGTAATCTTTTTCGCTTATATTGGCTTCGACAGCGTCGCGGTTGCGGCGCAGGAAGCGAAGAACCCGCAGCGCGATCTGCCGATCGGCATTTTGGGCTCGCTCGCGATTTGCACCGTGCTCTACATCCTGATGTCGCTAACAATGGTTGGCCTCGCGCATTACTCGACTCTTAAGGTCGATGCGCCGGTGTCGGTCGCGATCGACGCGGCGGGCGAGAGCCTCAAATGGTTGAGCCCATGGGTCGTGGTCGGCGCGATCGCCGGCCTTTCGACCGTCATTCTGGTTTCGCTCTATGGGCAAACGCGCATCTTCTATGCAATGGCGCGCGACGGGTTCTTGCCGCAAGTCTTTGCGAAAGTCGATCCGAAGTCGCGGACGCCGATGATTAGCACGTTGATCATCGGCACGGTTGTAGCAGCCTTTGCCGGCCTGTTTCCGCTCGAGATTCTGGGCGACATGGTTTCAGCCGGTACGCTCGTCGCGTTCATTCTCGTTTGCGTCGCCGTCATTGTTCTGCGGCAGACGCGCCCGAACGTGAAGCGGCCTTTCAAGACGCCACTCTATCCGATAGTCCCGATCCTTGGGATCATCGTCTGCAGTATGATGGTGTTTCCATTGTTGCAGACGCTGTGGTGGCGCGTGCTTGGCTGGCTTGCGATCGGGCTCGTGATCTATTTCGTCTACGGCATCCGCCACGCGAAGGAGCCGACGTGGAAGCTCGTGGACGAGCCGCCGGCGAAATAGTTACTTCGCTTCCGCCTTTTGGGTTTCGGGTTTCGCCGCTTTCTTGCGCGGCGCGACCTTGAGCGTGTGGGCAACGTTTGCGGCCATCTTGTCTGCCATGTAGCCGAGGTCGTTGATCGAGCCGTCGTAGGTGCCGCGCCAGACCGGGTGGCGGCTGTTGGCGAGGCGGAGCGCGATCACCAGGCGCGGGCCGAACTTGCGTACCGTACCTTCGACGCAGAGCGGCGAGCCGCCGTCGCCCATGTGCGGCTCCAGCCGTTGGAAGCCTTTCAGGCGAGCGGTCAGTTCGCGCGCGATCGTCGTGCCCAGATAGAGGTGGTTCGGGTCGGGCCGCAGTTCCTTGAGCGGTTTGATCGTCAGGCGTAGCGGTCCATCGACCGGAATCGGCTGCGGGCGCGTGCGCATCAACTGGCGGACCACGAAGGCCAGGATCAAAACCACGAGGCCTAAGCCTGCCAAAATCCACAATTGTTCGGGTTCGTCAGCGGGCGGCATGTTCACTCAAACGCAGAGCTGCGATTCTAGCGTGTCCGGACGGGTGTGTCCGGCTTAAGATTAGGCAGAACAGACTCAATCCAAGCGTCCCGCGTTTCACTTGTCCAGGAGGAAGGTTCATGTCGTTCGGCGAAAGCATCGCGCCCGTGGTCGGCCGTTGCATGTTGGCGGCGCTGTTCATTCTGGCGGGTATCGGCAAGCTGCAGAACTGGGACGAGACGGCGGCGGCTATGACCGCGCATGGCGTTTCCGCAGCGGGGCCGTTGCTTGCACTGTCGGTTGTCATCGAGCTTGGGGCAGGGGCCGCGCTTGTCGCGGGGTTCCGCACGCGATTGATGGCGCTGGTGCTGTTTCTTTTCACGCTCGCCGTCAGTTTCGCGATGCACGATTTCTGGGCGATCACAGACAACGCGGAACTTGCGCGCACAGAGATGCAGCTTTTCGCCAAGAACATGGCGATCGCCGGTGGCTTGCTGCTGCTGGTCGGAATGGGCGCCGGCCGGCTGTCGTTCGACGGCTGGCGCGGGGACGATGAGTAGGCTTACTCCGTTATGCCGGGGCGCATCATGTCTTGGCGCGTCAAACTGAAGACGATGATCAGGAACGAGTAAGCTACGTATTCCGCGAGCACCGAAATCGGCTCGAGCTTCGGGATCATCGCCTGAATTTGTGCGGGCAGCGTGTCCATCGTGGCACCGGTCAGTACCAAAATGCCGACATGATGGATGACGACCGCGATCGCTGCCATGATGAAGCCCGGCACCACGCGCTTCGTGAACACGCACAAAACGAGGCTGAGCGGGATCGCTAGAATGACCCAGTCCAGCGTGAAGACGTGGATGACCAGATCAATGAACTGCTTTTCCATTTGCGTTCCCACCAATGCCGGACGGCTTCTCGCGCCTGCCCGGTCAATCCCCCAGATACTGTCACAAAGTTTGTCCGGCGGCGCGCCCCAAATTGCCCCGCCGGTCGCGTCAGGTTAGAGCCTTCGAGCTAGTGCCCGCCGGAGCCGACCGAATTCTTGATCGTATGGACGACCGTGATCACTATGGCAAACGCCAGAAAGAAGACCGTGAGATCGCCGACCGACATGACCTTGAGATCGTTCCAAGCGGTTGTTGGCAGAGCCACCGGATTCGCCCCTTGGGTGATCGAGTAACCGAGTTTCACCAAGCCGTAGAGGACGAGCGAGCCGACCGTCACCTGAACGATGCGCCCCCAGTTGCCCAGCTGCATGCCGGCGGCCACGACCACGACAAGCATGATCAGTAACGATATCGTGTCGGCACCGCCAAAGACGCGCGAAACGATCGCCAGCATCTCGTTCAAGATGCCCATTAGTCCGTTCATAAGTCCGCCGGTTTCCATGCCTCAACCCTCCCCAGAGTTTGTTGGGGCCGAGAGTACCGGAATTCCCGCAGAGCGCGAGATGACGCGGTTTCAGAACGCTAGACTTGTGGCGAAGCTGCAACGGTGTTTTTGGCGGGATTCACCCAAGCGCGCGTGGTTACCCGGCAGGCGGGGAGTTCGCGGTTGCAGCATGCGGGGCAGCGGGCGCCCAAAAATGACTAAGGGCCGGACGCGTGAGGAGCGCTCACGTCCGGCCCTGAAACTTGGCGTTTGTCCGTCTACGGACTAGTTGCGGTACTGCTGGACGCGCGTGGTGCGCAGGCCGGCGAGACCGAACTTATCGATCGCGCGTTGCCAGGCCAGAAACTCTTCGACCGTCAACGTGTACCGGTTGCACGCCTCTTCCAGGCTCAAGAGACCACCGCGCACAGCGGCGACCACTTCGGCCTTGCGGCGAATGACCCACCGCTTCGTGTTCGGCGGCGGCAGATCTGCAATCGTCAGCGGACTCCCATCGGGTCCGATGACATAGGTAACACGGCCTTGCCGTTCTTCACTCATCACAATACGCGCTCCCGTACTCAGTACACCCCATTCGGCAAACACTACGCCTGAGCCGCTTAAAACCACGTATTTGAGCGTGGTTACGCTAGCCTTGTGCCGATCGACGCAACTCCCGTGCCAGACGCAAGGAAGCGTTTAGAGGTGTAAACGTCCGCGCTAATCTGGCCTTTCATTCGTGCGCGATCTTGGGTGGCGCCGTTATGAGTTCGGATGCGATTCAGTAAGGTCCATGAACAGTTCCTGTTTGGAACGTTTGTTAGCGATCCGGGGCGCCGGGCCCTGCGCAAAATTTATTTTGTCACCAATCTCTGAAAACCTAGGCGGAACGGGCTTGTCTTCAAGGGGGCAGCGGCGTTCCGGCAGGTTGCCCGGGAAGCCGGGTTGCCTATATTTCGCGGCCCCATGAGCCAGAGCCACGATATCCGTACACTGATGAACCTGCCCGGCGATCCGGCGCGGACGCGGGTGGTTGCGGCCATGTCGGGGGGCGTGGATAGCGCTGTCGCGGCGGCGCTGGTGAGCCAAGCGGGTTTCGACGTTGTGGGCGTGACGCTGCAGCTCTATGCGAGCGACGGCCAGCCCAAGCGAAAGGGTTCGTGCTGCGCGGGGCAGGACATCTACGACGCGAAGGCGGCGGCCGAGCGCATCGGTATCCCGCATTATACGCTCGATTATGCAGAGCGGTTCCGTACGTCGGTGATGGAGGATTTCGCGGCGTCCTATGCGCGCGGCGAGACGCCGATCCCGTGCGTGAAGTGCAATGAGACCGTGAAGTTTCGCGACCTGCTGGCGGCAGCGCAGGACATGGGTGCCTCCGCGCTTGTGACCGGGCACTACATACGGCGCGTCGATGGCGTGGGCGGGCCTGCGTTGCACCGCGCTATCGATGCCTCGCGCGACCAGAGTTATTTCCTGTTTGCGACGACGCGCGCGCAGCTCGACTTCGTGCGCTTTCCGCTGGGCGGGTTGCCAAAGAGCGAGACGCGGGCGCTTGCGGGGGAGATGGGGCTGGCACTCGCGGACAAGCCGGACAGTCAGGACATCTGCTTTGTGCCGAACGGGCGCTATAGCGACGTCGTCGCTAAGCTGAAGCCCGGCGCGATCGAGCCCGGCGAAATCGTCGATGTTTCTGGGCGCGTGTTGGGCCCGCACGACGGGGTGATCAACTTCACGGTCGGGCAGCGCAAGGGGTTGGGCTTGTCGCATCATGAGTCGCTGTTTGTGATCCGGATCGATGCGGCGGCGCGGCAGGTGGTCGTGGGACCGCGCGAGGCGCTGGCGACCAAGCGCGTGTACTTGCGCGATATGAACTGGCTGGATGCGCCGCTGACAGATGCGCCGCGCGCTGTGCTGGCGCGCGTGCGCTCGACGCGTGAGCCGGTGCGTGCGGAAATTCGTGCGGATGTGGGTGGCGCCGTGGTCGAGTTGCTGGCGCATGAAGAAGGCGTCGCGCCGGGACAGGCTTGCGTGCTCTACGACGCGAATGAGCCCAGCCGGATGCTCGGCGGCGGCTGGATCGCGAAGGGTGAGGCGGCGCTGGCGGCTTGAGCGTCGCGTCGCCTTGACACGGTTCGGGGGCGCGCTTTACATCGCGCCCTCTTTTGCTTTGGCAGCGTAGCTCAGTGGTAGAGCAGGGGAATCATAATCCCTTGGTCGGGTGTTCAAATCACCCCGCTGCTACCAATTTTCTCCCGACATTTCCTGGCATTTGAGTCGTTGGATCGTTCCGGCGGCGCGACGCGGTTGCGGGTCGCCGCGTGCGCGGCACAACCTCGCACATATTTAGTTTGAAAAACAAACTAGTTTGTGTATTGTCATTTATGGGGCGTCAGCGGGATGGGTGGGTGATGGTCAGTAGCGGCGAGCACGATGTGGCGGATGGTGAGGTGACGCGGGAGGACAACGTCCCCATCGGTTATCTGCGGGCGTTCGTCACGATGCTCGTCGTGGCCCATCACGCGCTGGTTGCTTATCTGCCAGACGTGAGAGCGCCGACCGCGGCGGAATGGTCATCGAAGAACATGCTTTGGACGGCGTTTCCCGTTGTGGACAGCGAGCGTGTGCCGGCGTTCGGTCTTCTGATCGGCATCAACGACATCTTCTTCATGTCGTTGATGTTTTTCATTTCCGGGCTGTTTGTTTGGCCGAGCCTGACGCGCAAGGGTGCGCTTAGCTTTGCGGGCGACCGGATCGTTCGGCTTGGTTTGCCGTTCGCGGTCGCTGCGGCGGTTCTTGCGCCGCTTGCGTACTATCCTTCTTATTTGCAGGGCGGCGGTGCGCCGGACCTTGCTTCGTACGCCGGGGCTTGGCTTTCGCTGGATGCTTGGCCAGCGGGGCCTGCATGGTTCTTGTGGTTGCTGTTGGCGTTCGATCTCTTGGTCGTGATCGTCTATGTGATCGTGCCACGGTTCGGTAACGGGCTGGCATGGCTGTCGGCGAACGCAGATAGCAGACCTTGGGCGTATGCCGCCGGTCTGATCGTTGTCTCGGGGGCGGGGTTCTTGGCGATGAACCTTTATCTCGGCTACGACGCGTGGGTGCATTGGGGGCCGTTCTTCGTGCAGGCGGGCCGGGTGTTGCACTACGCGGTCTATTTCTTTGCGGGTATCGGCGTTGGCGCGTACGGCCTCGATCGGGGTTTGCTCGATGTGTCGGGCAAGCTTGCGCGGCGCTGGTGGCTTTGGTTGCCGCTTGGTTTGGCTGCGTTCGTCGCGCTGACGGCGGCGTTTCTGACGGCGCTCGGCATGAAGTTCCAACCGCAATTGCCTTGGACCATTGCTTTGTGCGCGCTGTTTGCGATCGCGTGCGCATCGTTGTCGTTTTCACTTGTGGCGGTGTTCGTGCGCTTCTTCAAACGCGCCGGTCCGGTGTTCGACAGCTTGCGCCGCAACGCCTACGGCATCTATTTGTTGCACTATGCGTATGCGGTTTGGCTGCAGTTCGCGCTTCTTGGTGCGCCGCTTACGGGGCTTGAGAAGGGCGGCATCGTATTCGGGACGACGCTAGTGCTCAGCTGGGCGACGACGGCGCTGTTACGGACGTTTCCAAGCATTGCGCGTGTGATCTAGGAGGAGCAGCTCATGGACGGCGACACTCAAACCGCGCGCGACGATCTGGCCTACATGCGCGCCATCATCGAAGCGGGCAATAGCCGCACTGCGATGGCTGGTGGCGAGGCGTTTGTCGCGGGCGGTTTGATCTATGGTGCTCAGTGCTTGGTGCAGTGGCTTGGCGCGACCGGGTTAGTGGAATTGTCGAAGCTTGGCTGGCTGGTTTCCAGTTTGGGGCCTACCGTCGTGTTTCTCGCGTGGCTTGTCTGGTTCAGCTGGCGCACGCGGGGCCTCGTGCAGCCGCGGGCGCAGAAGGCGATCAATGCGTTCTTCGCGGCCGCGGGCAGTGCCAACCTCGTGCTCGTGATCGTCGTCGGCATGCTGGCAGCGCGTAAGGAGAGCATTGAGATTTGGGAGCTTTATCCCTGCTTCGTCTTTGCGATGCAGGGCGCGGGGTGGCTGGTCGCGTTCATGCTGCGCAAGCAGTTGTGGCTTCTGGCTGTCGCGCTCGGATGGTTTGCGGCGACGGTGGTTCTCGGGTGGGCGATCGGTACGACGACCTACATTCTGATCGCGGCCCTTAGTTTACTCCTGCTGATGGCCTTGCCGGGGTTCGTGATGATGCGGCTTGCCCGCGCGGGGGAATAGGCTCGCGCGATGGCGGGATTCGACGTCGGCAAGATCGACGATGTTATCCATGGCCGGTTCCGGCTCGGCATTATGGCGTATCTCGCCGATGCTGAGGTCGCCGACTTCAACGAACTAAAGGCGCTGCTGCAGGCGACGCAGGGCAATCTTTCGATCCACCTGCGCAAGCTTGAGGACGCGGGCTACATCAAGATCGAGAAGAGCTTCTTGGCGCGTAAGCCGCTGACCCGGGCGCGTATCACCGCCCAAGGCCGCAAAGCATTCGCTAGCTATGTCGCGGCGATGGCGAAGCTGGTGGGCGAGTAGGCCGGGTGACGCATTGCGCTTCGGCGTGCAGGCGGACTAAACGTGTGCCGCAATCGGACGGGGCATGAGCCATGAGCGTTACGCTCGACGACATTCGCTTGGCGGCGGCGGCGATCAAGGGTCA
>JBJXEH010000200.1:0-8348 GCA_046153995.1 Micropepsaceae bacterium
CGCGGCTCCACCTGCGCGATCGTGGCGAACGTGAAGCCGTCGTAAAGAATATGCTCGTACATGTCGTCGGTCAGCACCCAAACATTGGGGTGATCGACGACTACGCTGGCGAGCCCTTTCAGATGCGCCGCCGTGTACGCCGCACCCGTCGGATTCGACGGCGCGTTCAGCATCACCCACTTGGTCTTCGGCGTGATCGCCTTGGCGAGCTGTTCTGGCGTGATACGAAAGCCGCTCTCCGCGCCGGCTTCGACGATCACCGGCGTCGCCCCACACAGCTGCACGATGTCGGGATAACTAACCCAGTAAGGCGCCGGAACGATCACCTCATCGCCGGGGTTCAGCGTCGCCACGAACGCGTTGAAGATGATCGCCTTGCCACCCGGCGCCACCAGCGTCTGTGACGGCTTATAGTCGAGCCCGTTCTCTCGGCTGAACTTGTCGGCAATCGCCTTGCGCAATTCGGGGATGCCCTCGACCGCCGTGTAGCGCGTCTCGTTCCGCTCGATTGCAGCGAACGCGGCGCGCTTGATGTTGTCGGGCGTCGGGAAGTCGGGCTCGCCCGCGCCAAGCCCGATCACGTCGCGCCCGGCGGCCACCAGATCGCGCGCCTTCTGGCTGACCGCGATGGTGGGCGAGGGTTTGATCCGCCCCAGCGCCTTCGACAGAAAGCCGGGGGGCAGCGAGGGTGAGCCGCTCATGGGGTCAGAACCTGTTTCGAAAAAGGGCCTTTCGTGTAGGCGGTTTCGCGCAAACCCGCAATTTTCAAGGATGCCGCGCGCCCTTCACCCTGTCGTCCGAAGCCGGTTGGCAAACCTTAACGAATCCGGCATGCTTGGGGATAACTCCAAAAGACGTAAGCGGGCGGGCGGCCTTCGAATGAAAAGCGGTTTTGCGGTGGCAGCGGTTGTCTGCCTCTCGATCGGTCTTGGCGGCTGCGAAGGCTCCGCGGCAGGCACGGCCGCGTGCAGTACGGCGGCCGGCGTCGCCAGCAAAGTCAACGCATTGACCGACGATCTGGCGAACGCCCGCGCCGCTGGCAAACTCAGCGACGAGCGCGCCGGCGAAGTTGCGGCCGCCATGCTGGCCGCGGGCGACGCGAAAGCACCGGCAGCCTACTGCATCGCGCTCGACACCGTGCGCAAAGAGGCGGGTCTCTAGAGACCTTGCCGCGGGCGCCGCGCGCCTGCTACCAAAAGCGAACTCACTTCACGAGGCTCCAGTGATCCAGTCGCGCTTAGCAATCGTCCTCGCCGCCACCGCCACACTGGCCGCCTGCACCGACCCGCAGAACCGGCCGGAGAACATCCAGTCGCCGCTGATCCGCCCGCCGATGCTGGAGACCAGGCCCGCCGCGTTCGACTGCGGCGACAGTGGCCGCGTCATCGTGCGCCCGCTGGGAGAAGACGGCAAAGCGATCACGCTGGCCTTCAAAAGCCGCGAACTTCAGCTGAAGAAAGTCGACGCGGCCGAGGGCCTCAAATACTCCGACGGCGCGACCGTCTTCTGGATGAACGGCGACAACGCAAACCTGCTCGTCAAAGGCAAGGAGAGCCCTGAGTCCTGCGAACGGCCGAGCTAACCTACTCGACCGCGATATAGACGTTCGTCAGAAGCTCGGCGTCCTCCGTCTCGCTCGGATCGCCAACGTACTCCTCCCAAGCGACGCTCTTCTCCTTGAGGCCTTGCGCCTTCGTGTACTCGTGGATGCGCGCGTAGGTGTCGTTCATCGTGTTGTAGGGACCTTTGTGCGTCAGCTTCACGGCGCGCCCCGCGTAGGTGTCGGTGACCTTCACGCCATCGGCCTCAGCCACCGCTTTCGCGGGCTTTTCGGCGAGCGGCATGGCCGCATCGAACACCCAATCGCCGTCGGCGCTGTGCGAAATCGTGATCGCAAGCGGCGCGCCGCCGATCTGCAACTCGTTCGCCATGCCGTAGTTGAGCAGCTTTTGGTTTGCGGCCCCGAGCGCGGCCGAGATCGCAGCGTTGTCGGTGGCCTTGGCGCTCGCCCGCGTCTGGATCACGGCCTTCGCCGCGACGTTGACGACCTCAGGCCCCTTCGTCGGATCGGCAGCGGCCGACATCGGAATGTCGGGCGGCGTAGGCCCTGACCCTGGCGTCGCCAAAGCGGCAGCCGTTGCGGCCTGCGCGCCCTTCTCGACGATCGCCTTCAAGTTCGCGAGACCCGACTCGTAATCCTTGCCGATCCAGCTGTCGAACATGAGGCCCATGTAGCGCGCGATCGGGTTCATGCCGAGGTCGGAATCGAACGCCCACGTCACCTTCGTACCGCCCTCGGCCGGCGCAAACGTGAGCGTGCCGAAAGCTGTACCCTGATCGCCGAAATCGAGCTTCGTCTTCACGAGCGAAAACTGCTCGCTCTCGATGATCTCTTGAGAGCCGTTGCCGACGTTGGCATCGGCGCTCGTCCAAGACATCTTCGCGCCGACACCCGAAGGCGCGCCGTCCATGGTGTACTTCGCGTTCGGGTCGAGCTTCGCCCACGGCGACCACTCGTTGAAGCGCGAGAGGTCGTTGACGACCGAGAACACCTCCTCAGGCGTCGCGGCCATGATGGTGGAACGCTCCACGTGCGCGTTCTGCGGCGTCAGATAAGCGCCGCCCACAACGAGCGCGGCAAGCACCACGAGACCGATGAGAATATTGCGCAGCATGACGACCACCAGTGTTGTGGGCCAAAACGGTCGTGAACCGTTTGGCCCTATTCCGCGTTTAAGTGCTGACATCATACCAATTCCGGCGCCCCTGCGGATGCAACCGCGACACACTTGGCCGGAATGCGACGAAAGGTGCACCGAAGTGACAGGTTTTCTGCGGATTCTTAGCGTCGCCATCGCGGCCCTTGCGCTCGCCAGTTGCGACCCGCCCCCGGTGAACCGCAACGCCGCGGCGCCGCTGGCGACCGTGGAACGCGTCGACGTCGACCGTTATCTGGGCCGCTGGTACGAGATCGCGCGCTACGACCACTCCTTCGAGCGCGGCTGCCAAGGCGTCACCGCGACCTACAGCAAAAACGCGGACGGCTCGATCAAGGTCGTGAACGCCTGCCGCAAGGGCGCGCTGAACGGCCCGCTCGACACCGCCGAAGGCACTGCCAAACCGCAGAACGCCGAGAACACCAAACTCGCCGTCACGTTCTTCTGGCCGTTCTCCGGCGACTATTGGGTGATCGGCCTTAGCCCCGACTACAGCTGGGCCTTGGTCGGCGAACCCTCCGGCCGCTACCTCTGGATCCTGTCCCGCACGCCGCAGATCAGCTCCGACCTGCGCGCCGAACTGCTCGGCAAACTGCAGACCAAGGGCTACAACACCAACGCGCTCATCTGGGTGCAGCAACCGCCCGCTTGAAACCTGCGCGGCGCACGTTTCGAGCGCAATACGGCACAGTTCCGCCATTTGAAGTGGCACATGTGGCACAGGGGTCGGCCACATCGGCGGCTGTGCCACATGTGCCGTTTCTCGCGCGACCTGGAATGCAGCGTCATGGGCCATCGGCAGGCTCGATCTCAGCGTTGTTTCACGTGAGAACAAATATAGAACAAACGCGCCGCCGCGTCAAGCGGAATCGCTGTCCCCAAAACTCATCGGATGGGCGATGGATGACCAAATACCGACGCATGAAACAGCGCCGCAGCGGCCTCACGCAAAGCCGGATCGACCCCCGGCGCCGCAGCCGGCAGATGCGCCCGCGCCCAGTCCATGCGCGCCACACAGAACGCGTCGAGCGGAGCGATCCGCGCCCCCTTCCCCGCCTCGACGCCCGCCGCTTTGCGCGCGCGCAAATCGACGATCGCCGCCGCCACGTCCGCGGGCAGCGCCACCCCGTCGAGCAGCGCGGGCAGCGACATCGGCGGCGTCTCCTCGGCCCGCATCTCAAGCCACAGCAAAGCCGCCGCCGGCCGCACGACGTAAAAATACTTCTTGAGGTTCACCTCAGCCCGCCCGTCGATGTGCCGCGCGAACTGCCGGTAAGCGAGCCCGAAATAATGCCGGATCAGCGCCGCCCGATTCTGCGGCACGGCGAACAACTGCCGCAGCCGCGCCGCCTCCCACCCCGTTTCCGCATAGACGATGGGCGACGTCAGCCACTCGACAAGCGCCGGGTTCCAGCGAAGCCCGAGCGTGAGCGCCTTGCGCAAGTCCCACCCGCCCAGATCAAGCTCACCCTCGATCGGCCGCTCGATCACATCGCGTGGGCTGGTGAGCGCCGCATAATCCTCAAGGCCCCGCACATAAAGAAAGCGCACGTCATAATCGCTATCCGCCGAAGCAAACCCCCAAGCCCGCGACCCGGATTCGACCGCCAGCACAATGCGCACGCGTTCGGCGCGCGCGATGTCGTCGAGCCGCGCGAGGATCTGCGCGCGGATGTCGGACGGAATGTCGGCGAGCGAGGCGTGCGGGAGCATGATCGATGTGTGCGGCCTACCTCACGCGAGTTGCAGGCGTTGCAGCTTGACGCTTTGCGGCTTGATGTGGGCGAGGTCGTACTGCACCTGCTGCACGAGCCAACTCTCGGCGCTGCCGCCGAACACCTGCTCCAAGCGCACGGCCATTTCGGGCGAGATGCCGCGCCGGCCGTTGACCAACTCGGACAGCGTCGTGCGCGTGACCTTCAACGCGGCGGCCGCCGCCGTGATCGTAAGGCCGAGCGGCTCGATGCAATCGTGCAAAACCACGAGGCCGGGATGGGGAGGGTTTTTCATGCGCATCGAATGGTCTCCTAATGATAGTCCACGTAATCGACATCGTGCGCTTCACCGTCGGCGAAGCAAAAAACGACGCGCCAGTTCGCTTGAACCGTGACGGCGTGGAAGCCTTTGAGCTCGCCCTTAAGCGGATGCAAGCGATAACCCGGCAGGTCCATGTCCGCGACGGCGCGCGCTGCATGCAGACGCGCCAAGATGCGCCGCAGCTTTTCCACGTGACCGGCGTTCAGGCCGCGAGCCTCATCGTCTTCGAACAACCGGCGCAAGCCTTTATGCCGAAAGGAGCGGATCATACCGGACCGTAATGCGTTACGTTACACAAGTCAATCGAAATGCCGTTACGGCGCCGCTTTGCGCAAATCCCACCCGCTGAAATCGAGCGCCCCGCCCGCGCAATCACACACGCGCAGCCTGGGACCGCGGGCGTCCCGCCCGCCCTTTCTCTTCCCTGACACTGCCCGCGAAAATGTGTATAAATACTTGTACACAACCATACCTAAGAAAGAGAAGGCGTGAGAACCCGAACAACGAAAATCGACACCGCCGTCCGCCACGTCACGAAACCAGGCGCCAACATCTTCCTGGAACTCGGCTTCCCCCCCGCCGAAGCCCGCCGCCTGCACGCGGCATCACGCAAGCAGATCAACGAAACGCAGCGCCTGAAGCGTCAGCTGATGGATGAACTCTCCGCCTGGATCGTCGAACACCACCTCAAGCAAGCGGACGCCGCGGAGATTCTCATGGTCTCACGACCGCGCGTCTCCGACGTGATGAACAAGAAGACGGCAAAATTCACGATCGACACACTCATCGAACTGCTGAGCCGCATCGGAAAGCCGGTCAAAATCGCTGTAGGGTGACGGCGGACGGCGCTCATGCGGCGATGGCAGCATGTCCCCGGGATTATTCGCTCCCTCGAACGTCGGAGTTATCAGGAGAGGTATTTTGTGACTCTGGTCGACACGAATGCGCCGGTAGCGCCGCTTAAGAGGATCGTCTTGAGATCTTGAAGCTGATTCGTACTAAGCCAGCCAACGGGCGCAACCAAATGAAAGAGATAGATAGCCGCTCCCAACCAAAACGCGACGAACGCGAAGATGACCGTCGCAGGCACCACCGAAGCGAGGGCGCGGTAAACGCCGACATAGATAACGCGTTTTAGGCGGATCGACGACGGATGCCGGTGTGAAGTCTTGGAGCGACGCCGTCGAGGAGCACTCAAGGGAGCCTCCATTCACGCTCTAGTTGCGACACCTTGGATTGCGCTAGGTTTTGCGTGCACACGTGTGGCTGCTTGCGAGCGATGTCCATTATCCAACCGACGACAGAAAGTTGCATAAATTGGCCATTTTTCGGCCACCGCACCAAATGTAACATCATCTGTGTATTGCATTCGCATACAAATCATATATTGTCCAACGAATAAGGTATCGGAGGCGAACCGGTGGCAAATGTCTGACGCAAACAAATTGGCTGCGAAGGGTGGGAGGTCCGAGATCGTGACCGTACGGCTGGACCCAAAACTTAGGTATTTCGCCGAAATCGCCGCGAGGAAGCATCGTCGAACACTATCCAGCTTCATTGAGTGGGCGATCGAGTTGAGCTTGGCGCACGTCCACTTGCGAGAGAACACCGATTTCAATGAGACCATTGCACTCCGTGATGAGGTGCCCAAACTTTGGGACGTCGATGAACCCGACCGCTTTGTAAAGTTGGCGCTGAATCACGCGGAGTTACTGACCCACGAGGAGCAAATCCTTTGGAAACTGCTCCGCGACAATGGCCTCATGTGGCGCGGAAGTTTCGACGCGAGAACACTAGAATGGACCTGGAGTGTGAAGGAGAGCAGCATCAACGAGGAAGCGCTTCGAGCGCATTGGGCCGTTTTTCAAGCGGTCGCCGCAGGAACGAAGCCTCGAACTGCTCTGCCAGTTTGGGTGCGCAGGAAGAAGGTGCCAGAAAAGTCGAGCCCACCATCAAAGACTGCTTCAGATTTTTCTGCCGATCCAGACGATGAAATACCATTCTGACGATGTCCAGACGAGCGCGATGACTGCATGAGTGAAGAAGAAGAAGAAGAAGAAGAACGCACTGCATTTGCGGTCGCATTAAGCGACAGAATACTACGAACACGGCGACAGGTAATGGTGTCCCCGCGCTTTTTCCCGGGACGCGTTCCGCCAACGGGGATCAATTTGCCGGCGTCGGCAAATTGATCCCCGGGGTTCCAGGCAAGGCTACCTCGCGAGCAGGACATCTCTGAGCTGTTCCACCATTTGCCGGCGCCGGCAAAATGGTTCCTCGCCCCTACCGCTCCAGTCGCAACATCTGTGTCCAGAGCGTGCGCGGCGTGCGGTGAACGGTTTGCCGGCGCCGGCAAACCGTTCCGCGATACCAAAGGGAATGCGGCGACAGGTAATGGTGTCCCGCGGTTTTCCCGGAACGCGTGCTCCCGTGTCTCGCTCAAGGTGTGCAGTCCACTCTCGTATTCCACTGATTCCCGTGTATTCCGCTGAACTGCTGCCGTCGTTGCTTCTTGCCGGCGAGAACGCGAGCCTGCTATTGTCCGATTGCTTGCAAGCGCTTCTGGTACACTTTTGGCAGCCACGAGGCGCCGGTTGCTCGCTCAGTTTGCGTCCCCAAAACACACAAAACACTGTCTGTTGACGGAGGGACCACGATGAAACTCGCATTGACTAGAAGGTCTATTGCGCTTGGCACACTTTCTCTTGCGGGTGCCGCTGCAGCTCAAGCCCACAACGTGCAATGCCACACGCGTGCGCACTTCATCAAAGTCGCGGGACGAGAACCGTTCGCGTTGGAGGAAATTCGGCGGCAAGTCGCGAACGTTGAGTTCGCGCAGACTTCATCAGTTCCAGAGTCGGTCTCAGAACGGCTCGACTACTTTCGCGTTGAAACCGATGAACGCGATCTAACGGAGGGGGGCTTATTCATCGTCGGCCTCATGACGGTTAAGCAGCCGGGTGCACTCGAAAAGGAAAGCGGAACGCAGCTCGGCAGGGGAGACTACATCCATTGGATCGGACGAACGTCCGGCTCGTGGATTGGTGGCTTCGCGAGTCGCTTAAAGCGAACAAATGCGATTTTTCCGGTCCGCTTTCGCTTATCATCGGGATTGGACGAACATGAGCACGTGACGGTATGGACACATTCGCCGCAACTTGCACTCGCGATAGGCCCTCTTCCTACACCGCCGGTGCCGCCACGCCCACCGCGTGACGACCGTCGCCACGGCCCCCCGCCGCGCCCTCCGGCAGCTTGTTTCAAGATATGGCACAAGGAGCGCATTCCCGGCACCAGAAACCCGCCGCAGTACTTCTGCGCCGATGGCGGTTGGGTGCAGACTTAGAATTTCTTCGTCAATACGACGACAGGTAATGGTGCCCCACGCCTCTTCTGGGACGCGTGCTGGCGGCAAATGACCATTTTGCCGACGCCGGCAAAATGGTCCGCAGCCCCTACCGCGCCCACCGCAACATCGGCGTCACCACCGGCGTCGCGCCCGATTGGATCCGCCCGATCACCTCGAACCCGTGCCGCTCATAGAACGGGATGTTGCGCGGGTTTGAGGATTCGAGATAGGCGGGCAACCGCTCG
>JBJXEH010000201.1:0-3107 GCA_046153995.1 Micropepsaceae bacterium
CCGTGCCACTCGAACAAGATGATGCTGGACGAAAACGCGATGGCAAACGGCATCGCGCTCTACGCGGCGGTGGCGGAGCGGTTCTTGGATGGCGGGTTGCCGGCGCGATGAGGTTTCACGCCGCAAAACTGTCACTGCTCCTTGCTCTCTTCGCCACAACGTCCTGCGGGGCAGGATCCGAAGTGATGGTGAAGGACGCGCGAGTTATCGTCGAGTATTCACTTGGCGACGTTGTCGGCAGCGTCGAGTGGAGCACGGAATGCATCTCCATAGGCAAGAAGGAGCGCCTCTTCGACGAGACCGACGATCCGATTGTTGGAGGGCGAGGCTACGTGTTGTCGCGACCCTCGGGCTGGCGATCAATTGACGCCGCAACGCGTATCGCTGTGTTGTTTCCTGAGTTGGTGTGTTCCGAGCAGGACGGAACTGCAGACTGGTCTGACAGTCGAGCGCAGTATTCGCTGCCTACCGTCGTTTTGCTGAAAGGCAACCCGCCGTCACAACTTCTTGTTCTTTACGTCACGCGCCCTCAGCCAATTCTAGAGGGAAGGCAGTTTACACTGCGACGCGTTCGATTTGATATCTCCGACGAGGCACGCGAGGTTACTGATCTGGCTCGCGTTTCTGAAGCGCGACTGGCAGCAGCCCGATGGCGGCACGGATTGTCGCAGCAGATAAATCCGTTTAACCCCAAAGGCAACGAGTTTGACGTGGCAACCTTCTTTGTTCTTGCTATGGACATCGCGGAGGTCAAATCGGTCCTGCCTAGCCTCGAATCGGTTTCCATCATTGCGGGAGGTGCGCCCACGCACAGGACCGACGCCGCCAAGGCATCCCTGCCAGTTATTCGGGATCGGCAATTGGTTGCTAGGCTCAGGGAGTCGATCAGAAAACTCAGCGGTACCGACAAGATTCGGCCAACGTATCTGCCGTTCAACCTGGGAGCCGGCTGCTGGCAGATTGTGGGTGGCACACCGGTCCCTACGTACTTCCAGTTGTCGAGGCAAGGCGGCCGCTTGCCCTCGAAGAACGCCCTGAAAGCCAGCACCTCCCACGACAGCGACTTGTGCTTGGGAAAGTACAAGGTGCCACTATCCCTGCTGAGATCTCTGATCGTTGACAGTGGTGAGCGTATCATCATCGTCGATCCGGAACAGAAATCTCTGTTTGAGTTGTCGCCGCTCAACTGAAGGCTGATTGACGAGCGCGTCAATCCGGGGACAGTCAATCCGGGGACGCGTCACAAACTACAAAACGGACCCTGCGTGCCGTCCGCCGTTTTGGGCTTTGGTTCCGGGCGGAAGGCTTCGACCTCCCCCCGACCGGCGTCGCGCCTGGTGTTGCCCACCTCCGTTTTGGCATAGGTCACACGCTTGCTTTTGTTCTTATTTTGTTCTATATGAAGTTTGATTGCGGGAGGTGCCGACTGACCGAAACTTGGCCGCGGAAAAAGGGCGGTTTCTGCTCCTAAAGCTAGGGTACATGGGGTTGTTCGCCTGGCGCCAGCCTGCGCGTTGCTGTCCATGAAGCATTGAACGCAGAAAGTAAGTGCCGGCAGGATGCCGGCGGTCCCAGGAAGTAAGAGCGGGCGGGACGCCCGCGCTCCCGGACTGCACTGTGCGATGGAGATGCCGAATGTCGCTTGCGAAGAATGGGTACGCTTACAGGCGCGGCCTTACCGATCTCGGCAACGGGACGTTCGCTTACCTGCAGCCCGATGGGTCGTGGGGGTGGTCGAATGCGGGGTTGATTACGGAGGGGGATCAGTCGTTGCTGGTCGACACGCTGTTCGACCTGAAGCTGACGGGCGAGATGCTTTCGGCCATGCGGGCGGCGGCGCCCCGGGCGGCGAAGACGATCGGGACGCTGGTCAATACGCATCACAACGGCGACCATTGCTACGGCAACGAACTGGTCGAGGGGGCGGAGATCATCGCGTCGGCGCATGCGGCGGAGGAGATGAAGCGGGAGCAGCCCACGTTGCTGGCCAATTTCATGAAGGCGGCGCCGGGATTGGGGCTGACGGGCGAGTATCTGATGCATTGCTTCGGGGCGTTTGACTTCAACGGGATTACGCCGACGGGGCCGACGACGACGTTCAGCGGGCGGATGCACCGGCATGTCGGCGCGAAGACGGTCGAGCTCATCGAGGTAGGCCCCGCGCATACGGGCGGCGACGTGCTTGTGCATGTGCCAGCGGACAAAACGGTCTTCACCGGCGACATTCTTTTCATCGAGGGCACGCCGATCATGTGGGCGGGACCGGTCGCGAATTGGATCGCGGCGTGCGATCAGATCTTGCGGCTCGATTGCGAGACGATCGTGCCGGGGCATGGGCCGGTCACCGACAAACGCGGCGTGAAAGCCGTGCAGAGTTATCTCACCTATATTCGCGACGAGGCGCGCGAGCGGTTCGACGCAGGCCTGTCGGCGCGCGATGCGGCGCACGACATCGCGCTTGGCGATTACGACTCATGGGGCGATGCGGAGCGGATCGCCGTTAACGTTGCTACGCTGTACCGCGAATTTTCGGGCGATGCGACGCCGCCGAATCCCGCCGAGCTGTTTGCGCTGATGGGAGAGATTTGGAAGAAACGGCGCAAGTAGTTCTTGTTTCGTTCGACCGCCGTCAGTAAGGTTTCACCCTTGCCGATCAAGCGTCCGGGTCCGATTTGTGCTCTGCCACGTATTGGACGGCACTCACGGCGGTTTCAGGGGACTTCATGGCCGAAGGTCAGCGCGAAATGCTCGACCGGTTGCGTATCAACCGGGACGAGGACGACGACGAGGGCGGCGGCAATCGCTGGCTGATCATCGCGTTGGCGTCCGCGTGCGTCGTGATCGCGGCCCTTGCGGTCTTTTCGTTTTGGCCGAAGGGTGAAGAGCAGACCGCGGCGACCGAGCCTGCGGCCGCATCCGCGGCGACAGGCACACCAGCGGCAACACCGCCGATCGGCAGCGGCGGCGTGCTGTCGGCTTCGGGCTACGTCACGGCGCGACGGCTTGCGACGGTGTCAGCCGAGATCACCGGGCGCATGTCGGAGGTTCTGATCGAGGAAGGCATGAAGGTCGAAGCGGGTCAGGTGCTGGCGCGGCTCGACACGACG
>JBJXEH010000202.1:0-22308 GCA_046153995.1 Micropepsaceae bacterium
ACTTCGACCCGCCAGCGACCGACGAGGAAATCCGCGCGGCGTCCCTGCAATTCGTCCGCAAGCTGTCCGGCTTCAACGCCCCGTCGAAAGCGAACGCGGAGGCATTCAACGCCGCGGTGGAAGAAACTTTCGCCGTCGCTCACCGCCTCGTTCATGCGCTGGTGACTGATGCAACCCCGCGCGACCGCACCGTCGAAGCGGCAAAGGCGAGAGCACGGTCGCTGCAGCGCTTCCCGCGCCCGGTCCGGGCTTGAAACTCTAACCTGCGAACTTCCTATTCAACTTCCGCATGCCGCCGATCCAGCGATTGTAGTCGCCGGTCTTGCGCCGCATGTACTCCAGCACTTCCGGATGCGGCAGGATCAAGAAGTCCTCCGCCTCGATCGCCCGCACGCAGGCCTCGGCCACGACGTCGGGCTCCATCATCCCGTCGATCGAGGCGACGCCATCCGGATTGTCCGCCGTCATCGCCGTGCGCACCGCTTGCGGACAGAGCACCGAGATCTTGATCCCCTGATCGCCGTGTGTAATCGCGAGCCACTCGGCGAGCCCTACCGCCGCGTGCTTCGTCACCGCGTAAGGCGCGGACCCAATCTGCGACAGCAACCCTGCCGCCGACGCGGTGTTCAACAAGTACCCACCGCCGCGTGCGATCATGCGCGGCACCAGATGCCGCGCCGCCCACACATGCGCCATCACGTTGATATCCCAAATCCGCTGCCAGTCGCCGTTCGAAGCCTCCGCCCCGCCGCGCACCCCGATCCCCGCGTTCGAACAAAAAAGATCGATCGGCCCATGCTCCCGCTCGACCGTCTCGATCAAATGCTGAATGTCGCCCTCACGCGCCACGTTCGTCTCGAACGCAACACCCTTAACCTCTGCCGCAACCGCGCGCGCACCCGCCCCGTTCAAATCCGAACAAACGACAAGCTTGGCCCCCTCGCGATGAAACCGCAGAGCCATAGCCTTCCCAATCCCACTCGCCGCCCCGGTGACGACGATGATCTTGTCTTTGATTTGCATCTGCCGATCCTAACTTTGCTCTTCCTTCCTGGGACCGCCGG
This sequence comes from Micropepsaceae bacterium, assembly GCA_046153995.1. GTDB lineage: Bacteria > Pseudomonadota > Alphaproteobacteria > Micropepsales > Micropepsaceae > SZUA-430. Next base: position 1,065 of record JBJXEH010000202.1, read on the forward strand.
CTTCCAGCCGGCTCTTTTGACTCGTCGATTCAGCAAGAGCCGGCTGGAAGCCGGCGGTCCCAGGAAGGAAGAAACTACTTCCTCAAAATCTTCTCCATCGCCTTGCCCTTGGCGAGCTCGTCGATCAGCTTGTCCAAGTAGCGGATCTCCCGCATCGTCGGCTCCTTGATCTCCTCCACGCGCACGCCGCACACGACGCCCGTTATTTGCGCGCGCGAAGGGTTGAGCTTAGGAGCCTTGGCAAAGAAGGTCTCAAAGTCGGTCTTCTTCGCGCACTGCGCCTCAAGCGCCTTCTGGGTGTAGCCCGTCAACCACCGGATAACTTCGTCGACCTCGTCCTTCGTACGCCCCTTCTTCTCAGCCTTGGCGACGTACATCGGATAGACGCTGCCGAAGCTCACGCCGTAGATTCGATGCTTCGTCACGGTGCTAGCCATCAGCCTTCGCCTTCGATTCGTTCGCCGCGCTTCCGAAGATGCCCTTCGCCATCAGCGACGTCTCCCCGTCGCGCCGCTTCTGATAGACCTCCGCGCGCAGCGCATGCGCGTGAGCGTTGGCAGGTTCCGCCAACGCCGCCAGCTCCGCCAAATGACACGCCAACCGCAGGTCGCTCGCGCACAGCTCCAGCGCACGCGCAGCCAACTTCCCCGAACCACCCGCAAGCGCCGCAATCTCCCGCGCCAACACCTCGTCCTTCGCAGGCTTCAGGTTCGCCGGGTTACCGTCGTACCAACCGCCATACATACGCCAGATGTTGCGCACGATGAACTCCGGCTCGTCGTACATCGGTCTCAAATAAGGCCGCTCCAGCACTGCACGATCGATCTTCACGGCATGCACAATGTCGTTGAGCCGCGCGCCCTCGTTCATCATCGCAATCGTCTCGCGCACGAGATACTCGAGCGCGTCCGCCACCTCGCCAAGCACCTTGCCGATCCGCGCACGCCCCTCGATGGGAAGCCCGTGCGCCGGCAAAAACAGCTCCGGCCCCTTTGCGGCCATTGCCCGCAGCGCCGCCGCCCACTCGCGCGGGTAACGCTGCACCTTCTGCGGATTGCCCGCGTTCGGAAAATTCCAAATGAAAAAGTCGCCGGCGCAAATCGCCTTGTGCTTCGGGATCCACGCCCACGTGTGATCGTCCGTCTCGCCCTTCGCGTGATTGAGCTCGATGTCGAGCCCGCCGGGCGAGAGCTTCATCGTGTCGCGATAAACCGTATCCGGCTTCGGCGTCGTCACCGGCAAAAAATGCGAGGCCCCCGCGATGTCGTACCCACGCTTGCGAAATTGCCCGAACTGCCGCTCGTTGATGATCTTGTTGTAACCGTCGGTCAGGTTATAGCGGTCGAACCGCGCCGGCACGTTCTCGTGCCCCACGATGCAAGGCCGCGCATGCCGACATGTCTCCGCGTCATGCACGAACGCCCCGCACCCGCCGACATGATCGATATGCCCGTGCGTGTAGACGATCGTGTTGAACCGCGCCGGCCGCCACTTGCGAATGGCATCAACGACCTTCCGCCCGCCACCCTCATTCGACGTATCGAACGCAACCAGCCCATCATCCGTCTCGAACAGCACAGAGTGCGAAAACGCCTCCACCATCGCAACGCCGTTGCCGATCTCCGACAACTGATGATTGATCCGGTTCAGCGGCCCCGTCTGGTCCGCACCCTTACCCTCGTCGATGACGGCGCGCGACAGCGCCAAAAGATCGGCCACGTGGTCCTCCTTGCATTCGCAAGCCCAGAGAGTTCGCCCTCCGGGCCGCGAATGCAAGAAGGCTCTGCCCCCGCTAGAACGTGAAAGTCGAGCGGATGGTGCCCATGAACAAGTCCTGATCCTGGAACTCGATCTGCGTGCGGTCGCCCGTCTCGCCGGAACGTGTGGCGACCGGGTGAATGTCGTCTTGGCCGTAGGCCGCGCCCAGCGACAGCGTCAGTCCCCGCGCGCCGGGCGGCGTATAGTTCAAGCCCACGTTCAAACGATAGCTGAACGTCGTGTCGTCCTTCGAAACGCCGATGCTCTGCGGTGCAAAGCCGGTGAAGTCCAGACGATCGGTTCCGTCCGCGGAGAGGAAATTGACGCCGAACCGCGCGCCGGCAGCAACACGAAAGCCGGAGAACTCGCCCGCGTAGCGCAGCGCTTCGTCCCAGGAATTGTCGAGCGAGACCTCTGCCTCTGTCGCGACAAAGAGCCCCCAGATCGCCGTTTCAAGATCGGTTTGATACACGAAGTCTCTGGCAAAGCCTGGGATCGAACCCTGAAAACGATCCGACGTTTCAAGCCGGCCGGCGCTTCCGCCGAACGCAAGTGTTCCCGACCAAGACCGGTAGTGCTCCTCCTCCGCGATCGCGAAGTGAAGTCGGTCCAAGCGCGTTTCGAACCGTTGTGCGATGTCGGTCACGTCGTTGAACGCCGGGTTCGCCAGGAAGTATCCGGCGGGGCTCGGGTGGCCGGGATCGCCGGTTCCGGGAAGGCCGACGCCTTCGGTCGTCGTGGCAATCGACCCGCCGGACGATCTCAGGATGGCGTTGTAGGTTTCAAGTTCGCTGAGTACCTTGGCCTGTCGGGATACCGGATGGCCGAAGCCCAGCGTCTTGCCGAAATCGATCTTCGGCAAGAAATCCAAGTCATAGCTGAGCCCAATCAGTAGCGCGGCAATCGTTTCGCTGCGCTTCACCTGAGCGGCGCCAAGGCGCAGATTGCCCGCATCTTCCAGCGCAATGTACGGCTTGCGCGGAATCGTGAGGTCGCCCACGCCGGCCGCGACGCTTACTGAAGCACCGTTGCTTCCGGGCAGCATGCCGATCTCTTTCTTCGTATCGCCGCCGCACTTTTCGACCTGCATGTTGTCGAGCACGTCATTAAAAAGCCTCGCGGCCTGAATCTGCATCGCAAGATAGGCTTCGCGCTGCGCGATTGCGCCGGCGCGCAGTGCGCGCAAAGCGGCCGTATCGCCCCGCGTGGCGCTCTCGCTTTTTCCTATATCTTGCGCCCACTTGTAGGCGCGCTTCTCGTTCTCGAGCATATCCTCGCGTTGTTTGGTAAGCGCGGTAAGCCAAGCAAACTTCTCGTCGATGGAACAAAAACGCGGCGGCCGCGCCGGCACACCAACGGGGAGGAACGTCGGCGTCGCAATCGGCGGCGGAGGCGGCACAACCGGCGGACTGCCGATGAGTTCGGCTGTCTTCTTTCCCGTGTCCCCGCAAGCATCCTCAGGCGCTTTGGCGAGCTTCTCTCGCTTTTGGTTCAAGATCTTGCGCGCTTCATCGATGTTGTCGCGCTTCAGATTTATCCAGTGCTCCCTTTGCGTTATTTTGAAGCCGCGATACGTCGGGTACTCGCCGGTCATCAACCTAGTGTCCGTCAGGTCGCCGCCGGAGGAGCCTTGCGTCGCGGCCTCGGTGCCGGCTTTGATGCGCTCGAATTCGCCGCCAAGCAGCGCCAGTTCCTCGTCCAACTGGTTCAAGCTCACTTCATCGAAGGTCTTGTCCCTCGGATGCGTAGGTTTGCAGTAGCGAGGGCTAAGCCTGTAGTCGCGAATGCGCAGCGTGAGCTGTGCGACGTCGCTCTGCCATTTCATCCGCTTGTCGACCCACTCGCGTCCGCCGGCAGCCTGCGCCGCAGGCGCGAACAAAACCGGCGACGCGATCGCGGCAATCGCAATCGACGCCAACAAAAGACCCTTACGCATGACCCTCGTCCCCCTCAAAACCGCAAAGCGATTCGCTTCACGAATGAAAGGGTGGGGTCATGCGCGCACGTCCGCATGATGCAAACGCACTAAGCCCAGCGTGCGATCAGGTCTTCAAAAGCAGGGAAACCAGTTCCGCTTGCCGGTGTGTGCCAGTTTTGCAATAGGCCGATTGCAGCTGATTGCGCGCCGTGTTGCGGCTCAGCCCATGCGCTTTCGCATAGCTCGCAATCGTTCCGCCGTTGACCAAATGCGCGGTCAAACGCATCTCGGCCGGCGTCAACGCATACTTGCGCACCCAAGCGTCTTGAATCTCCGCAACGCGCGCGTCCACCCGCTCCAGCATGAATGCAAAACCGGCACCGCGCAGATTCGTGTCCAACCAATCCACGACCCCGCGCAACCGGTCCGGCATATCGGGATAGGTGCGCGCGTACTCGGACGACGGGGGTGTAGCGAAATACTGCTCTTCCATCACGCGAGAGATTTTCGGGCTTGTGGGCATTGCTGCACGTGCCTCGTGACGCGAATCACTTCGCATGCCTACACTAACACTGACGTGCTTACTCACCGGAGGCTGACATGATCGTGGCGGCAGAAAGCGGTTTGCGTATAGAGCGCGTCGCGGCGGACACCGCGTTCGTGCCACAATTCGCGCGGCGCGCCTGGAACGGGGTCAACCGCACGATCGAACGCAGGGTCGTCGCGGGTGCGGTCCGCGCGATGGAGTCGGGCGACGCGGCGCGCTTCGCCGCCTACATGGCGCGCGCTCGTGCGATGCACATGCGCCTCGACACACCTACCGCGGCACAGATGAGCGCCGCGATGGCGGGGCTCGAGATCGCAACCGAACCGCGCACGGGCATGGCCGTCTTGCAGCACGCCGCGTTCGATGAAGGCGCCACGTTGGTCTATGTACACGGCGGCTCTTTCATCGCTGCGCGAAGCCCGCGTCTGACGGCGCTGATCGCGCGCATCGCAAAGGCCGCGCGTATGAACACCGTGATGGTGGACTACCGCTTGGCGCCGGAACACCCGTGCCCGGCCGCGGTCGACGATGTTGTCCCCGCGGTTCAAGACTTGATCGAACGCGGCCAACCGGCAGCACGCATCGGCATCGTGGCGGAGTCGGCAGGCGCCTCGATCGCACTCGCTGCCGCATTGAAACTGCGCGACGCCGGCATGTGCGTCGGCGCGTTCTGCTTCCTCTCCCCGTGGACCGATCTGGCGCTGACCGGATTGTCGACCGCGGCCAGAAGCGTCACCGGCGAAAGCCCGTTCAACATGGAATCGATGGCGATCTGCGCGCACCTCTATCTGCAAGGGATGAGTGCGATCGACCCGGTGGCGTCGCCAGTCTACGGCGACCTGCGCGGTCTCGGCCCCATGCTGGTACAAACCAGCCGAACGGACTCATTGCACGACGACGCCCGCCAGTTGGCGGCCCGCGCCCACGATGCAGGCGTCGACGCAACGCTGCGCGTCTGGTCCCGCGGAAGCCACGTCTTCGAACGCCTCTTCGACAAACAAAGCGACCGCGCCATCGCGGATGCGGGCGCCTTCCTCCGGCGCCACCTGACGCCAACGCAACAAAGGTGGCTCTAACCCTGGGACCGCCGGCTTCCAACCGGCTCTTGCGGCATCGCCAAGGCCGCAAAATTTTATGACATGTCCCCAGAATTGTCCGCACGCTAATTGCTCAAAATTGTCCGCCGCGTTTGCGGGTTAAAACAATTTGGAACCCTGCGGCGCTGAGTGCGTTTCCTATGACGTGACCGCAGCATCGACTTCTCGCGACACACGTGAGGAAACGTGCGGCCAAAACGCAAACCCATAGGAGCGGTATTCGTGAACATCACCAGAAAAATACTAACGCTGGCGGGTGCCACCTGCCTGTTCGCTCTCGCACCCGTTGCCCCCGCTCAAGCCGCGTCGAAGCCTTGCTGCTACAACAGCGGCGACTATTTCGAGTCGTCGCCGTCCACCTGCAGAAAGTATGGCGGCAGAGTCGTTCAGCAAGGTTTTTGCCGTTCCGGCTATTACGGGCCGCGCCGCGGCGGCGGCCAGGCATCGTTCTCTATTCAGTTGGGCGACATCGTCATTGCCTATTCGGATGGCTACTACGACCGCAATCGCCGCTGGCACGGTTGGCGCAGCGAGCGGGAACGCAGCTGGTATCAACAGAATCGCCGGTCCTCATACTATGAGATGCGGCGCGACCGCGATCGCGATCGCAATCGCCGCGACTGGCGCGAGGGCAGGCGCAACGACTGGCGCTAACCGCTTAAATCGCAAACCCCGGCCGGCCGCACAGGCCGCCGGGGTTTTTGCGCACTTCGCGCAAGGATCGGTAAGTGGTTGCGGCCGTCAACTGACCAGCCCATCCCAAGACCATTTCGGCAGCGCCAACCCATCCGGCACGTCGTCCGCGGAATGATGATACATGTGCATCGTCGTCGTTGTGGCCCAAGCAAAATAGTCGTGCAGCGCGCGGCCGAGCCGACCGTCCGGGTCCACGCCGATGTCCTTGAGCGCGAGAGCGAAGCAGTCGATCGCCCGTTGGTTCATCTCCTCGTGCGGCCCGTTCCCGCTATGCAGTCGCACGACCGACGTCTCGTTGCCGTAGCTCTCCGTGTAGAGCGCAGGCCCACCCAGCGCTTCGGCCCAATAGGCGGCAAGCCGCTCGGCGTGCTGCGGATGAAACCCGTGGGAGAAAGCATGAGCCACCACCTCGTCCGCCATCACACGCTCATGCCACGCATGCGCAAGGCGAAGCAGACCCTCAGCACCGCCGATAGCATCGAACACGCTGGGTGATGACATGGTTCGCTCTCCCTGGGACCGCGGGCGGCCTCGCCCGCTCTCTACACGCCTCAAACGCACGCGTCGCTGGGAGCGAGCCAGAGCGGGCGAGGCGGCCCGCGGTCCCAGGGAGAGTGCGACAGGTTGGCTGCGACGATCATACGCTTGACTAATTATAAGTATAGAGTATTATCGCGATCTTTCCCTGGAGCTTTGCCCGGGCGCCAGTGGCTGCGACTTGACAACTGAATCGAAGCTCAAGCCCACCTTGCACCAAAGTGCATCGCGCGAAGTTTTGCGCGGCCGCGCGCGCAGCCCGCGACGTGAGGCAAGTGGCACAGCGAATCCACCCCCCGACTCCTGTGCCACATGTGCCACTTCAACCCGCGGTTTTCCGCGCTGTTCGGCCGTCGCGCGCCTAGTCCGCGTCGTCCTTCGTCATCGGCACGACCTTGTCGCAGAGCTGCCTCAGCCGCTCGACCTGGCGCACGTAAAGCGTTTTCGATTTGCGCTCGGCGACGCCGTCGGCGGAGAGGTGCGAGAGCACGCGCGCCACCGTCTCGCGCGTGGTCGAAGCTTGCGCCGCAATCTGCGCCTGCGTGGGCAACGGATAGATCAGCCACGAACCCTGCCGCACCGGGTCCGGCTTGATCAACTTCAAGAGCTCGGAATAAACCCGCTGATAGGCCGACAGCGTGGCCAGGTCCATGATCCGGTCGTCACTGGTCCGCACGATGCGCACCAGCTTCTCCATGATCACGAAGCCGACCTTCGGATACTGCTCGACCACGTCGCGAAATGCGGCGAGCGAGATCGAGCCCAAGATGCAGTCTTCGAGCGCCACGACCGAGGCCGAGCGCGGCAGCCCGTCGATCGCCGCCATCTCGCCGAAGAAATCGCCCGCGCTCGCCACTGCATAGGCAACCTCGCGGCCCGAGGGCGAGAAATTCACAATCCGGCAGCGTCCTTTGACGACAAAGAACACGTCGCGCGAGTCCATGTCGCGGCTGAGGATCGGCTCATTCGCGTGCGCGACCTTCCAACTGCACTGGGCCTCGATCCGCGCGATCGCCGCACGGTCGAGCGGCGCCAGCATCTTGTTGCCGTTGAGCGTGAATTCCGCCCGCTGCGCTTCAGCGGTCGTCCCCATGCAAGTCCTCTCGCCGAAATCCGACACTATGGTCAGCATCTTTTCGATGAACGGCGGCGGAATGGAAAGCCTTAATTTCGGGCGGAACGGCGCTCTTCTGCCAAAACTGGCCGGTTCAAGCGGCAGTGACCCCGCCGTCCACGACAATCGTCTGTCCGGTCATGAACGCGGCGGCCTTGGACGCAAGATAAACCGCGGCACCCGCGATCTCGTCCGGCTCCCCGATTCGCCGGAGCGGCGCGGTCGCGGTCGAGCGTTTCAGGATTTCCGGATTGTCCCACAGCGCCTTCGCGAAGTCGGTCTTAACGAGCCCCGGCGCGATGCAGTTCGCACGCACATTGTGCACGCCGTATTCGCAGGCGATGTTGCGCGCCAGCTGAAAGTCCGCCGCCTTCGAAATGCAGTAGGCGCCAAGCACCGGCGATCCGCGCAACCCGCCGATCGAAGACACGATGATGATCGCGCCATCCTTACGCTCAACCATCTCGGGAATGACCATGTTGCACAACTGATGGTTAGACCGGACGTTCGACCCCATGATCTTGTCGAACGCCTCATCAGGAATCTGCGACATCGATCCGAACACCGGATTGACCGCCGCGTTGCAGACCAGCACGTCGATCTTGCCCCACTTCGCGCGCGTCTTTTGTACCAGCAGCTCCAGCTGCGAACGCTCGTTGATGTTGCAAGGCACCGCGTAGGCGACTTCTTTTCCGCGTCCCCACTTCTGGTTGATATCGCTCGTCACTTTGTCGCACACGTCCGCTTTGCGCGAAGACACGACCACCTTCGCGCCATGCTCGGCCATGCGATGCGCGATCGCCTCGCCGATTCCTTTCGTGGAACCCGTGATAACCGCAATTTTTCCGCTGAGATCGAAGAGTTCCATGACGCTATCTGTCCTCAAGAAATGAATGGCCGTTCATGTTCGCGAACTGAAAGGGCCTTGGCAGCCGCGTCAAGAAGAATGCACAATTCGCATCCCCGGGCGCTGAATGCGCTGGGTGGTTTTCCGTCACTTGCCTTGAGGCTCGGACCCGCCCTAAGACGCACGCGTCCAAGCGATGCGAAATCCTAAGCCTTCAACAGAGGACGTTCCTTCAATGCGTAAAGCCATAGCCTTAATCGTCAGCGCCGCGTTCATTCTCGGCGCCTGCCAGACGCAAGATCCCTACACCGGCGAACAGAAGACCAGCCACGCGACCCGCGGCGCCATCTTCGGTGCGCTCGGCGGCGCCGCCATCGGCGCTTTGACGAACACCTCCAGCGGCAAGCAAGCCGCCCGCAACGCGCTCATTGGCGCGGGCATCGGCGCGCTCGCCGGCGGCGCCATCGGCGGCTACATGGACCAGCAGGAAGCCGAACTCCGTCAGCGCCTGCGCGCGGCCGGCGTCTCGGTCGTCCGCAACGGCAACAACATCATGCTGGTGATGGCGAGCGACGTGACCTTCCCGGTCGACGGCGATCAGGTGAACCCGCAATATTACCAGACGCTGGCCGCCGTCGGCGAAATCCTGGCGGAGTACAACAGGACGACGATCGAAGTGTCGGGCCACACGGACTCGACCGGCGCCAACCAGTACAACCAGGACCTCTCCCAGCGCCGCGCGAACGCGGTCGCCTACATCCTGGCGCAGAACGGCGTGATGCCGCAGCGCATGTACGTGATCGGCCTCGGCGAAACGCGCCCGGTCGCCTCGAACGCCAACGCCGCCGGCCGCTCGAAGAACCGCCGCGTCGAAATCCAAATCATCCCGCTCACGTCGTAAGCGGTTTGATCCTGACTTAACGAACGTACCGCCCCCACCGCGGGGCGGTCGAAATTTTCGAAGAAAATTTCGGGTGGGGGGAACGGTCTCCGAGACTGCTCCCCCCCACCCGAACCTTCTCGCACTTCGTGCTCGAACGTTCGACCGCCCCGCAGTGGGGGCGGTATTTTTTAGGGCTTCAGCGCCGCGTCGATCGCGCTCTTCAACTCAGCCGCCTCGGGTTCCGTGCGCGAGCCGAACGTGCCTGCCAGGCTGCCGTCCTTGCCGATCAGGTACTTGTGAAAGTTCCAGCGCGGCACCGCCGCCTCGCCGAGTTCCTTGGCGATCCACTGGTAAAGCGGATGCGCCGCCGCACCCACCACGTGCTCCTTGCTTGTGAGCGGAAAGTCGACGCCGTACCGCACCTCGCAGAACGTTTGGATCTCGCTCTCGGTACCGGGTTCCTGCGCACCGAAATCGTTCGACGGAACGCCGAGCACAACGAGGCCCTTGTCGCGATAAGCCTGCCAAAGCGCCTCGAGCCCCTTGTACTGCGGCGTCAGCCCGCAAGCGCTGGCCGTGTTCACGAGCAACACGGTCTTGCCCTTGAACGTGCTCATCGGCAGTGGCTTGCCTTCAATAGAGGTGAAGGAAAACGAATGCGCATTGCTCATCGAAGGGCTCCTGAAGGGGTGGGTTAACGAGTTGTAAACACTTCGCCGCCGACACTCAAAACCAAGGGAGAATCGGGGAAAACTATGCCGCGTCTGGACCTCATCGTCGTGCCGGGAGTAGCCCTCCTCGCCGGAATAGTGATCGGCGCGGTCCTCTACCGCCTCGGCGTGACGGACGCCGTCGGCGCGATGCTGGTCGCAGGCTTCATCACGATCGTGGCCTCCTACTGCGACATGATCCTCGACCGCACGAGCGAACGCGCGCGCACGCAATCCACGATCGACCACATGCGCGTCGATGCCGATCTCACGCGCCGCGCGGTGATCGAACTGAAGCATCACATGGACTCGAGTATCGCCCTGAAGGGCGAGCGCATGGCGAGCGAAGTGAAAGTGCTGGAATCCCTCGTACGCAAACTCGCCGAAGGCATCGCTGGCCGCTCGAAACAAATCGCCCCCGCAGCCGGTGAAGCAACGGCCGCCGTAGCCAGCACAACATCAGCCACCTCAAGCGACATCCTGCTCGACACCGTCCGCCGCTCGCTCGAAGAAAACCGGATCGACATCTACCTGCAGCCCGTGGTCAGCCTGCCGCAGCGCAAAATCCGCTTCTACGAAGCGCTCACCCGCCTGCGCGCCGCCGACGGCACGATCATCATGCCCTCGCAATACATGCAGGTCGCCGAACCCGCGGGGCTCATGTCGGTCGTGGACAACGTGCTGCTGTTCCGCTGCATCCAAATCCTGCGCAACCTCTCGAACAAAGACATCGGCGTCTTCTGCAACCTGTCGCGCGAGACGTTGCAGGATCAAATCTTCTTCGCCCACTTCACAGAGTTCATGCAGCAGCACAAGGAACTTGCAGGCTCGCTGATCTTCGAAATCGCGCAAGAAACGCTGGAGCAAGGCACACCGGCAGAGATCGCGAACTTGAGCCAACTCGCTGACCTCGGCTTCACCTTCTCGATGGACAAAGTCACGACGCTCGACATCGACTTCGCGAGCGCCCGCGCCCGCCAAGTGCGCTACTTCAAAGTCCCGGCAAAGTTACTGCTCGCCGACGCGGCCCAATCCGGCGCCCGCGTTCATCCGGGAGACCTGAAAGAACTGCTCGCCCGCTTCGGCCTGAACCTGATCGCCGAGCGCGTCGAGCACGAGCGCGACGTCATCCGCCTCCTCGACCATGACGTCGACTTCGGCCAAGGCTTCCTGTTCGGCGAACCGCAACAAATCCGCGACACGCTCCTCGGCCAACGCCAGCAGCGCCCCACACCACAAATCGCCCCGCCACCCCAACGCCTACGCGCCCTCAAACGCGCGTAAGGAAAAAGATTCACCACCAAGACACCAAGAACACCAAGTTTCACCAAGAGGCCGGAGGTTGTTCTTGGCGCGAAGCGCCATTCAGGCGTTGACAGCGCGCTGTCGCGCGCGGGCTCAGAAAGCTTGGTGAAACTTGGTGCCCTTGGTGTCTTGGTGGTGAATCTTTCTTGTTTCGGCCCTCGCCACAGGCGCCGCGCTAGCGCTATAGCTTCCGCGCATGATTGACCTAACGATGAAGACGAGCGTCACCGCAGCGCTCCGCCAGGGCGACATGAAGCGCGCGACCGAACTCGCGCTCGATGCGCTGAACCACGGCCAAACCGACGCGCTCTATCTGAACCTCCGCGCGCAACTCTATGAGGTCCACGGCCGCAACCGCGAAGCGTTGGCCGACCTCGAAGCGGCGCACGCACTCGCACCCCGCGACACCGGCGTCCTCGAAGCTCTGGGCTTGCTCCGCCTGCGCCTCGTTCAAAACACCGGTGCGCGCGACGCGTTCCAGCGCATGGTCGAGATCGCACCGGACTACGCGCACGCGCATTTCTGCCTGGGCCTCGCGCACGAAGTTCTGGGTGAACTGGCGCGCGCGGAAGAATGCTTCAAGCGCGCCGATGCGATGGAGCCTGGCCGCTCGCAGACGCTCGCGCGTATCGCCTCACTCGCCGCGCGCAAGGGCGAATGGGGTGAGGCGCGCCGCTATGCGAACCTAAGCCTCAACAGGAACAGCCAGGAGTTCGACGCGGAGCTCGTGCTCGCCGGCGCCGACCTCGGCGAAGGAAACACAGCAGCGGTCGCCGATCGCTTGACGCCGCTCTCAAACAACGCCGCGCTCCCGCCGGAAGTGCGCGCCAATGCGTCAACAATTCTCGCGGACGCTCTCGACGAACAAGGCAACACAGACGCTGCATTTCATGCCTACACAAATGCAGGCGCCTTGTTCGTGCAAGCCTACGCGCCGCAATTCGCGAACCGCCAAAGCGCTTATGAACAGGTGAGCGAACTGCGCGCCGAGTTCGCCGCCGCGCCAGCCTTTCCGATGGGGCCACCCACGACCGCCACAACGAACGGCGAAGCCGGCCATGTCTTCCTGCTCGGCTTCCCGCGCTCCGGCACGACGCTGCTCGAAGCGATCCTGACCGGAAACCCGCGCATCGTCTCGACCGAAGAACGCGATCACGTCGGCGAAGCCTCAAGCCTGCTCGAAGGCCCCGGTATCATCGCCAAGTTCGGCCGCATGTCGGAAGTGGAAGCCGGCCGTTTCCGCCGCGCGTACTGGGAAAGCGTCGCGAGCTGCGGTGCTGATGTGAAAGGCCGCGTCTTCCTCGACAAGCTGCCATTGAACACGATCAAGCTGCCGCTCATCCGCCGCCTCTTCCCGCACGCGAAGATCGTCTTCGCGCTGCGCGATCCGCGCGACGTGGTGCTCAGCTGCTTCCGCCGCCGCTTAGGGCTCAACCCGTCGATGTTCGAGCTCTTGACGCTTGAAGGCGCGACACGCTTCTACGGCGCCGTGATGGACCTTTTCGAAACCTACACGAAGAAGCTCGCGCTCGACGTCACCTACGTCCGCTACGAAGACGTCGTCGCCAATCTCGAAAGCGAGGCGCGCCGCCTGTGCGAAGTCATCGGCGTCGAGTGGTCAAGCGAGATGCACAACTTCGCACAAACCTCGCGCCTCTCCGCCACACCCAGCGGCCTGCAGGTGAAGAAGGGTCTCTACGAAACCGGCGCCGGCCAATGGAAGAAGTACGAACGCCACATGAGCAGCGTGCTGCCGCAACTCGCGCCGTGGGTGCAACGCTGGGGCTACGATAAGAGCGCATGAAAATCATCTCCGGCCTGCGCGAACTCGCGGCGAACTACGACGTTCTCGTCTGCGACATCTGGGGCGTCATTCACAACGGCGTCGAAGCCTACCCCGGCGTCGTCGACACGCTGCGCCGCTTCCGCGAGAACGGCACCGTGCTGCTGCTCTCGAACGCGCCGCGTCCGAACGGCCCGATCCGCGAACAACTCGCAAGCCTCTCTGTGACCGAGGATGCGTACGACACACTCGTCACCTCCGGCGACCTCACGCGGCGAGTGTTGGCCGAACGCGCGCCGCTGAAAATCCACCGCGTTGGCCCCGATCGCGATGGGCCGCTGTTCGAAAACCTTGACGTCCAACTTGTCGCCATGAAAGACGCCGATGCGATCGTCTGCACCGGCCCGTTCGACGACACGACGGAAGGCCCTGACGACTACCGCGACTACTGGCGCGAAGCGCTCGCGCGCCGCCTGCCGTTCTACTGCGCGAACCCCGACCTCGTCGTGCAGCGCGGCGATCAGATGATTTACTGCGCCGGCGCGCTTGCGGAAGACTACGAACGCCAAGGTGGCGAAGTCCTCTACCTCGGCAAACCATACGCGCCTGCTTACGACTTCGTCGCCGAACGCCTTCGCGAACTTAACCGTCGCGACATCCCGAAGGCAAAGTGGCTCGCCGTCGGCGATGGCCTGAAGACCGACATCGCAGGCGCCACGCAAGCAGGCATCGATTCGCTGCTGATCACCGGCGGCATCCACGAAAGCGAACTGGCGCACGCCGATGGCACGCCCGATCCAGCGAAGATCGGCAGCCTCTTCGCCGAGCGGAAGCTCAAGTCCGTAGCGGCCATGCGCCGCTTGCTCTGGTAACACCGCCCCGCATACATTGCGTGGCTCAACCATCCCGCAAGAACGAAGGACAACGCCGCCATGACGAACGGCTACTTCATCGAAGACCTGACGACCGGCATGTCGGCCTCCTACGGCAAGACGATCACCGACGCCGACATCGTGCTGTTCGCGGGCGTCTCCGGCGACACGAACCCGGTGCACCTCGACCAAGAATTCGCCGCCAAGACGCCGTTCAAAACCCGCATCGCGCACGGCATGCTGTCGGCGAGCTTCATCTCGACCGTGATCGGCACGAAGTTGCCCGGCCCCGGCGCGATCTACATGAGCCAAAACCTGCGCTTCAAGGCCCCGGTCAAAATCGGCGACACGGTGCAGACCACCTGCACGATCACGGAGATCATCGCCGAGAAGCGCCGCATCGTGCTCTCCACAATCTGCAAAGTCGGCGACACGGTCGTGATCGAGGGCGACGCGCTCATCATGGTCCCCTCGCGCGGCAAGTAAGCGAAACCGCGTGCAGATCTTCCGCCACTACGAAAATCTGCCCGCGGCTGCACGCGGCGCGACGGTCGCCATCGGCAATTTCGACGGCGTGCATCTGGGCCACCAGGCGCTGCTTAAACACGCGAAGACGCTGGGGCCAAAACTCGGCGTCCTGATGTTCGAGCCGCACCCGCAAGAGTTCTTCAAACCGGACGGCCCGCGCTTCCGCCTGACCCCGTTCCGCGCCAAGGTAAGACTGCTCGAACGCTTCGGCGTCGACGTTCTCTACGCCCTCCACTTCGACGCCGCCTTCGCCGCCCTGAGCGCTGACGACTTCGTCACGAAAGTCCTGGCCCAAGGCCTCGGCGCAAAACACATCGTCGTGGGCCAAGACTTCCAATTCGGCAAAGGCCGCGCAGGCAATATCGAACTGCTCAAACAACGCGGACAAGAAGCAGGCTTCACCGTCTCGACGTTCGACCTCATCGGCGCAGGCCCCGAAGCAAAAATCTCCTCAACCCGCATCCGCGAAGCACTCCGCGAAGGCAAACCCGAAGTCGCGGCATCGCTACTCGGCCACGCGTGGACAGTCGAGGGCAGGGTAGAGCAGGGCGACAAACGCGGCCGCACAATAGGCTTCCCAACCGCCAACGTGTCCCTGGAAGGCTACCTGGAACCAGCGTTGGGCGTCTACGCCGTCCGCGTAGAAATCGCGGGCAAGCTCTACAACGGCGTCGCCAACTTCGGCCGCCGCCCAACCTTCGACAAGAAAGACGTCTTGCTAGAAGTCCACATCTTCGACTTCCAGGACGACATCTACGGCCAACAAATCATCGTCGCGTTCATCGCGTACCTGCGCCCCGAAATGAAATTCCCAAGCCTCGACGCGCTGAAAGCGCAAATCACCAAGGACAGCGAACAAGCCCGCGCAATCCTGTGAAGGCGCACGCCCTTCCTGGGACCGCCGGCTTCCAGCCGGCTCTTTCTTCGCGCGTTTGAAATTCAGCAAGTGGCGGCTGGAAGCCGGCGGTCCCAGGAAGAAGTGCTACACTCCGAATCGATGCACCACACGCTGAAGCTTCACCCGGACTCCCGCTGCGCCGCCGTCACGCACATCGACGTCGCGGTCGCGCGCGACCACGGGCAACTGACGCTCACTTATCTCGTCACCGGCAAGATCGCGGACATCCGCTTACCGGCACCCGCTGCACGCGCGCGCACCGACGGCCTCTGGCAGCACACCTGTTTCGAAGCGTTCGTGCGCCGAGCCCCGAGCCCGCGCTACTACGAGTTCAACTTCGCGCCCTCGACGCAGTGGGCGGCCTACCGCTTTCGCGGCTATCGCGAAGGCATGGTATCGGTCGAAGACATGCCGTCCCCCCTCATCGAAAGCCGCCAGACCGCGGACACCTACACGCTGCAAGCCGCGCTGAAACTCGACGCGCAGCCGAGCTTGCCCCACGACGCGGCCTGGCATCTCAATCTCACCGCCGTGATCGAAGAAACGAACGGCCACAAATCCTATTGGGCTCTTGCACATGCCCTCGCCAAGCCCGACTTTCACAACGCCGATTGTTTCGTCCTCGAACTTCGGACGGTGACTACTTGCTAGCGAGAGGCTGCTGACGGACTTGTTGCGGGCATGGTTTCTTGCACGTCGATTCCTCTTCGCTCTTCGGCATGAATCGGTCGTCAAGCCCACTTAGAATTTTTGTTCCGCAAGATCTATCTGAGGCGATGGCGCCAGCTGTCCCTAGGTTCGCCAATACGCATATTGCAAAGATCCCCTGACGAACTGGATGAGCAACATTGCGTTGTGCGCCAAATTGAAACTCAACCGGCACACCGCGTTGTTTCAGAACTTCTTGAGCGCCTGCTGAGTAGAGGAGTGCAAATGACTCCTGAACCAATTTCTCATTCACGCCCCGATTGTTGCGAATGCTCGAGGAAAAGTATGCGAGGATGGCCGACAGAATCGACACGATCGCCATTATTCCGATGCTGAGGTTCTCTATTCCAATGGCGTACAAACTAGCGTATGCGGCGGTCTGGAGGGCGATCAGATACGGAATCTGCTGCCAGTAAAGGGTGTCTTGATGTGTCCAATGAATGAGCATCGCTTGAATGGCGGCTCCCTCAACCTTGATCGCAGCTTGGTCTGTAGTGACGACATCGGAGTTCATCGTGCATCCCCAAAATGATGTCTAGGTAGTGTGTAAAATTGAGCGACCCTTGCCAAGCATCAACTGCAACAAGTCCCTCCGAGATAGCCCATGAAATTCGGTATCGACCGCCTGATCGCCGACTCCGCGCTCCGTGCGCCGCTCAAAGGCAAACGCGTCGCGCTCGTCGCGCACCCCGCCTCGGTCACGCAAGACCTGACGCACTCGCTCGACGCGCTCGCGGCTTGCGGGGACATAAAGCTCACCGCAGCCTTCGGGCCCCAACACGGCCTGCGCGGCGACAAGCAAGACAACATGGTCGAAAGCCCGGACTTCAACGACCCGGTCTTGGGGCTCCCGGTCTTCAGCCTCTACGGCCAAGTCCGCCGCCCGACCGGCCAAAGCATGGGCACGTTCGATATCGTGCTCGTCGACCTGCAGGATCTGGGCTGCCGTATCTACACGTTCATCACCACGCTGCTCTACATGCTCGAAGCAGCGGCCGAACATAAGAAAGCCGTCTGGGTGCTCGACCGCCCGAACCCCGCGGGCCGCCCCATCGAAGGCCTGCGCCTGCGCGAAGGTTGGGAGAGCTTCGTCGGTGCAGGCCCGCTGCCGATGCGCCACGGCCTCACACTCGGCGAACTGGGCTTGTGGTTCATCAAAACGAAAAAGCTCGATGTCGACTACCGCATCGTCGAAATGGAAGGCTATCGCCCGGACGAAGCCCCCGGCTACGGCTGGCCGTTGGGCACGCGCACCTGGGTGAACCCCAGCCCGAACGCGCCGAACCTCTGGATGGCACGCGCCTACGCCGGCACCGTGATGCTCGAAGGCACGACCTTGTCCGAAGGCCGCGGCACGACACGCCCCCTCGAACTCTTCGGCGCCCCCGACATCGACGGGAGACAAGTGATCGCCGAGATGCAGCGGCTAGCACCGCACTGGCTACGCGGCTGCACCCTCCGCGATTGCTGGTTCGAACCCACATTCCACAAACACGTCGGCAAGCTCTGCAACGGCATCCAAATCCACACCGAAGACCCTCGCACATATGACCACGCCGAGTTCAAACCCTGGCGCGTCCAAGCCCTGGCGTTCAAAGCGATCCGCAACCTCCACCCCAACTACCCCCTCTGGCGCGACTTCCCCTACGAATACGAACTCGACAAACTAGCCATCGACGTCATCAACGGCAGCCCGTTGTTGCGCGAGTGGGTGGACGACAAAGCGGCAACGCCCAACGACCTTGACGCTCTCACAACGCCCGACGAGCAGTCGTGGCTGAGCGAACGCAAGCCGTTCCTCCGCTATTGATCTTTCTTCCTGGGACCGCGGGCATCCTTGCCCGCTCTTGGCTTACGTTCAAACGCAAGAAGAGCGGGCAGGGATGCCCGCGGTCCCAGGAAGGCATGGACCAATTGCGCACGCCATGGCATTGACTCCGCACCAAGCCATCCACCGCCGGAGCCACCGCCCCATGAAAACCCGCATCACCGAAATGTTCGGCATCGAGCATCCGATCATCCAAGGCGGCATGCATTTCGTGGGCTTTGCCGAGATGGCGGCGGCGGTGTCGAATGCGGGCGGGCTCGGCATCATCACGGGGCTCACGCAAGGCACGCCCGCGAACCTCGCGAAGGAAATCGGCCGCTGCCACGAGATGACGAAGAAACCGTTCGGCGTGAACCTGACATTCCTACCCGCCCTCACGCAGCCGGATTATCCGGGCTACATCAAAGCGATCATCGACGGCGGCGTGAAGTACGTTGAGACGGCGGGCAACAACCCGCAAAAATGGCTGCCGGTGCTGAAAGAGAACGGCATCAAGGTCATCCACAAATGCACGTCCGTGCGCCACTCGCTGAAGGCCGAGTCGATCGGCTGCGACGCGGTTTCGGTCGACGGCTTCGAATGCGGCGGTCACCCTGGCGAAGACGACGTGCCGAACATGATCCTGCTGCCGCGCGCGGCGGATGAACTCAAAATCCCGTTCGTGGCCTCGGGCGGCATGGCCGACGGCCGCAGCCTGGTGGCCGCACTCGCGATGGGCGCCGACGGCATGAACATGGGCACGCGCTTCATCGCCACGAAAGAAGCGCCGGTGCATGACAACGTGAAGCAAGCGATCGTGGCGGCGAGCGAACTCGACACCCGCCTCGTGATGCGCCCGCTGCGCAACACCGAACGCGTGCTGAAGAACGCCGCCGTCGACCGCCTCCTCGAGAAAGAAAAAGCGCTGGGCGCTAACCTCAAATTCGAAGACATCATTGGCGAAGTCGCGGGCGTATATCCGAAGATCATGAAAGACGGCGCCATGGACGCGGGCGCCTGGTCCTGCGGCATGGTGGTGGGCCTCATCAACGACATCCCCACCTGCAAAGAACTCATCGACCGCATCATGAAACAAGCGAACGAGATCATCCGCGGGCGTCTAGCGAAGTTTGCGTAAGAGCGGAGGCACCAGGCCTGGGAGCGCCGGCTTCCAGCCGGCTCTTTCTGACGCGTCGACGCAACAAGAGCCGGCTGGAAGCCGGCGCTCCCAGGCTTTTGGCTTAAACGAATAAGTGACGGGGACACGATAAAACGAACCGCTATACCCCAACCCCACGCAGTACTTACACCCCACCCAGGCGACCGCGCACACCGCCCGCACAACCGTGCGATGTTTTCCAAGCGATCATTCGCACGCGCCGTGCAGATGTGATCGCGGCCGCCCGCCGCCCATGTTAAGGCGCAAGGATGGGTTGCCGGGCCCACCCCGTCCGGCATTGGGGGACGACATGAAAACCAAAATCGCACTGGCGGCATCGGCCGCTGTACTCGGCTACACGTGGTTCGCCGCCGCGAACGCAACGCACTTCGAAGGCGTCTACATCGGCCTGCACGGCGGCTTCGGCATCGCCGACGCTGACTACGTGCACTTCCAACCGCTGCTTCCGCAAACCGAACCGCTGTCGTTCAGCGACGCGGCTGCGGTCGGCGGCGGCCAACTCGGCGTCCGCTTCGACATCGGCCCGGATTGGATCTTGGGGCTAGAGGCGACTTACACGGCGGGCACCATCGACGACACCGTAGGTGCAGACCCGGCAATCGTGCTCGACCGCTCGCGCTCGATCGAGATCAGCGACCAATTCACCGCCGTGTTGCAGCTGGGCCATTCCTGGGGCGACTGGCTCGTCTACATCAAGGGCGGCTACGCGAACGCGCAGATCGACACGTATTCGAACATCATCTCCTCGGGACAGCTGACGAGCACAAGTTCCGACCGCGAAAGCGGCTGGACGGCCGGCGTCGGCATCGACCACGCAATCGCGCCGAACGTGACCTTGGGGCTCAGCTACGACTACAGCAGCTACTCGCCGGACGACCGCTTAAACGTGCAAGTGGCCCCGTTCCTCGCCGCCACGACGCACATCCAAAACATCGACGCCAACGTTCATCTCGTCACCGCCCGCCTCAGCTGGACGTTCTAACCAACGCGCAACAGGCGCCGGACCAACCCTCCGGCGCCTGAAGCCATTCTCGTGCCGCTTGTGCTAGGCTCTTTCCCCAAGCACCGGGATTCGCCGGCGCGCTGGAGTTCGGCCCATGACGTCCTTGCGCATTGCGCTAACAACGCTCGCCGCCTTATCGATCGCAGGCGCTTCTGCAAAAGAAGAATGGAAGACCGAAACGTTACGCGGCGAGAAGGGCCTCACGGTCTCGATGCCGGTGGCGGCGGTCAACAAGGCCGACGCCAAAAATCCCGACGACTTGATGTTCTTCTCGGTCACAGCCGGCTTGAGCGGAGATTTGGTGTGTATGGCCCACCGCACAGCCTATCCGGCGGGGGTGACGCGGGCGGCCTTTGCCGCGGCACTCGCGACTGAGCGCCGCGAAACCTTCTGTCAGCACGATAGCAAAACCGTCAGCGGCGTGAACATCGGCGGCTCGGAGTCGTTCGAACGCAACGGGTCGCAGGGCGCCATCTGTACGGCGAGCTTCACCGACAGCGCGGCGAAATCGCCAGGCCAAGTCCAAAGCCAATTGATCATCGCAGCAGCCGGCAAGGCCTATTTCCTGACCTGCATCGTCGAAGACGAAGACCAGGAGACCGCCGAATTCGAATGGTCCAGCTTCTGGGCAGCGAAAGTGCGCCACATACAAGACAGCTTCCGCGTCCCTTAAATGGGCGGCGTTCGGCGCTCCGGCCGTGGCACCAGCCCGCCCCTTGACATCATTTCGATGATTAGCTAAATATCGATTTATGACCGGTGTATTCAAGGCTTTGTCCGATCCGACGCGTCGCCATGTGCTGCAGCTTCTGCGCGATGGCCCGATGAGTGCGGGCGACCTCGCGGATCATTTCGACGTGTCGAAGCCCACGATGTCCGCCCACTTCGCCGTGCTGCGCGAAGCGAACCTGATCGCGGCCGAGAAGGATGGAAAGTCGGTGATCTACCATCTGAAACTCTCGGTGCTGGAAGAGGCATTGATGGGCTTTGCACAAACGTTTGGCTTGGGCGCCGAACCGCAACGGGGGCGCCCGCACGCAAAAAGGAGAGCGG
>JBJXEH010000203.1:0-6463 GCA_046153995.1 Micropepsaceae bacterium
TCCGCGCCAAGGCGCAACGCACCCGTCCCGCCTGGCGTCTGCAGCCCGACGATGCGATCGCTCTTGGCCAACGTGCCGCCGAACACAATTGGCCGCAACAACTCGACGAACACTGGATCGCCTTCCGAACCCATGTAACCCTTCGTCGTCTGCGTCTCGAGCAGGATGCGCTCCGCCGCCTTCACCGCACGCATGATGGGCGTGATGCCGCTCGTATCACGATACATGCCGACGCCGAGGTCGATCTTCCCCTCGCGCGGATCGTTGCGGAACGCGACCATCAGCGCGAGCAGCGGGTCTTGCGCTTGCGGCTTCAATGCATCGAACAGGCTTTGAGGCACGGCTTGAATTTGCGGTTTCGCCATCGTTGGCTTCCTTTAAGGGCCCCAAGTCTCCAACGTTTCGACGAACCGCGTCAGCCACGCATTCGTTTGGAACGCGTCGATCACGCGATGGTCGATCGTGAGTGACACATAGGCCATCGGACGTATCTCGATCTTATCAACTCCGCTCACTTCGCGCACCACTGCACGCTTCTCGAGCTTACCGACACCGAGGATCGCCGACTGCGGCTGGTTGATGATGATCGGCGACGCAATAAGCGAGCCGGAAACGCCATGGTTCGAGATCGAAAATGTCCCGTCGCGCACGTCAGAAGGCGAAAGCTTAGCTGCACGCGCACGTTCCGAGAGATCGGTCAACGCCTTCGCGATGTCGAGCAACGCCAAAGTCTGCGCCTTGTGGATGACCGGAACGATCAACCCCTTTTCGCCCAAAGCCGTACCGATGCCGATGTTCACATCGTCGGTGATCTCGATGCGATCGTCGAACCACCGCCCGTTCACGGCCGGCGCCACCTTCATCGCCGCAACAGAGGCCGCCACGAAGTACGCCGTGAAGGTAAGGTTGGCACCCGCCTTCTCGAACGCTACTTTGTTCGCATTGCGGTGCGCGATGATGGCGGAGAAATCGGCCTCGAACACCGCCGTCACATGCGGCGCCGTGCGTACCGACTGCGACAGATGCTCGGCAATGCGCTTGCGCATGGAATCGTGCGGCAGGCGCGTGACACCGGAAGCCACGGGCGCGCCGGAGCGTGCATCAACGAACGCCTGAATATCTTCCCGCGTCAGCCGCTCGCCACGCATCGGCACATCACCGGCATCAACACCATGCTCGGCAAGCATCCGTCGAATGCCGGGCGGCAACGGGTCGCTCGCCGCTCGTGCCGCTGTCGCGCGCGCCGCCGGCGCCTCGCGCTTTGCCTCGGCGGGCGCAGCAACACCGCCAGCGATCCGCCCGAGCACGGTGCCCGGCTCCACCTCAGCGCCGCTGTCGAGCAGTATCTCGGAAAGCACACCGTCCACTGCAGCTGCGATCTCAACCGCGACCTTGTCCGTCTCGATCTCAACGACAGGATCGTTCACGCGCACCGGCTCGCCGATCTTTTTCAGCCAATTCTTGACAACCGCTGTGGTGCCTTCCTGCTCGGCGGGAACGATGATGTCGGCCATCAAAACCCCGTCAGCGCTTCGATCTTGGCGCGGATACCTTCGACCGATGGCAACGCCCATTCCATCAGCGCCGGATTGTGCGGGCTCGGGATGTCCGGCATCGCCAGCCGCGAGACCGGCGCATCGAGGTCGAGGAACGCACGCTCCGCGACGACCGCCGCGATCTCCGCCCCAAATCCCGCCGTGATCAAATCCTCATGCACGATCAGGCACCGCCGCGTGCGCTTCACCGAAGCGACCACAGCGTCGCGATCCCACGGCATCAGCGTACGCAAATCGATGATCTCGACGGAATGCCCGTCCGCCGCCTCTTGCGCTCGCTCCACCATCGCGCCCCACGTGACGATGGTGAGATCGTCGCCCTCACGCACGACCCGCGCCACGCCGAACGGCAAAGCAAAGTCGTCGCCAGGATAGGGCCGCCGGGCAAATGGCGCATCCAGCATCGCGCGATGTTCAAAGAACATCACGGGATCGTTGCCACGCAGCGCCGTACGCAACAACCCAACCGCATCTTCCGCATTCGACGGGACCGCAACCTTCCACCCCGGCGCATGCACGTATTGCACCTCGTTCGTCTGGCTGTGCCAAGGATCGCCGCACTTGAAAAACCCGATTGGCATCCTGACCACCATCGGTGCGGCGAACCGGTTGTTCGTGCGCCAGCGCATGGTGCCGCAATCGTTGATCTGCTCCGCCGCCGGGTCCGCGTACTTACGGAACTGAATTTCAGGCACGGGCATCAGCCCGGCAAGCGACATGCCGACCGCGCGCCCGATGATGCCTTCTTCCGACAGCGACGTGTCGAACACCCGTGCAACCCCGAACTTCTCCTGCAGCCCCAGCGTCACCGCATGCACGCCACCCTTCGGCCCCACGTCCTCGCCAAACACGACGACGCGCGGATTGACGGCGAGTTCGTGCTCCAGCGTGCGCCGGATCGCAGTGACCATGTTGATGCGCTGCCCGTCGATGAGCGCCGTGTCGGTCGTGCGCGGCGAAACGTAACCGTGAGTCGCCTGCCCGCCTTGTCGCTGCATTTCATCTTCGAAGAAAACATGCCGCGCCGTGTTCGCGAGATCGGCGACCGGCCGCGCCTCGGCCTCGCGCCGCGCATTCTCAACAGCGGCCTTCGCATCGGCGCCGATACGCTCCCACTCCGCAGTGTCGCAAACCGCAGGCACCAAATGTTCCCGCAACTTCGGCAGCGGATCGCGCACCTTCTCGGCCGTGATCACGTCCGCCGGCTTGTACGTCTGCGTGTCCTGAAACGAATGCCCCTCGAGCCGCGGCACGGTCAGCCTGAGCAGCGCCGGCCCACGCCGCTCGCGCACCAGCCGCACCGCATCCTTGATCAGCGCGCCCGCTTCCATCGGATCCGTGCCGTCGCCCGTGATCACCGCAAGCTGCTTGAACGCCTTCAAATTCGCCGCGACATCGCCGCCCGGCGTTTGCAGCGACCCCGGCACCGAAATGCCGTAGCCGTTGTCCTCGATATAGAACAGCATCGGCAGCTGCAGCACCGCCGCCATATTCAGTGCCGCCCAAAACCCGTTCGTCGCCACCGACCCGTCGCCGCCCAGCGCAACCGAAATCGCACCCTCGCACGCGCGCTCTTTGAGCACCGTGCGCCGGTATTCCAGCGCCTGCGCCCATCCCGCCGTCGGCGTATACTGAGCGCCAACACCCCCGCACATCGGCAACGCCGACGGCCCGTTCGCGTTCGGATAGTTAAACACCGCCCCGATATCGCGCCCGTCGGAGTATCCGCCCGCCCGCGCCATGGACGAGCCCAACGCATCGGCAAGCGAGACCCCAAGCGCCAGCAAAATCGGCCGCGAGCGGTAGTACCCGCAGATCGCATCGTGCTTGTTGGTGAGCTGAAGCCCGAGCAACACCTGCGCCACGTCATGCCCGCGCGCGGAAAACTGATAGAAAATCTTGCGCTCCGGCACGAGCTTCGTTTCTTCCAACTCGTCGAGCGCCCGCGACGCCTGCACCAGCCACGCCGCACGCCGCCAATCGACATCGCGGTCGATGCGGTTTTCGGATGCGCCTGCGCGCGTCGGCATCGCGACGGACATCGAAGAGCTTTCTTGTGTGATCGAGGGGGTTGAGGGGAGCCCGATTAATAAACCGAATGGACGGTCAATTTTCAACCGCTATAGTGCAAATACAATGGCGCGCGCCCAGGCTGAGGATTACCAGGATCGCCGCGGCAAAATCGTCGCGAAAGCGGCGGCGCTGTTCGCCGAACACGGCTTCCACCTCGACCCCGCCGGTCCCGCGAAACCAACGAAGATCGCCGACCTCACCGTCAACACCTTCATCGAAGGCCTGCGCAAAGGCGCACTGCCTTAACGCAAACCAACAGGAACACAGCATGCGCGCCAAACCAAAAGGCCAATCCTGGCACGATTGGCTCTACAACGCAGCGCCGGACTTCGGGCGAGTCCCCACCGACCTTGCTCAAACGAACGCAAACGCAGACACGCTCTTCGTCACGGGAAAGACCGCCTCGTTCGACAGGCTGACCAGCCTGAAAGCGTTACGCCGCCTGCAAGTGCGCGAGCTCGCGCAAGACCAACTCGACCTCATCGGCAAGCTGAACCACCTCACCGAACTTCGCGTGTTCGGCTTCCGCGGCGAGAGTGCCGCGGCACTCGCCAAGCTCACGAAGCTGGAAGTCCTAACCTTCGAGTGGGCACCAAAAGTCGAAACGCTGGACTGGCTCGCCGGACTGAAGGCCCTGCGCGCACTTACGCTCGGCGACCTGAAGCGCGTGACCGACTTCGCGCCAATAAGCAAACTCGCGCAGCTCAACTTCTTATACATCTGCGGCGGCGCCACGAAGAAGCAAGCTATCGCGAGCATCGCGCCGCTCGCGCACCTGAAAAAGCTCGAAGAGCTGTCGCTGTTTGCGGAAGTCCCCGGCGACGACATCAGGCCGCTCGCCGCAATGACATGGCTGAAGCGTCTAAACATCGCCAACAACTTTCCCGTGGAAACCTTCGCCGAACTCGCAACCCGCCTGAAGAAGACACAATGCGAGGCATTCGCCCCAACCCGCACATTCAAGATGGGCGGCGAAACCTACATCGATCTCATCGGCAAACCCTACCGCCGCTTCGCCAAAGGCGACCCGAAGGCCAAAGCCGCAATCGCCAAACGTACTGCTGAATTCGCCCACTGGCGCGCGCACTTCGAAAGCAAGAAGTCCTAACCACCATCCACAAAACACCAACCGCCAATCACGGAACAAAAACATGCCCCGCCAAACCAAAACCCTCTGCACCGGCATCTATTTCGGCGAAGGCCCGCGCTGGTATGACGGGCGGCTGTGGTTCTCCGACTTCTTCGCGCACGCGGTGAAGTCGGTGTCGCTGAAGGGCGACGTGCGCACGGAGTTCACGCTCGACGACCGCCCGTCGGGTCTCGGCTGGATGCCCGACGGCAGCATGCTGATCGTCTCGATGGAAAAACGCCAAGTCCTCCGCCGCACACCGGCCGGCCAAATGAGCGTGCACGCAGACCTGAACGCGATCGCGACCTGGTACTGCAACGACATGGTGGTGGACACGGCCGGCCGCGCCTATGTCGGCAATTTCGGCTTCGATCTCGACACGGAGCTAACGAAGCGCGGGCCCGAAAGCGTTATCGCCGATCACGCCGCCGCGAAACTAGCCCTTGTGCAAACAGACGGCACCACAAGTATCGCCGCCATAGACATGCACTTCCCGAACGGGACGGTCATCACCCCCGACGGCAAAACGTTGATCATCGGCGAAAGCTTGGGCGGTTGCCTCACCGCCTTCGACATCGGCCCGAACGGCGCGCTGACAAACCGCCGCGAATGGGCGAGCCTCTGGCCGCGCGTCCCAGACGGCATCTGCCTGGACGCTGAAGGCGCTGTCTGGGTCGCCAACCCCCTCGCCCCCGAATGTTTTCGCGTGAGCCAAGGCGGCAAGATCATCGAGGTGATAGCAACAGAGCAACCCTGCTACGCCTGCATGCTGGGCGGCGAAGACGGCAAAACGCTCTTCATGCTAACCGCCCCAAGCTCGCTACCGCACGAATCGGGCGCGGAACCGAAGGGAAAAATCTTGGTCACCACCGTGGACGCGCCGCACGCAGGGCGCCCGTGAAGCCCACGCGATGAAGCCTAGACGGCGCGGCTGCTCGCGAGATACCCCGCCGCCGCCGCGATGGCGGTCAGGACCGTGCCCCAACCGACGTCGAGCGCAGCGACGTGCATCGGCCAAACTTTGAGCGTCGCCATGTTCGTGAGGTCGTACGTCGCGTAGGCGCAAAGTCCCAACACAGCGCCGTTGACGAACGCGGTCGCCAACGACCGCGCCTGCACGGCCGGGCGAACCGCCAGAAACACGACGCAGGCGATGTAGACAACATAAAAGACCACCGCCGCCGGATAGTTCACATCCGGCGCCATCAACTCTTGCAACGCCGGCCGGTAAACCGCCTCACCCATCTGGGTGAGCCAGACGAAATCCAAGGCAGCAAACACCAACGCCGTCGCGCCGTAAGCCAGTAACCATTTCATCGAACACACCTCTGACCAGAGCTACGCGCCAAAAGCCGCCGCAGATCATCCGATGATGCACGATACGTGGCGCATCACGGGCCGAGCCAGATAAACGCCCGCGCCCCCGCATACGCGCTCTGCCATCGCTACGCGCCGCACGCTCAGCAAAGCGTGGCGCTTAACGCAGGCCAAACGCACTAGGCCGACGTGAGGCTGAGGCCGTTGCCGTCGGGGTCGTTGAAGAAGGCGACCTTCGCCTTCCCGTCGGGTGAAGTCCAAATGCCCAACTCGTCCTGGCCCATCCCCTTGTAGATGTTCATGGCAACGCCGCGCTCGTGCAACGCTTTGATCGCCGCCACAATGTCCGCCACTTCCCAGCCCAGCACAGTGTGAGGATGCGCGACGT
>JBJXEH010000204.1:0-7362 GCA_046153995.1 Micropepsaceae bacterium
AGGAGGGGCAGCAAGCATCCCATGACCAACATCATCTTTCTCTACGGCACGTTTGCCGGACTGATCGTCATCGGCGCGATGATCGCGTTCATTATCTATGTCGGCGGGCAGCCGGACATGAACGACAACTCGTTGTTGTTCGGCTACACGACCATGATCGTCGCCTTGTCGATGATCTTCTTCGGGGTGAAGCGGTATCGCGACCGCGACCTCGGCGGGGTGATCAAGTTTGTGCCCGCGTTCCTGATGGGACTCGCCATCGCGATCGTCGCCGGCGTGATCTATGTGGCCGGGTGGGAGGTCTATATGGCCGCGACCGACGGCTCGTACATGAAGGCGTACATGGACCACTACATCGCGGGTGAGAAGGCGAAGGGGCTGACCGGCGCCGCTCTGGACAAGCTCGTCACCGAGATGGATGCGATGATGACCGCTTACAACACGAACATGCCCTACCGGATGGGGCTCACGTTTTTGGAGATTTTCCCGGTCGGCGTGATCGTCGCGCTGATCTCGGCGGCGTTGCTGCGGATGCCGAAGTTCCTCCCTGCAAGAGCGTAGGCTCACCTGGGAGCGCGGGCCTCCAGCCCGCTCTTCCTTTTTTACCTGGTGTCGTTGCAGAAAGAGCGGGCAGGATGCCCGCGCTCCCAGGTTTTGTTCCACTCAGACCGCTGTGGCTTTGCGGTACTTGCGAAAAGTGACTCGATCCAATCCGTTACAGCGTAACAAAGGCGGCTGCCCGCCGTTTTTGACGTAACATATGTGTAACTTATCCGTTACATGTAACGTCAGGGCACAACGGGCGGGCGTGGGTTGGCGTACTTATTCAGCTTGCGGTTGGTGGAAGCGCGCGGCAAAAATGCAACGCTGGGCTTGGGTTTCCCGCGTGTTTTGGTATTCGATAAGCAGGTTCAAGTCGCAGCCGCTGGCCGGGTGAAGCGGCCAGGGAAAGCGGCGCGGGTGGGAGGCAGGTACGCCACTGAATATAAGTGAAGATAGTTGCGGTATGGGCGAATTGCAAGGGGCACGATCCTCAGAAGAGTGCCTAAAGCCTGGGAGCGCCGGCTTCCAGCCGGCTCTTTTTGGAGTGGCCCGAAGGGCCGGCTGGAAGCCGGCGCTCCCAGGCCCCCCTCACATAACGCGGTGGATTGGGATATGCTTGCGTCATCGACACTTGAGGAGACGCCCCATGAAACTCGAAGGCGGATGTTATTGCAAAGCGCTGCGCTATATGGCCGAGGGCGAGCCGATGATGATGGCGCAGTGCCATTGCCGCGAGTGCCAATATATGACCGGCGGTTCGCCCAACGTCTTCATCGCGATGCCGATCCCCTCGTTCAAATACACGAAGGGCACGCCGAAGCAGTTTTCGCGCAAGGACCTGGACAAGCCCGTGACGCGCGAGTTCTGCGCCGAGTGCGGCACGCATATCGTGACGCGCCCACCGGGCTTTCCGGCGGTGATCCTGAAAGTGGGCTCGCTCGACGACCCGAAAGTGTTCACGCCGAAGCTCGCGATCTACACGTGCGACAGCCAACCGTTCCACCGCGTGCCGGAGGGTATCCCGAAGTTTGAGAAGTTGCCGGGGTAGGGAGCGGCTAGTTTGGAGGGATGATTCTATCGAGCCACATTTCGACATCAAGTTTGGTCAAACTTTTCAATGCTGAATCCGACAGAAAGCGCTTGATTGCGTCGCGAAGGCACGCGCGAGCTGCTTCAGCATGAGCATGGATGTTTGGTAACTCCCTTGTTTGGCGACCGCCATGTACGATTGAGTTGCGTGTCTTTTGTATCGTCTTGACCGTCTCATATCGTGCGCGCCGCGCGTTCGGCGGTGCCAAGAACGCGTAGTTCACAGCGACTCTAAAAGCTAGCTCTCCGAAGTCGTGAGGATTTAAGAGTGCTTCGAGCCCAATCACCGCATCGAGAAGGCTATCGGTCCGAGACAGTCGGCTTTCGGCTTCTCTTAGTCTGTCAGCGGCAATACGAAGTTCAGACAACGACGAGTTCGTCAGCCCGGCGAATATTCCGGGCAACTGGTCAAGTTCCGCCTGAGTCAGTTCCATGTGCTCGAAGGGCGAATGCGTAAGTGGTTGTGTTTTGGCACCGCGCATTCCTGGTAGCACCATAGGGCGCAAACGAGTCTCCGTGCTCACAACGGACACGCGACCCGGCTTCAGAATTGACAACGCAGAAAGGAAGCGGTCGATTTTTTCGACAACCTTTCGATGTAATCCACCGTCGGTTGGCCCCTCCACAGCTTCGGCAAGAACTTTGCAACTGACTTCGCTTGTCGCGACAACCGCGGTGCTTATCCACCGAGTCACGATGTTTGTATCTGAAAGATTGTAAATATCGCTCGTTCCGAGTTCGGCGATCTCCTCCGGCTCAAGCCGCCGCAAGTGTAGCGCATCTCCAATTTGGATTTGGTCTGCCCCCTCTTCAAGAGTAAGGCCGGCAAGCGGGGAGATTGTCTCAGCGATCACCTTTTCGTCGCGCAATAGGTTGTTCAACGCTGTCAGCAACGTGTCGATTGATCGCTTGGGTTCGTTATGTGTTGGCTCCGTTAGGTACTGGCACCAACAGGCAATGAGTTGCCAAGCCCTCTGAATTCGTCGCCGACTTAGAAGCGGTGCACACTCTATGGACCCCAGAAGGCGCGGCTCCTCGGCTCGCAGCACCTCCTGAAGTTGAAGCGTGGTAGGATGTGCTTCCAGTTTCTTTTGCAGGCTTATAAATGTCTGGACGCCCCGATACTTCTCAATGTTGATGCTGAATGCACCGACGCCGCTCGGTCGCACCGCGCGTTGCTGATCCTGCAGGGGTTCATTTTCCCAAATTGGAAGGAGCTCGTTGAGAGCTTCACGTATTTCCTTCCGTGCAGCCTCGTTCAGTGTCATGTCGGTCACTCGCACTTCATTTTGATCCCGCGATTACTAGCAGAGATGACTTGGCGAGGCGGGGTCGACGACATCCGAGAAAATGGTGTTTCTGGGGACATTGCAATGGCTTGGCGATTGCCGATACTGCCGTATCGCGACATTGAGGCTCCCATGAAATTTGGCGTTTTCTATGAGATGCAGTTGCCCAAGCCTTGGGCGCCTGGTGACGAGCGGAGGTTGTTTCATGAGGCTCTGGCGCAGGTCGAGCTCGCGGACCGGTTGGGGTTCGATTATGCGTGGGAGGTTGAGCACCATTTTCTCGACGAGTATTCGCATTCTTCGGCGCCGGAGGTTTTTCTTGCTGCGGCTGCGGCGCGGACGAAGCGGATACGGCTCGGGCATGGCATCCGGCAGGTGATTCCGAATTACAATCATCCGGCGCGGACGGCGGAGACGCTCTCGACGCTCGATATCATGTCGGATGGGCGCGTTGATTTTGGGATCGGCGAGGGGGCGACGCGGTTGGAGCTTGGCGGGTTTGGGATTCCGGCCAAAGAAAAGCGCGCGATGGCGATCGAGGCGGGCGAGCAGGTCGCCAATATGATGGTGATGGACCCTTATCCGGGATTTGAGGGCAAGTATTTCAAGATGCCGTGCCGCAACGTGCTGCCGAAGCCGGTGCAGAGCCCGCATCCGCCGATGTGGATGGCGTGCACGAACAGGGACACGATCAAGGTGGCGGCGTCGCTGGGTGTCGGCGCGCTGGCGTTTGCGTTCGTCAACCCGGACGAGGCGCGCGCTTGGGCCGACATCTATTACGGGATCATCGCGTCGGACGCGTGCGTGCCGATCGGGCATAGCGTGAATGCGAACATCGCGATGGTGTCGTCATTCTCAATCCATCACGACCGGGCGGAGGCGATTAGGCGTGGGCATGAGGGGTTCGAGTTCTTCGGCTATGCGCTGAACGCGCTCGTCGCGCGCGATACGGTGCCGGGGCGGACGAATCTGTGGGGCGAGTATCTGGCGTTGCGCGGCAACCGGACGGAGGAGTTGGCTGCGGCCGCGAACCGCGCGCCGGCCGGAGCGGGCATCGGTACGCCGGAGGATATGCGGCTGCATCTGCGCGCGTTCCAAGAGTCCGGCGTCGATCAGGTGATCTTCATGCAGCAGGCGGGGCGCAACAAGCACGAGCATATCTGTGCGTCGCTGGAGCTGTTTGCGGGCGAGGTGATGGGGGAGTTCAAGCGGGAGGCGGCCGAGCGCGAGGCTGCGAAGGCCGCGCGGTTCAAGCCCGCGATCGAAGCGGCACTCGCGCGCAAGCCGCGGATGAAAGCGCTTGCGGATCACGAGATCCCGGTGGTGCGAGCGTCCGTCGCGCAGGCGCAGGTGAATCGCTGATCTTCGCGTGAGCGGTTCTTGCGCTTAGCTGCGCGCGAAGGTTCGTGCGGAGACGTTGATGTCGCCGCAGGCATCGAGGTCGATCAGCTCGCTCGCCAGGGCGTCTTCCACGCACCAGCCCTCGCTGTGCAGTACGAGCGCCACGGGGTGGATCGTGCGTTCGCCGGATTGAAACGCGTTGATGCGGACGACCGCCTTGTCACGAATTGCGTCGGCCAATGCGGCGAGTCGGGTGTCGTCCGTGCTGGCGGCCTCGGCAAAGCGGAAGCGCTCCATTGCGGTCGCAATGCGCTCGCGGACCTGATCGGGAAACGACTCGATCAGCTTGCGGCGAGCCCGGACGGCGGCGTCGGCGATGCCGAGTTGCGCCAGATGGCCGAGCGGCCGGGTCAAGACGACGGCGATCGCTTCGGCCTCGTCAGCGGCAAGGCCTGTCAGACGCGTGCGGTAGTTGAAGCCGAGTTCGACACCGCCCTGGTTTCCCCGATGTACGATGATGGGGAGGCCCGCCTCGGTCAGAGCATCGATGTCCCGCAGGATCGTGCGTCGCGCGACCTCCAATTCGCGGGCGAGCACGGCGCTTGTCATCCGCCCCCGGTTCTGCAGCAGCAGCAAGATTTGTAAGAGGCGCGACGCTCGCATTGCGAACCCCAAATATGACAATAGATGTCCTATTAGATGGTCCATAACACGGGCGCCATAACGCGCGGGAGTCACGCATGAAGTTCTTTGAAGTTCGCCGCCAGATCGCCGCCCCGGCCGACCGGGTGTGGGGATGCCTGACAGATGCAAAGGCGCTAGTCGGCGGGGGGCTCGGCGTGTTGCGGCTCGACGGCGAGATCAGATCCGGCGGCAAGCTGAAGCTGTGGTCGGAGGCGGATCCTAAGCGCGCCTTTGCGCTGCGGGTGAGCGAGTTTGTGCCGGGCAAGCGCATGGTTTGGGAAGGCGGTATGCCGTTCGGTCTGTTCAAGGGCGTGCGGCAGTACAACCTCACGCCGCAGGCTGACGGCACGGCGTTTCATATGCGCGAGGAATTCTCCGGTCCCATGCTCGCGTTGATCGGTTCGTCGATTCCCGATCTTCAACCGTCGTTCGAAAAATTCGCCGACGGTTTGCGAGCGCTCGCGGAACGCAAGGCATGAGCAAGAACAAGGTCACCTATGGTGCGGGAACGGAAGACGATCCGTGGGTTCTGAAGACGCCGTCGCTGACATCGGCGTATCAGGCGTGGCGCGACGAGCGTTTGAAGCCGCCGGCGCTTGTGGTGCAGGTTGGCACGACGAAGCTTTCATATCAGCTGCGGTGCATCGACGATCTCGCTGCCATGTTGAAGAAGCATGGCGATTGGATGGCGCTCGGCAATGCCGACGAAGGAAAACCGGTGCTGCCCGGGACGGTCGAGGCGTGGGCGCGCGATGCGAAGAATCCGGTCGGCGGCTACTACGGCTTGCGCAAGGGCTATCGTGGGCGGTTCGCGAACTACGTGACGCCGGTGCTTGAGCTCATGGGGCTCGTCGAACTGGAGCACGAGCCGCGCAACAATCGGGTGCGGTACAAAGCGGAGAAGTGATCGCCAGTTGGTGGCGGATAGAAAAAGGGGCGCCGGTGTCGGCGCCCCTTTGTCATTTCCGGTTGCGCAGCTCACCAAATCCGGACGCGGTCTTCCGGCTTGATGTCGAAGGCCGTGTACCATTCGTCGACGTTGCGGACGGCGCCGTTGCAGCAGCATGGGTGCTTTCGCGCGATGTGAGCGCCGTCGCAAACCGGTCGGACGACTCGCTGGCGTGCTTGTTGTTCTTATCAGCGGGCGTATGCTCGCACTACCAACCTCAGGGAGGTGACCATGCGTCACGTTCTAGTAGTGGGCTCAACGAGCCTGGTAGGTGCCTTGCTCGTAATTTCGGTCGCGTTTGCGGCGCCGACTGCGCCCCAAGGCCCCAAAGGGCCGGTCAGCGGAATGCCTGTTCACGCAGTACCTGATGGTGAGGCCGGTCTCCCAAAAGGTTCCGTTGCCGGCGTGAAGTTCATCACCACCGCGGAGATGAAAAAGGCGACGGGGCCAAAGGAGTCGGGCGTGTTCATTGTCGACTCTGATGCGATACCGCGGTCGCTGCAGGCTAACCTGAAGCAGGGCGGCTACACATTGAAGGCGGATGGAAACGCCTTCGATGCGAAGGGCACACCTGTTGCGATTTTCGTAGATAGCAAGACGTTTCGTGTGGGCTCCGGCAAGTCCGGTGGTGCCGCTTCGCTACTGGATCGCTTTGCCGAAACGATCGGCGACATCGCCATTACGCGAGCTCGAGCGGGTGTTCCGCATCCTTTCCGTTGCCAGACCATTGATCGCTTTGCGGTTTTCGACACGGGATTCTGCCGCTATCAGCGGGTGCACACATTTGCCGAGGCCAATGGGGCGCTGGTGGGTGGAGCGTGCGGCGCCGCCAGGCCGGAGACGTCAATTTCATCTATCGTCGTGCGTGCTGGATTCCCGCCGACGAATATTGCGCGGCGCAGTTGTCCGACTGCCGCTGGTTGTTCGCGTGCCGAAGCGTCCCGAGAAATTCACTACGGTTGCTTCTGGCCCGGTATTGGCAGCACACCAACAATGCGCCACCAGGTAAACATGTTTGATGCGGCCGATGGCGCCCGGATCGACTGTCGTCACGAATGGAATCTTTCCAGACCATCTGCTGTTACTGGTAGCTGCTCGGGCTTTCTGGTTCGGTAATAGATAAGGGGCGCCGTTGGCGCCCCTTCGTACTCGCTTCGCTCTTTGCGCTTGGCCACGAAGGGTTCGCGGATGAAGGCGCTCGCCGATCACGAGATTCCGGTGGTGCGGGCGTCGGTCGCGCAGGTGGATCGGTAACTCTCAGCGACGCCCGATAGCGCGCCAGCCGATGTCGCGCCGGCAAAAACCCTCCGGCCACTGGATCAGATCGACCGCGCGATAGGCGCGTGCTTGAGCTTGCGCCACGTCGCGGCCCAGTGCGGTGACGTTCAGCACGCGGCCGCCGTTTGCGATGAGGGCGCCGTCTTTCGTGGCGGTGCCTGCGTGGAAGATTTCGACGCCTTCGACGGC
>JBJXEH010000205.1:0-9640 GCA_046153995.1 Micropepsaceae bacterium
TGGAGCGGGCGAGGCGATTCGAACGCCCGACCCTAACCTTGGCAAGGTTATGCTCTACCCCTGAGCTACGCCCGCGCTCTTAGATTCAAGGCCGAGGGTTATGGCGTAACTGGGTCCACGATGCAATATGGCCCGCCAACGCCCGCGGAACGGCAGATTGCCGCGAAGGACCGGACAACGATGACGGAGCTTAACGACTATCGTGGCCGCTGGGCCCTGGTAACGGGTGCAGGCGACGGCATCGGCCGGTCACTCACGCTCGCCTTCGCACGCCAAGGCATGAACGTGGTCGCAAGCGACATCCGTTCCGAAGCGGCGGCCAGCGTCGCGCAAGAAGCCGAGGCGCTTGGCGTCCAAGCGAGAGCCAATACGGCCGACGTCGCCGACCGCGCCGCCATGATGCAAGCGGCCGAACATCTTGCCGCGGACGGCATCGTGCCCTCGATCCTCTGGGCGAACGCGGGCGTGGGTGTGGCGGCAAACACAACAGACGCGTCGCCGCGCACGGTCGAGTGGGTCTTGAGCGTCAACATCTTCGGCGTCGTATGGACCACGCAAGCGTTCGTACCCCGCATGCTGGCAATAAGCGGCCCGCGCCATGTCGGCGTGACCGCATCATCCGCTTCGATCGTCAACGTCCGTGGTCCCTTCACCCTCTATGCCGCGAGCAAACAAGGCACCGCTGGCATCGCCGAGGCGCTGAGTGCCGAACTCACGCCCAAAGGCATCGGCGTCACGATCCTCTATCCCGGCATGTTGAACACGAACATCTGGGACGCGGCCCGCGCCAGACCCGAACGTTTCGGCGGCGAACGGCGGATGGCCGAGAACGTCGGCGACCCCTGGCGCAAGACACCGGGACCCGAAGTTATCGTCGAACCCGTGCTGCGAACGATTGCAAAAGGCGGCGGCCGCTGCGTCGTCGATGCAATGGGTGAAGCCCGCCCGTTGTTTGAAGCGAAGGCGGAGGCTCTGCGCGCCGCATTCGACGCTTAGAGCGCGCTAACCCGGCTCCTCAAGCTCTTTGAGGCGCTGCTGATAGAACGACGTCAAACACGCGGCAATCGCAGGCCCCCGGCACGACGTGTCGCGCCGCTTCAGCCACGCCCGTTGCTGCGCGCGCACCGCTTGGCTTACGGCCGCCTCGTCGATCCAAACAAGCTTGCCCGCATACGCCTCGCCCATGTGCCGGTCGAGCCGCGCGAGGTCGACCGACGAACAGATCGCCCGCTCCACCTCGCTGCGCGCCGCCAGACAATCGAACGAAGGCGCCGGCGCGCGCGGATTAGGCCGCATCACATCGCGCAGATTCGAGAGCTTGATGCGCACCTCCTGCGGTCCCGCTGCATAAGCAGCGACCTGATAAGCATCGAAGGTGATGTACAACTCGCGCGGCAGCAGCGCGAACGACGCGAAGTTGCGCGCGTTCGGCCCCGCGCCGCGGCGGACCCAATCCATGTCTGCAAGACCATCGGGCGTGCCGGTGTCTTGCTTCAACTGCGCGATCGAGATGTCGCTCACCAGGCGAATACCTTTCGGCGAGAAGACCTCCGCAAACTCGACCCGCCGTCCGTCCGGCATGAGGAAGTTGAACGTCTCGCTCGACGAGTTCGGATGCGCGCCGCCTGTGTAGGTGTAGTTGCGGAACAGAACGACGATCATCTGCGCGTCCTGACGCAAGATCTCGTAGCCCACCTCGCTTGCCCACGGCTGCGGCACACCGGTGGACTCGCGCGCACCTTCTGCGAAGTCCTTCGCAATCCCGCGTGCCCACGTCTCAAGCTGCCGGTCCACCGCCGAGTGACCGAAGCGCGGGTAGGACACGTCGACTTCGTAACCCTTGCGCGCCTCTTTGATCGACATCTTCTGTGGCGCGGCCGCCAGCGCGGCACCTGCGATCAGCAGTGACAAAGCCAGAGCAACGATGCTGCGCATGCGTAAAACCCTCTGAATAGATGAGAGAACACCTTAAGCAACGCCAAGCTAAGGTGCAAAAGCCTTGCGCACAGCCTGGCGTTGATTCATCAATTGCGTTGGCCTCGATTCGCCGTTCCCGTGAGGTGCCGAAATGTTGAAACCAGCACTGTTGGCACTAGCCCTCGTTCTGAGCCCCGCCGCCGCTCTCGCGGCAGGTGAAACCAAACCCGCGAAAGCACCGCCCGACACAGCCGTGTTGGCGGAGGCAACCGCCGCCGTCGACGCGTTCCACAAGGCGCTGAAGACGGGCGACAAGACGGGCGCGCTAGCGCTGCTCGACGACAGCGTCGAAATCTTTGAACAAGGCGGCGTCGAACGCTCGAAGGCGGAGTACATCGCCTCGCACCTCGACGCCGACATCGCGTTCTCCGGCGCAACGAAGGAAACGCGAACGAACCGCGGTGGCGCGATCCTCGGCAACCTCGCCTACATCACGAGCCAAGCCAAGGTCACCGGCTCCTACAAAGGCAAGCCCGTGAACGCGTTCTCGATCGAGACGATAGTTCTGCACAAGACCGGCAAGGCCTGGAAGATCCTGCACATCCATTGGTCCTCGCGCGACGCGAAGTAAGCGTTAGAGAAACGCTTTCAGCTCCGCCACGAAACGGTCGAACTGATCGTGGTGCAACCAGTGCCCCGCCTTCTCGAACACGACGACGCGCGCGTTTTTGAACGCCTTCAAGCGGCCGTCTTTCTCCGGATTTGAAGCCCAGCTATCCGCGCCATACATCAGCAGCGTCGGGCACGTGATCGCGCTCCACAACGTCTCCGTCTCGGCGTGGCCCAGATCGAACGGCGGGAACACGCGCATGTAGGGATCGAACTTCCAGCTATAGGTGCCGTCCTCGTTCTGGCTGGTACCTTGCACCGTCAGATGCCGCGCCTGCTCGTCGCTGAGGTAGCGGTTCGCCTCCTTCATCCGCGCGAACGCCTCGTCCAGCGTCGCATACTTGTGCGGCAGCTTACCGGCGAGAGCGCGCTTGGCCTCGATCCATTCGCGCAACCGCGCATCGATCGGTTTACCGGCCCGCTCCGCCATCATCTTTGGGCTTGGTCCAAGGCCTTCGATCGCGACCAGCTTACGCACGTTCGCCGGGTACGTGCCCGTGTAGCGAAGCGCGATGTTGCCGCCATACGAGTGCGCCACGATAGTCACCGGCGCGAGCTGCAGCTGATGAATGAGCTGCGCCAAATCGTAGAGCGTGGTCAGCCCACCGTAGTCCCCGCTCGGCGACCAATCGCTGTCGCCATGCCCGCGCAGGTCCGGTGCGATGACGTGCCATTTGTCGCGCAACGCCTGCGCCGTCCAATCCCAGCTGCGGGAATGGTCCCGTCCGCCGTGCAGCAGAATGAGCGGCGGCGCGCCGGGGTTGCCCCAATCGACGTAGCGCAGACGAAGCCGCTGGGAGATGAAGCTATGCGAGGTGGGTCCGGTGATCATGCCCCCATCTTGCCCGGTCCGGCGAAACATGATCAAGGAGGCGCCGAAAAAGGAGGCACGCGTCCCATGAAAGCCCTCGTCAAATCCCGCGCCGAACCGGGCCTCTGGCTCGAAGACGTGCCCATGCCCGCGATGGGGATCAGCGACGTGCTCATCCGCGTGCTCAGAACCGGCGTCTGCGGCACGGATTTGCACATCTATAACTGGGACGATTGGGCGAAAAAGACGATCCCCGTACCGCTCACGATCGGCCACGAATTCGTGGGCGTGATCGAAAAGGTCGGCTCGAACGTCACCGAGTACAAACCCGGCGAAATCGTGAGCGGCGAAGGCCACATCGTCTGCGGCCGCTGCCGCAACTGCATGGCCGGCCGCTACCACATGTGCGCGAACACCAGCGGCATCGGCGTCAACCGCAACGGCGCGTTCGCGGAATACATCGCGATGCCGATGACGAACATCTGGCACCACCACGACGGCGTCGACCTCGACGTCGCCTCGATCTTCGACCCGTTCGGTAACGCCGTCCACACCGCGCTGCAGTTCCCCGTACTCGGCGAAGACGTGCTGATCACGGGTGCTGGTCCCATCGGCATCATGGCGGCAGCCGTTGTGCGGCAAGCAGGCGCCCGCTACGTCGTCATCACCGACCTTAACGAAGCGCGTCTCGACCTCGCACGAAAAATGAAGGTCGACCTCGCGATCAACGTCAAGGAAACGACCGTGGCCGACGCGCAGAAAAAACTCGGCATGCGCGAAGGCTTCGACGTGGGCTTGGAGATGTCCGGCAACCCAGCCGCCTTCCGCGAGATGCTGAACAACATGTGCCACGGCGGCAAAATCGCGATGCTGGGCATCCCAACCACCGACATGGCGATCGACTGGAACAAAGTCATCTTCAACATGCTGACCATCAAGGGCATCTACGGCCGCGAGATGTTCGAGACCTGGTACAAGATGTCGGTCCTCGTACAATCCGGCCTCGACATCGCCCCGGTCATCACCCACCGCTTCGACTACAAAGACTTCGAAAAAGGCTTCGCCGCCGCCAAAACCGGAAGCTCCGGCAAAGTGGTCCTGAAATGGAGCGATTTGTAACCCTGGCTCTCAGAGCGCGATTTGTGATACCCTCAAACTATGAAAACGAAAGACCTCACCCCGCCACACGAACTCCTCCGGCAAGCCGATCTTGCTGACGATGATGTTGACAAGTGGGAAGACGATAATTGGCCCGCCATCGAAGCCGCTCTCGCGGAAGCAGAGGCATCATTTCAGCGAGGCGATTACACTGAGTTCGATATCGAGAAGTTCCTAGTCGAGGTTCAAAACCGTCCGGTAGTGAAAAACTGAATCGGCTATGGAGCAATTGCGCGTCATCGTTGTCATCGATGCGCGCCTGGATCTTCTAGAGATCCGAGATTACATCGCGCAGGACAAACCGGCGGCCGCCAACGCCCTTATGGCGCGGTTTGGCACTGCATTTGCTCTGATCGCCGCTTTCCCGAATATGGGTCGGCGGTCCAAGCGCAAGCCGCGCCTGCGCAGACATGTGGTGCGCGGTTACATCGTCTACTATGAAGCGCACCCAAAGCTCGGCTTCGTGAAAATCATGCGAATCCTTCACGGCCGGCGAAAACTCAGACTCTGAGAGTGATCAGATGTACGGCGCCGTTCAACAACACCTGACCAAGACACTCGCCGAGATCAAATCGGCCGGGCTCGAAAAGCCCGAGCGCGTGATCGCAACCCCGCAATCGGGCCACATCCGCGTCACTGGGGGCAGCGAGGTTCTGAACCTCTGCGCGAACAATTATCTGGGCCTCGCCAACCACCCCGCGATCGTCAAAGCCGCGCGCGAAGCGCTCGACCGCTGGGGCTACGGCATGGCCTCCGTCCGCTTCATCTGCGGCACCCAGGAGATCCACAAACAACTCGAAGCCAAGATCAGCGAGTTCTTAGGTACCGAAGACACGATCCTCTACTCCTCCTGCTTCGACGCGAACGGCGGCCTGTTCGAAACGATCCTGGGCGAGGAAGACGCCGTCATCTCCGACGAACTCAACCACGCCAGCATCATCGACGGCATCCGGCTCTGTAAGGCGCAACGCGCGCGCTACAAAAACGGTGACCTCGCCGACCTCGAAGCAAAACTGAAAGACTCAAGCGCCGCCCGCTTCCGCATGATCGCCACCGACGGCGTCTTCTCGATGGACGGCTACTACGCGAAGCTGCCGGAAATCTGCGCGCTGGCGGAGAAATACAACGCCCTCGTCATGGTCGACGACTCGCATGCCGTCGGCTTCACGGGCAAGCACGGCCGCGGCACACACGAACGCGCAAACGTGATCGAGAAAATCGACATCATCACCGGCACCCTGGGCAAAGCGCTCGGCGGCGCGAGCGGCGGTTACACGTCCGGCCGCAAAGAGATCATCGCCCTACTCCGCCAGCGCTCGCGCCCCTACCTCTTCTCGAACTCGATCCCCCCCGCCATCGCCGCCGCCTCGATTGCCGCCATCGACCTGCTGAAATCCTCGAGCGCCTTGATCGATCGCCTAAACGAAAACACAAAATTCTTCCGCGCCGAAATGGAGAAGGCAGGCTTCAACCTTCTCCCCGGCGAGCACCCGATCGTCCCCATCATGATCGGCGACGCAGCGCTGGCCGCCCGCTTTGCGGAGACGATGCTGACCAAAGGCATCTACGTGATCGCGTTCTCGTACCCCGTCGTGCCGCAAGGCAAAGCACGCATCCGCACGCAAATGTCGGCAGCCCTAACCCGCACCGACTTGGAATTCGCCGTCGCGCAGTTCACCGCCGCAGGCCGCGAGCTAAATCTTATTCGTTGACGACCCGGACGTAGCGCGTCGGCTCGAACGTCTGCGGGTAGCCGGGCACGAACGTTTGTGACACGTCCAGAATCTCGCCGACCGGGCGCTGCGCCACGCTGACTGGCGCCCACGCCATTGCCGTCCCGGCCAGCGCCTGCGCCGCGCTCGCCAAAGCACCCGCCATCTTCCGCCGGTAGTTCGCCATGTGAGACCCTCCACTCGGGCGCTTCTTAGGCGCCTTTGGAGACCACGCTACGGCAAACAAATTTCGATCGGGTTAGGCAAAAGTAACCATTCGGTTACGAGCGCGCCGCCCCGGTTTCGTACTAGGCTCCGCCCTCAATGAGGGCCCCCTTGCGAATTCTCTACTTGTTGCTGCTGACATCGCTCGCCGCCGCGCCTGCGTTCGGCGCCGCCGCACCGTCCGCGCGCGAGGTTCAGCGCCTGGAGGATTTGGGCCGCATCTGGATCTACGCCGATCTCTTCGACCCCTATCTCGGGGCAAGCGGCGCGGAGTGGGACCAGGCTTTGATCGAAGCGATCCCCGCCGCCCGCGCCGCGCAAGACGATGCGGCATTGACCGCCGCGATCAACGCCATGCTACGCCGGAGCGGCGACCCCGCAGCCCGCGTCGTCGCAACCGATCCATCTGCAACGACGCCGCTACCGCCACCGGTGCGCAAAGAACGCGGCACTTGGATCGCCGACTGCAACGCGATGGCGCAAGCGGTGACGACGGGCGCCGCTCCGTTGCAATTGGCTGAGAACATCGCAGCCCAACCCACGATCGTCGACTGCCGCGCCTTCGTAGGCGACCAAGCGGCATTGCGCGCCGTGATCGCCGCCATCGCGCGAACCCGCACGATGACGGAACTGCCGGCAGGCTCAGCCCTCGTTCGCAGCTACAGCGGCTTCCCTGCCGAAGCCGGCGCCTCGTCGGGCCGCTTCGTCGCGGGCTTCGGCCTGATCGGCAAAGGCACGCTCGCCCCCGGCAAAGCCTCGCCAACGAAAACCCCACTCGTCTTCATCATGGATACAGCCGCAGCCGCTGCCGAACTTCCGGCGATCGCAGCGCTCCAATCGGCGGGCCAAGCGCGCGTCGTTTCGGGCGGCCCGATCGGCGCAGGCTTAGCCACAATGCGCACTGCGCGCATAACCATCCAGATCAGCGAAGGCCTCTATACCTATCCCGCCGGCGCCGTCGGCTTCCGCCCCGACGCAATCGCCACCTCGCAAACAGCGCTTGCGAAAGCGATCACCGAACTCGCGGCAAAGCCATCCGCCGTGCTGCGCGAACCTTCGCTACCGCCGCTGCAGCGCCCGCCGCGCCGTTACAAAGACGCAGGTGTGCCCACCACCGAGCAACGCCTGCTCGCGCTCTTTCGCATGTGGGGCACGATCGCCTATTTCCACCCCTACAAATCGCTGATGGACCGCCCATGGGACGCGACGCTAAGCGAGTTCGTGCCCATCATGCTCGCTGCCGATACGCGAGCAGCCTACGAAGCCGCGCTGCTGCGCCTCGCCGCCCGGACGCACGACTCTCACACCAGGATCGAGGGCCTCACCGCTGCGCCATTCGGTTTCGGCGGGCAAAAGGCGCCAATCCGCGCCCGCTTCATCGAAGGCCGCTTGGCAATCACGCAACTCGACGATGCGACACTGTCCCCAAAGCTGAAAATTGGCGATGAAATCCTGGCCGTCGATGGCACGTCCGTCGGCGTCTTGGAGCAGCGCATGACCACGCTCCTCGCCGCATCGACGCCCCAGGCATTCCGCGCCGCCGTCGCAAACCGCATCTTAAGCGGCCCGCCGGGCAGCACCGCCGCGCTCTGGGTGCGCAGCCCAAGGGCAAGCCCGCGCACCGTTCGCGTCGCGCGCGTTGCACCAAAAGCGGCGCCCGCCACACAAGCCTGGCGCATCCTGCCCGGCAACGTCGGCTACATCGACCTCGAAAACCTAGGAGCCGCGGACGCCGATCGCGCCCTCGACGAATTGATGCCCGCAAAGGCGATCGTGTTCGACCTGCGCGGCCAACCGCAAGGAACCGGCTGGGCCATCGGCGCGCGCCTCGCCAAGACGAACGGACCGTTCGCCGTCGCGAGATTTCGCCGCGCCGCCTATCAGGGTCCACCGAAAGACGGCGCCGGCAACGCGAACTGGCTTGCCTTAAGCGACGTTCAGCGCC
This sequence comes from Micropepsaceae bacterium, assembly GCA_046153995.1. Classification (GTDB taxonomy): domain Bacteria; phylum Pseudomonadota; class Alphaproteobacteria; order Micropepsales; family Micropepsaceae; genus SZUA-430. The sequence continues at coordinate 8,438 of JBJXEH010000205.1, forward strand.
CGGCAGCGGCAAAGCGCTACACCGGCCGCGTCTTCGCCCTGATCGACGAACGCACCGCAAGCCAAGCCGAACACACGGCTCTGATCTTCAAGGCCGCCGCCAACGCAACGTTCGTAGGCACGACCACAAACGGCACGATCGGCGACGTAACGAACGTGACATTGCCAGGCGGCCTACTACTGCGCTTCACCGGCCACGACGTCCGCCCACCCGACGGCCGCCAACTCCAACGCATCGGCCTCAAGCCAGACGTCACCATGAACCAAACCCTGCGATCCCTCCGCAACCGCCGCGACGACGTCCTAGAAAAAGCCCTCGACCTCGCCCGCCGCTAAAGCAATGAGCCAAAAGGCCTGGGAGCGCTGGCTTCCAGCCGGCACTTTCTGGCAGTTGCAACAAGAGCCGGCTGGAGGCCGGCGCTCCCAGGCATTGCGCCATCGCCGCGAGCCATGGCACGAACACCAACGCAACAAGGCCGCCACTTCATGGGCAAGCTCTACGACGCCATCGACGAGAAGCTCCAAGCATTCATCGCGAAGCAAAAGATGTTCTTCGTCGCGACCGCCCCACTCTCGCCCGGCGGCCACATCAACCTAAGCCCCAAAGGCTACGACGCCTTTCGCATCTTGGGGCCAAAGCGTGTCGCCTACGCCGACCTCGGCGGCTCCGGCATCGAAACCGTGGCCCACGCGCGCGAAAACGGCCGCGTCACGATCATGTTCTGCGCCTTCGAAGGACCCGCGATGATCCTGCGCCTCTACGGCAAAGCGACGGTCATACAATTCGACGAACCCGGCTTCGACAAAGAACTCGCACGCTTCCCGGGCTTCGAGCGCGCCCGCAACATCGTCTTCATCGACGTAGACCGCGTCGCAGACAGCTGCGGCTGGGGCGTCCCGTTCTACGACTTCAAAAGCGAACGCGACCAACTCAAACGCGCGATCGACCACCTACCCCACGACCAACTGAACGAGAAACGCTACACCGGCAACGCCGAAAGCATCGACGGGCTGACGGGGTTGGTGCGCGTCACCGCGGCACTCTAAGGCTCCCCAGCCCGTATCAAATTGCAAACAAACCTCGTTGAGCGGCACAGCGATCCCGTGCTTAGCCGCGAGCCTTAGCACCACCTCGTTGCGCGCCACCCACTCGGTGGCGCGTCCGTTCAAGCGGTCCACCACGATCGACCCCATATGCAGATGC
>JBJXEH010000206.1:0-4400 GCA_046153995.1 Micropepsaceae bacterium
GAAGCCATCCCGCTCCTGCAGAAGGTTGTCGCCGACAACCCGCGCGATGCCGATGCGTGGAACTATCTGGGCTTCGCCAGCCGCAAGACCGGCAAGTTGGACGAGGCGCTCGGCTACTACGACAAAGCGCTAAAGCTCGATCCACGCCACAAGGGCGCGCACGAATATCTGGGCGAACTCTACCTGATGATGAAAAACCTGCCCAAGGCCGAGGAGCAACTCGTCATCCTCAAGGGCATCTGCGCCTCAAACTGCGAAGAAGTCGAAGACCTCGAAGCCGACATCGCCGACTACAAAGCCGCAAAACCGGCGGGCTAAGCGGCGGCAAAAGAAGTCTCACGCGAAGCCGCGAAGACGCGAAAAGAAGAACGTAAAGTGGGCACCCCGTTCTTGCGCCGAAGGCGCAATCGGCAATGTATGGGCGCTTCGCGCCGAACGTAGTTCTAAGTTCGCGTTCTTCTTTTCGCGTCTTCGCGGCTTCGCGTGAGATACTTTCTTACGCAGCCTTTGCGCGGCCCAGTTTCGTAAGCAGATAGTCGAGGTCGCAAACCTCAAGCTCGCGGTACTTCGCAAGGATGCGTTCGACGACATGATCGGTGAACGCAACACCGTCGTACGCGTTCACTTCCAACTCGCGCTCCTGCACCACGTCGATCGCGACGCGAAATGCCGGGAACAACGCTTCCGGAAATGCACACTGCCGGTAAATCGCCTTGAGCCCGAACGGGCTCGCATCGTGGATCAGGAACCCTGCTTTCTCCGCGCTCAACCCCGCGATCTCCGCCATCGCGTCTTCGGCAAAGCGGATATCGCCACCGCAAAGAGCCTGCAACACCAGCGGCGCGGTCAACTGCCCATCGACGTGCAGCTTCGCGATCTGCACACGCGTACTAGCGGCCGAAGCCACCACGGCTTCAACCTCATCGACCGCAATTTCATCGTGCGCAGGTTGGAGCGGCACACGACCCGGCGCGAGCTTCTGCAAGCGCGCGCAAACCGCCGCCGGCAATTCGCCCCGGCTGACCATCGCGGCCTTCACGGTCTCGAACCGGCCATAGCGGTCGAGCACCCGGCACAACAGTTCTTCGTCCAGCACAGCGCCGCCGCATTCGATCAGCGCAGTCACGGCCGCTGCATTTCCGCAAGCCACGACGGCGGCCGCCACCGCTGCACTTTGCGGCGCGCGCCGCGCAATGCAAACCTGCTTGCGGCCGTCACACTCGGCCAGAATGTTCGTAAGGTCGGTGTCCGAGAGTGCCGCCGACTCCTCCAGGATCGGTTGCGCCACGTTGAACGTGTCGTCCGCAAGCATCAGCGCTATCTCGCGCGGCAAAAACCGGGAACGCCGCAACGCCGCCGCCAGCGCAACCCGCACCACAAGTTCGGTGTCGTTCGCCGCCCGCTTCAACAGAGCATCCAGAATACGCCGCTCGTCCTCGCCAAGGCTGCTTGAGCCAAGCTCGACGGCAAGGTGGCGCACACCCAACGCACGGCGCGCGGGTGCGCTGTCGGCGAGCAGCGCTTCCATCTCTTGGAAACGTACATCGCCGGTTGAAGGATTTTTTCCGCTAGGATGTTTGGCGGACATTCGCCAACGTTAGGTTCCCATGGTTAAAGCGCCGTTATGATCGCAACCCTGCCGCAAGCGCTATCGCAGGCCATCGAAGCCGAGGTCGCAGAGCACGAACCCGCGGCAATCCGAACCGCAGCGGCCGCTCTGTCCGGGGCTTATCGCGGCCAGCGCGCAATTGCGCGCACGCTGTCCCCGGTCGAGCGTGCGGCCTACCTCGCCGTTAGGTTTCCATCAACCTTTGCAAGCGCAGCCGCGGTGTGGGGCGAACTCGCAACAGTCTGCGATCTTGCGCCCGTGCGCACCGTCCTCGACGTCGGCGCTGGACCCGGCACCGCGTCGCTCGCCGCTTACAGCGTTCTACCCAGAGCGGCGTTCTCGCTTTTTGAACGCGATTCAGGTTGGCGCCAAATAGCAGCCCGGCTGGCAACCGCCCTAGGAGTCGAAAGCACGTTCCGAACCGGCACCCTCCCCGGCGCAATCGCCCCACATGACATCGTCGTTTCCGCCTACGCGCTCAACGAACTGCCCGAGTCCGATCGCGCGAAGGCGATAGCGGCGCTTTGGCCGGCAGCTCGCGTCGCCCTGATCGTGCTGGAACCGGGAACGCCGAAAGGCTTCGCAGTCTGCGACATGGCGCGAACGCAAACGCTTGCCGCAGGCGCCCATGCCGCCGCGCCATGCACACATAACGATCGTTGCCCCATGACCACCGCCGATTGGTGCCATCGGCCGGTGCGCCTCGCGCGCTCGGCGATCCATCGATCCGCGAAACTCGGGGCCCTAGCGCATGAGGACGAGAAGTTCAGCTACGTCATCCTAACGCGCGACCCGCCCCGCCGCATCGCGCAAGCGCGCATCGTGCGCAAACCGATGCGCAACGCCGGCCACGTCCACCTCGACCTATGCCATGCGAACGGCCTTCAGCGCACGACCGTCGGCCGCAGCGACAAGGCAAACTACCGCGACGCGCGCGACGCCGAATGGGGAGGCGTTTGGCCGCCGGATCAGACCGGCGGCTGAAGCAGCGTGCGAAAGCGTTCGCCTTCGCGTGACAGCGCGACGGCATCGAACCGCTCCGCCGAACCCTTGCCCCACACCGGCCCCGGCCAAGCGGCATCGCCTTCGGTCCGCGCGATCACATGCACATGCAGCTGCGAGACGATATTGCCAAGCGCACCGATGTTGATCTTGGCGGACCCCGTTGTCCGTTTGAGCAACGCCCCCGCATGCCCCACCTCGCGCCAAAGCCGCTCCTGGTCGCCCGGCGAAAGGTCGAAAGGCTCCACCAAATTTGGCCGCCGCGGCACCAGCACGAGCCAAGGGTAGCGCCGGTCGTCCATGAGCAGCACCGACGATAGCGTCCAATCGCAAACCCAAACCGTGTCGCCCGCCAAACGCGGATCGAGCGCAAAACTTGTCGACGTCATTGGCACCGCACCGAACTTTGTGGAGCCCCTCTATAGCGCGTTTTGCTGCGAGGTGGTGCAACGCGAACCGGTATGCCATGTTTGCCCGGCCCCGACGGAGGAACACCCCGTGCGCCTACTGACGATCCTCATCGCAAGCCTTCTCGTAGCAACGCTGGCCGCCGCCGCGGTTGCCTACAGCGTCGTCAACGTCCGCCCCGGCGACACGCTAAACATGCGGGTGCAGCCCAACCCAGGCGCGCGGGTCGTGCATACGATTCCGCACGACGCGGCGGGGATTCTGCTAACCGGCAGACGGTCGGCCGGGGACTGGGTAGAGGTCACGTTCCAACGCCGTCGCGGTTGGGTAAATGCGCGGTTCTTGGGGCTAGCGTCGGGCCGCTACGAGATTCCCGCCTTCCTCGACTGTGCGGGCACCGAACCGTTCTGGTCGATCCGCTTGACACCGGGCTACGCAAGCGCCGACCTGATGTTTGCTGAGCGGCGCTATCAGTTCCGTATCACGCGCTTCCAGCAGGTGATGAATCGTGTCGACATCGCACACATCCGCGGCGCTTCGCGCAACGCGTCGATGTCGCTTATCGTGCGCCACGAATCCTGCTCGGACGGCATGTCGGACACGAACTACCCTTACTCAGCCGTCGCCTTGATATCGGGCGTCAATACCATCGCCGGTTGCTGCCGGCCCGCACAACCGCGCTGACACATGAAATCCGCACTCGAAGGCATCCGCGTTCTCGACTTCGGCCGCTATATCGCCGGGCCCTATTGCGCCGCGCTGCTCGGCGACATGGGGGCCGAGGTCATCCGCATCGAAAAGCGCGACGGCTCGGAAGATCGCACGCTGATCCCGCTGTTCCACAACGCCGACGGCTCGCCCGGCGAAGGCGCGCTGTTCCTGCAGATGAACCGCAACAAGAAAGGCCTGACGCTCGACCCCGCGCACCCTAAGGGCCGCGAGGTCGTAAAGCGCCTGATCAAGACAGCCGACGTCGTGGTGGTGAACCTGCCACCCCAAACGCTGAAAAGCCTGAACCTAGACTGGCCAAGCGTCCACGCATTGAACCCGCGCACCGTACTCACGACAGCGTCCGCCTTCGGCTCCGGCGGCCCCTACGAAGAACGCTTGGGCTTCGACGGCGTCGCACAAGCGATGTCCGGCGCGGTCTATATGTCCGGCACGCCGGAACAGCCCGTCCGCGCCGCTGCATCCTGGGTCGATTTCGGCACTGCCTCGCTCGCAGCCTTCGGCACGATGACCGCACTCTTCGCCCGCGAAAAAACCGGCCGCGGCCAGCACGTCGAAGGCGCGCTGCTCAGAACCGCTGTCTCGTTCATGGCCCAAACGCTGGTCGAGCAAGCAGCCCTCAAGAAGGATCGCGTCGCAACGCTAAACCGCG
>JBJXEH010000207.1:0-5999 GCA_046153995.1 Micropepsaceae bacterium
CGGCAGCTACAACACGGCCGCTGAACTGCGCCGCTTGCGCTCGGGCCTGCCGAAAGACTGCCTGCTCGTCATCGACGCGGCTTACGCCGACTACGTGGACCGCAACGACTTCGAAAGCGGTATCGAACTCGTTGCCACCACGGAAAACACGGTGATGACGCGCACGTTTTCAAAGATCCACGGGCTCGCGGCGCTGCGCGTAGGTTGGGCCTACGCGCCGGCCAGCGTCATCGACACGCTGAACCGCATCCGCGGCCCCTTCAACGTCTCGACCGCCGCCCAAGCCGCCGCCGTGGCCGCAATTCGCGATAAGGCGCACGCGGCGGCATCGAAGGCGCACAACACGAAGTGGCTCGCCTGGCTCAAAGACAAGATCGAAGCGGCCGGCCTGAAAGTCTTCTCCAGCGTCGCCAACTTCATACTGATCGAGTTCCCCGCTTCCGGAGCGAAGACCGCCGCCGCAGCCGACACATTCCTCATGAAGCGCGGCGTCATCTTGCGTGCCGTCGGCGCCTATGGCCTGCCGAACTGCCTGCGCCTCTCCGTTGGCACCGGGGAAGGCAACAAAGCGGCCGTCGCCGCGCTTGAAGAGTTCATGTCATGACGACACGCACCGGCCCCATCTTCACGAAGGTAGCGCTCCTCGGCGTCGGCCTGATCGGCGCGTCGATGGCGCACGCGATGCGCCGCGGCAGCCTCGCCGCCCATATCGCGGGCCACGCCCACTCGGAAGCGACGCGCAAACGCGCCGGCGAGCTCGGCTTCTGCGACGCGATCCATGCCGATCCCAAAGAAGCTGTCCGCGACGCCGACCTCGTCGTCTTCTGCACGCCCGTCGGCGCGTTCGCCAGTGTGGCGGAAGCGATCGCCCCCGCGCTGAAACCCGGCGCGATCGTCACCGACGTCGGCTCCGTCAAGATGGCGGCCGTTCGCGATATCGGCCCGCACGTGCCGGCAGGCGTCCACTTCATCCCCGGCCACCCGATCGCAGGCACCGAACACTCCGGCCCCGACGCAGGCTTCGCCGAACTCTTCGACGGCCGTTGGTGCATCCTGACCCCGCCCGCCGGCACAGACGACGCCGCCGTGCAAAAGCTCGGCGACTTCTGGCGCGGCTTGGGCTCGCGCGTCGAAGTGATGGACGCAAAGCACCACGACATCGTGCTCGCGATCACCAGCCACGTGCCGCATTTGATCGCCTACAACATCGTCGGCACCGCAAGCGACCTGGAGCAAGTCACCCAAAGCGAAGTAATCAAATTCTCAGCCGGCGGCTTCCGCGACTTCACCCGCATCGCAGCCAGCGATCCCACGATGTGGCGCGACGTCTTCTTGAACAACCGCGAAGCCGTGCTCGAAGTGTTGGGCCGCTTCTCGGAAGACCTCTCCAGGCTTCAACGCGCGATCCGCTGGGGCGAAGGCGACATGCTGTTCGACCTCTTCACCAAAACCCGCGCCATCCGCCGCGAAGTCATCGACGCCGGTCAAGACACGGCCGCCACAAACTTCGGCCGCGACCGCAAAAAGCCTTAAGGCGCGCTCGCTTCGACCGGCGCGATCTGCATCGCGGCCGTCGGTGCGGGCATCAACGTCGCGACCTTCGCGGGTCCCACATAGATGTCGCCCTTCTCGATGCGAAGCGGCACCGTCACGCGGCGCTGTTTGTCGCCGCTCATAAAGGCGAGCACGTCCAGCACCTTCTTCGTCGTCGCGCGCGTCGCGGCGTCGATCCAGCCGTGCGCCTCCAGAAGTTCCAGAATGCGCGGATGATTGCCGAGCGTCAGCCGGAACCGCCCCTCCGGCAGAGAATTCTGGTCGAGCGTGAAGGTCCCCTTCGCAGCAACCGTCACGCCGCCCCAATCGAGATCGAACGCCTTGATCTCAACCGGCGTACCGAGCCGCCGCCAAGCAGTGACCAGCGCCGCAAACGAAGGCTCAGCCAACCGCGCCGGCAGGTCGGCGCGCACGTCGAGTGCAATCAGTTGGATCGCGGGCCCAAGCGGCAGATCGAACGCACCTTGCAGCGCCACGTTTTCAACCCGCACGGAGGCATCGATCTGCGGCAGCGCGCCCTCACGCGCCGGTTGCGCGACGACGAGCCCGCCGAATGCCGCGCCGACGATGAAGTTGAAGTCCGTCTCGTCGAGTTTCGCCTTGCCGGTCAACCGCTCGATGTCGAGCTTCGCCAGATCGCGCCCGTCCTTGCCCGTGGCGATCGTGAGCAGCGCCTTATCCGCGCGCGCATTCGTCTCGATCCAACGCTCGCGCGCGTAGAAATAATGCTGCTGCCCTTCGAACGACACCGCGACGCGCCCGGGCGACAACGGCGGCACACGCACGACGATACGCTCGCTGTCCCAAGCGCTGCCGCGATCCGGCGCCGTAAAGTGCAGCGTGTCGAGCCGCGCATCGACGCGATAGGGAAACCCCTCGACCGCAAACGACTCCCAGCGCACATCGCGCCCAAGCGAGCGCTGCAGCGCCTGCATCTGCACGACCTGCTCGCGCACGCTGTCGGCAACCGTACGCCACCACACGCCGTACGCACCAAGCGCAAGCACAACAAGCGCCAGTGGCACGAACGTCGCGATCAACGCAAAGCGCCCCACGAACCGCGCGCGCAACGCAGCCCCCATCCCCAGGAATATGTTCTTGAACGTTTCCACAGCCACCGACACTACGACGGCTTTTCGCCGCCGTCATCTCAGCTACAACGCGAGTACCCGCAGTTCATACACGTATCGCAACCCTCGATCCGGGTAAGGCTGGGGCTCGAGCAACGCGGGCAAAACTTGAACGACTGTCCTGTCCCCGACGACGCCCCGCCACCGCCGGGGACACTATCCGTAGCGCCCTCAAGGCCGCCGGACACACGCTCTCCGATGCTCGCAACCTTAGGCTGGGTGGGGTAGGGCGAGGGTGTGGCGCGGCCCAAAAACCCGATCGCGATCATATGCTCCTCGATCACACCGCCGATGGCGGCCAGCAGCGAGGGGACATATTGCCGGTTCATCCACTGCCCGCCGCGCGGATCGAACACGGCTTTGAGCTCCTCGACCACGAACGACACGTCCCCGCCGCGCCGGAACACCGCCGAGATCATGCGCGTGAGCGCGACGGTCCAGGCATAGTGCTCCATGTTCTTCGAGTTGATGAAAATCTCGAACGGCCGCCGCCGCCCGCCTTCGACCGTATCGTTGATCGTGATGTAGATCGCGTGATCGGACTCCGGCCAGCGCAGCTTGTACGTCGTCCCCGGCAAAGCCTCCGGCCGGTCGAGCGGCCGCGAGATGTAGACGACCCCGCCGTCTTTCGTCTTCGCCGCCGGTGCAAACACCTCCGCAACAGGCGTTGGCACCGCCTCTAGCTTCGGCGCAGCAGCGGCCTTGCGCGGCTCCTCCAAACTCAACACCGAGCCCGTAATGTCGTTTGGCCGCCACGTCGTGCAGCCTTTGCAGCCGCTCTCATAAGCGTTCAGATAAACGTCCTTGAACGCATCGAACGAGATGTCGGCAGGACAGTTCACCGTCTTCGAGATCGAACTATCGACGTATTTCTGCGCGGCAGCCTGAACCGCGATATGCGAATCCGGCGAAAGCTCCTGCGCATTCACGAAATAGTCGGGCAGGGGGCCGTTGCCGTTCAGCTGCCGGAACAACCGGTGCGCATAATCCTCGACGGCCTCTTCGCTCTTCGTCCCATCCGCCTTCGTGATCTTGCGCCGATAGGTATAGGCAAACACCGGCTCGATCCCGCTCGACACGTTCTCGGCCAACAGCGAAATCGTCCCCGTCGGCGCGATCGACGTCAGCAACGCATTGCGAATCCCATGCGCGTTGATCAGCGCGCGCAGCTCGGCATCGAGCCCCGCCACCGTCTCACCCTGCAAGTATTTCGCACGGTCGTAGAGCGGAAACGAACCCTTCTCCGACGCCAACTCGCACGACGCCGAATAAGCAGCCCGGCGCAGCGCCTTAAACCACCGCTCGATCAGCGCAACGGATTCCGCGCTTCCGTACCGCGAGCGGCACATGATCAAAGCATCGGCGAGCCCCGTCACGCCAAGCCCGATCCGCCGCTTCGCCTTCGCCTCGCGCTCTTGCGCCGGCAATGGATAATTCGAAACATCGATCACATTGTCCAGGAACCGCACGGCCACCCGCGTCAGCCGGTCGAGCTCCACCTCGTCCAACCGCGCCTCAGCTGTGAACGGCGCCTTGATCAGCTTCGTCAGATTGATCGAGCCCAGCAAACACGCACCATACGGCGGCAACGGCTGCTCCCCGCACGGGTTCGTCGCGGAGATCTGCTCCGCGTACCAAAGATTGTTCCGCTGATTGATCCGGTCGATGAAGACGACGCCGGGCTCCGCATACGCAAAGGTCGACGCCATGATGCGGTCCCAAAGCCCGCGCGCCGACACCGTGCGATAGACCTTACCCCCGAACACCAAGTCCCAAGGCTGATCGCGCTCGACCGCCGTCATGAACGCATCGGTGACGAGCACCGACAAATTGAAATTGCGCAGCCGCTCCTTGTCGCGCTTGGCCTCGATAAACGCCTCGATGTCCGGATGGTCGCAGCGCAACGTCGCCATCATCGCCCCGCGCCTGGAGCCCGCCGACATGATCGTGCGGCACATCGCGTCCCACACATCCATGAACGACACCGGGCCCGAAGCATCCGCGCCGACACCCTTCACCGCCGCACCCGAAGGCCGGATCGTCGAAAAGTCGTGCCCAATCCCGCCGCCCTGCTGCATCGTCAGCGCGGCCTCTTTCAGATTGTCGAAGATCGACGTCATGTCGTCGGCAATCGCGCCCATGACAAAGCAATTGAACAGCGTAACCGTCCGTCCGGACCCCGCCCCCGCAATCACCCGCCCCGCAGGCAGGAACCGAAAGTCGCTCAGCGCCTTTTGAAACTCGCCGGACCAATAGCTGCGGTTCTCAACTTTCTCAGCGAGCGCCACAGCACCCGCAACCCGCGCCCAAGTCTCCTCGATCGAAGCATCCGCGTGCACAACGCCGGGCCCCTGAAGCCGATATTTCAGCTCCCAAATCCGCTCAGAAATCTCAGCCAACTTCGCCATCGCAACCAAACGCGTCCATCGCCACCCAACCCCCAAAATGTAGCGCAACCCAGACCCTAAGTCCAGAATTCGTTCTTGTTACGTTCGACAGGGCGGGCGCGCCGTGCTATTCATCAAAAACGGCGCTCGGAACAGCACCGCAAGATCAAACACGAAGGCTCGAAGTAGTCACGAAGGGGCACCAAGGCGTTGGAGAACTGTCGATGACTGAGCAACTCGCCACGCGAATCCCCGACGAAATCGAACGCCTCGCGACAATCGTGGTCGATGCCGGGTTCAAGGTTCACAAAACGCTGGGACCCGGCTTGTTGGAATCTGCCTACGAGCACTGCCTTGCATACGAACTCACGAAGCGCGGCCTCAGTGTGAAGCGCCAAGTACCCAGACAATCATATACGACGACACGACGCTTGAAGTGGCCTACCGCATTGACATGCTGGTGAACGGACTCATCGTCGTAGAAGTCAAGGCGGTAGAAGCGACTACACCAACACACACGGCGCAGTTACTCACCTACATACGCCTGTCTGGTTGCCGCTTAGGCTTTCTGATGAACTTCAGCACGCCGACGTTCAAAAACGGCATCCGCCGCCTGGTCGTCTAGCTTCCCCGGCGCGAAGCGCCAAAAAGAGATTTGTATGTGAGCACAGGCGCATCCGTTACCGCAGCACCTTAGTGACTCCTTCGTGGCTACTTCGTGCCTTCGTGTTTAGGCAGCATCTTCAGCACCACAGCACTCAAGGTCGAGCCTCCGCGCTCATCTGCGTGCTCTAGCCTCCGCCTCCAACTCAGCAATCCGCGCCTTCAGCGCCTCTACCGCCGGTTCGATCTGCTCCACCGTGAAGCGCGGCGTGATGTGTTGCGAGCAGTTCCAATCGAACGCCTCGACGTCCACGACGAGCGCGCG
>JBJXEH010000208.1:0-7576 GCA_046153995.1 Micropepsaceae bacterium
AACACGGCTGTCGGAATGTCCGCGTGATCGATCGCCGTCGGCGATCCGTTGAACACCGTCTCCGCGAACGCCGCCCCTTCGCGTATGGCGACCGGCGTCAGATTCACGCGGTCCGTCACGTCGCCCACAGCGTAGATGTTCGGCTGGCTCGAGCGCGAATAGGCATCGACCTGAACCGCCCGCGTCCCCGTCAACTCGACGCCGCAATGCTCAAGCCCAAGCCCGCCGGTATTGGGCCGCCGCCCGACGGCGAACATCACCTCGTCGACGACGTGCTCCGTCCCGTCGTTCAGACGCACGCGCTTCCTGCCCGCTTCCGTCTTGATCGAGACGACAACCGACTTCAGATGCACGTCGATCCCGCGCTTCTGCAGTTCGTGCCGCATGCGCTCGCGAATCTCGTGATCGAACCCGCGCAGGATCTCCTCGCCGTGATGCACCAACAGCGTGCGGCTCCCAAGCCCTTTGAAGATGCCCGCAAACTCGACCGCGATGTACCCGCCGCCGACCACCATCACGCACTTCGGCAGCGCCGTCAGATGGAACGCCTCATTCGAGGTGATCGCAAGATCGTTACCCTCGACGTCTTCCGGCACCCAAGCCCGCCCGCCCGTTGCGATCAGAATGTGCTTAGCTGTGATCGTCTTGTCGGCCTTGAGAAGGTGCACCGTATGCGGATCGCGCATGACCGCGCGGTCCTCGAACAGCGTCGCGCCGGCACCGCTGAGGTTCTTCTTGTAGAGCCCCTCGAGCCGCGCGATTTCGCGATCCTTGTTGGCAATCAGCGTCGCCCAATCGAACGTCGCGTGCGGCACGTGCCAACCGAAGCCCGCCGCATCGGCGAAATCTTCCGAGAAGCGGCTGGCGTAGACCATCAGCTTCTTCGGCACACAGCCGCGGATCACACAGGTGCCGCCGACGCGGTATTCCTCAACGACCGCTGCACGGGCGCCGTACTGGGCCGCCATACGCGTCGCGCGGACCCCGCCGGAGCCCGCGCCGATCGTCACCAAATCGAAGTCGTAGTTCGCCATATCTCTCGCCGTTTTCGAAGCCGAATTGCGGCTTCTAGCACAGGGCCGCGGCGAGAGACACTATGGGCTTAGAGCCCCGCGCGCTTCATCACCGCGTCGAGCGCCGGATCGATCGTGTGCGCATGCTTCTTCAAGAACGCCAGCAGTGCGATCTCGTTCTCATCCACCGAGCCGTCAGCCAAGATGCGCGAAGCGACCCACTTGGCCTCCTCCGCATCGACCTGCTCGCGCGCCAAACGCTCGGCCGCGACTTTCATTTCAGCCGCTGCTTCTTTCTTGGCCGCAGCCGAACCAAACGGATCGACCTCTTCCCAGACTTGAGCGAACGGCACGTTGCCGCGTGCGAGCGACGTCGCGACGCCGTTCAGCAATTGGCCGACCGAACCACGCTGGTCCAGCCACATTTCGCGCGCCTTCGCCTCGTCGCGCGTTGGCACCTTGGGCGGGTTCATCGGATTGAGCAAATGGTTCGCAATCGCGCGCACGAAGAAGTCCGTCCACGCCGGATCGTTGTGCCCCGCACCCGTCGCGTCGTTCAGCGCAAACAGCATTTCAGCTTCGCGGCGCGTAATCATCAAGCTGCCGTCGCCGGCTGGCGCATGTACGGCCTTCGAGAGAATGGCGACGTCGCCCGCGCCGATCGCAACTTGCGGCCGGTTCGCACCGAACGCGGTCTCACGCGAGAGCATCACGCTCTGGCGTACCGCTTCGATCACCAGCGCCGTCAGATCGCCCGGAACCTGGCGCGCCCAATGCACGACGTTGAGCACGAGTTCGAGCTCAGTCTTCGCCGAAACGTGACCGTCGCCCGCAACGTTCTTGATCAGATAGGCAGCCTGCTCGTCCGTGACGTAGCCCTTCGGCTCCACCTGCCAAACGAAATAGTCGGTCAACGCCTCCACATAGAGCGCCGCGAACGCCGGATGTTTCTTCGCGCAAGCCGTGTCCAGCTTGAACAGCACGTCGGCATCGTGCTTCGTGACCGATCCCTTCGAATAGATCATGCGGCGAAGCGTGAGCGCGTGTTCGGCCTCGATGGCCCCCTTCGCGCGCAAATTCTGGTCCAGCTCGTCGATGCGGAGCGGCTGCGTCATGGTTCTTGTCCCTCAAAACGCCCTATGGCGGCTTTTCGGGGACATTGTGCACGATGCGCGTTAACGCCGGGCAAACCGTGAGAATCCTGGGATCGCAAAGGCCGCCCAATTAACACCCCGGAAACTTGTCGAGGCCAAAGGGTCATCAAACTGTCCCTACAAATCGAAAACCGCCGCTCTTGCAGCAAAACATGCGAAATTCTGCCGTTACGCCGTTACATTGGCGGATTTGCGCCGTTTTTGACGTTACATCGGTGCTACATGGCCGTTACTTGTAACGGCTCGTGCACCCGGCCCGTAACGCCCAAAATCAGAGTCCACGAACGCTTACGCTAATATCAATGATAATAATACAACTTGGGCAAAAAGTCAACGCCCCGCCTTGAAAATCCAAGGGGTTCCGCCACCCCAAAATAGCCGCACGCGGCGCACGGTAACGACTTCCGCGCGCGATCGGCGCATCCTCTCTCCTCACGATTGATTCGTTGGGAGGGCATGATGAGCAAAGCGCACAAACGCAATCAGGCGGTCGAGATCGAGCACGAGGACGACGACGCCCCGTCCGCGATTTCAAACGTTTTTGCGATGGCACAAGCCCCGTTGGCGTTGCTCGCGGCTCATCGCTGGAAGGCTTTGGCCGGCGTCGCGGTTGTCGCCATCGGTGTGGCGGTCGGCACGGGTCTCGTCGATTTCGGCAAGCTCATGCCCAAGATGGCGCAAAACGCACCGGACCGGACCGGCGTTGCAGGCGCAACTGAGGAAGCACAGGCGAGCGACGCCGCGGGCACGCCGGCGCCGGTGGTTCGGGTCGCCTCGAAGCCCGAACTCAAAACCTGCTTCACGCCGGGTGAGAACTGCATGGGCCTGATCGTGGCCGAGATCGACCGCGCGCAGTCGGAGGTTTTGGTGCAAGCCTACAGCTTCCAAGCCAAGCCGCTCGTCAAAGCGTTGGGCCGCGCGCACAAGCGCGGCGTGAAGGTGCGCGTGATTCTGGACAAAGGCGACGAGCGCCAATACGACCGCGCGGGCTCCCGCCTGATCGCCGAGCGCATCCTGCCGCACGTCGATACCGGCGTCGCCTCCGCGCACAACAAGGTCATGATCATCGACCGCGACGCCGTGATCACCGGCTCCTTCAACTTCACCGAAGCCGCGCAAAAGAAAAACGCCGAGAACGTGCTACTGATCAAAGGCTACCCGGACGTGGCCGCCGCCTACGCCAAAAACTGGGAACACCGCCTCGCCAGCTCGCGTCCCTACTACGGCACGATGGCGCCGGTGATGTAGCGAGGCGCTTGCGGCCGACACTAGTGCGGCGGCAAGTCAGAAAGAGTTAAACACGAAGGTAGGCAAGGTTCACGAAGGGGCTCGAAGAAACCAGAGTCTTCGCACCGCTTGGGGCTACACACCATTGCCGGATGGCGCTTCGCGCCATTTTCCCGTGCGCGAAGCGCCAATTCAACCACTGAGGCTGGCCACAGGCTCTCAACGCAAGAAAATCTCTTCGTGCCCCTTCGTGAACCTTGCCTACCTTCGTGTTAAATCTTTCTTGCATGACCGACCAAGCGCAGCCCAGGGACCTCACAGCGCCAGCGAACACCAGACGCGTTTTTGTCTTGGGCGCGACGGGCGCGATCGGCAAAGCGACAGTGCGCGCGCTTATCACTCAAGGTAATGACGTCGTCTGTTTCGTCCGCCCTGGACCCGAGCGCAACCAACCGATGTTCGACGGCGCGCAAGTCCGCTTCGGCAACGCGACGGACCCGCGCTCGCTCGCGAACGACGGCTTTCGCGGTGAACCGTTCAACACCGTGGTCTCGTGCATGGCATCGCGAACGGGCGCGCCGAAGGACGCGTGGGCGGTCGACTACCAGGCCCACTCCGACACCTTGAAGGCGGCGAAGGCAGCGGGCGTCACGCATTTCGTTCTACTCTCGGCGATTTGCGTTCAGAAGCCGCGCCTCGCGTTCCAAAAGGCAAAGCTCGCCTTCGAGCAGGAACTCATCGCCTCGGGCCTCGACTATTCAATCGTCCGGCCGACGGCGTTCTACAAATCCTTGTCCGGTCAAATCGAGCGCGTGCGACAGGGCAAGCCATACCTCGTGTTCGGCGACGGGCGGCAGACAGCCTGCAAGCCGATCAGCGATGCCGATCTCGGCCGCTATCTCGCCCAGTGCCTGCACGATCCCACACGCCGCAACCGCATCTTGCCCATCGGCGGCCCGGGACCCGCAATCACGCCGGTGGAGCAAGGCCGACGCCTGTTCGCACTCACGGGCCGCGAACCGCGATTCAGGCACGTGCCGGTAGCGCTGCTCGACGCGATCGTGTGGACGCTCTCAGGCCTCGGCGCACTCATCCCGCCATTGAAAGCAATAGCCGAACTCGCCCGCATCGGAAGGTACTACGCGACCGAATCCATGTTGGTCTGGGACCCGGAAACGGGCCGCTATGACGCCGACGCGACGCCCTCGACCGGTCAAGACACGCTGTTCGACCACTACGCCCGCGTCGTCGCCGGTGAAGCCTCGGTCGAGCGCGGCACGCACAGCGTTTTTTGAGACCGCTCTGCTTCACGCCAGTCACGCCACAGTTTCCGATGTGAGCAAGTACAAGCGCTTAGCCCGCTACTCCGAATCCGATTCCTCGCTCGACGGCGGGGGCACGCACGCGTCGAGTTCGGCTTGGGCAGGCGTGCCCGCAAGCGGCATCGTGAGGACCAACTTCCCGTCGCGCGACAGCTCCAGCATCGTCGCCCGATCCATCGCCTTGCGCGCCGCGCCGTCGAGATAGAGGCCGAACATCGACGCCGCATCGTCACCTAGGCTCACCCACCCCTCCACGATAGCGCGCCGCCCGGCTTGCTTGTCGAAACGAAGCTCGACCAGCGGTCGATCCGTTTCGGACCAACTGCGAAAGACCGGGTCGGCGAGGGTCAAGATCAGTCCGTCGGAACCCTGCGAGATCGACGCGCGCAGGCTCTTGCCGTCGGCGCCCGAGAGCCACCAGCCGCACTCGGACTCCTTCTTCCACGGCTTGGCTACTTGCGCCGGTACACTTTCGCCGCACGCGGCGAGAGCTGCGAGGGCAACGGCGGCGAGCAGAAAGCGCGTGCTCGTGCTCATATGCAACATGTTGTGTCCCTGTATATTCCGCGACGCTATCAGAACAACAAAACGCCGTCTAACGCACGCGCGTGTACTTGAACGCGATTTTCTTGCCCTTGCCGTCGAACGCCGTCACCGTCGCCTCCAACGTGTCGGGACCCGTACGCCGGTATTCGATCCGCCCCGGCCAGTCGTGCGCGGGATTGGAAAACACCAACGTCTTCGCATCGTGCGAGAGGAGCAGGAACGGCGTCGCCTTTTCCCCGCCGGGCTGCGCGATGAAGATGATGCCTTCCTTGCGATTCTCGATCCGCATGAACTCGAACGCGTTCGAAAGACCGTCGACTGTACGGCTGACGCCGGCGATCACGTTACCCTTGTTGTTCAACCAGACTTCCTCGACGACCGCGGTGCCCTTCACCTCGCGCCAATGCCCCTCCAGCATGGCCGTCGCACCCCAGGCATCGACACCTTCGGCCCGGACCTGCGCTGCACCCGCAACAAAGGCGGCAGCCATTACCAAGCCAATCATCTCAACACGCGCCATCACCGCAAATCCTCCAAGAAAACGCGACGGAATTCGTAGTGTCGCACGCCCCATCCCGCGAAGGCCACCCGGCTTTGCTCACGAATCCTTCAGTTGCCCAGGTACCCGCAAACGAAGTCCACTGCGCCTACTTTCAGGGGAAACACCATGCCGACCGACACCGCCCGCGCAGCCGCCGCTCTCGACGCCGTGCGCATCGCCGTCGCCGTCTTGATCTGGATCCACGGCGCGGCGCGCTTCTGGTACGGCGGCGTGGAACCGTTCGGCGGTTGGCTTGACTCCATCGGCTTCCCGTTCGGCCGCGAGCAAGCGTGGGCGGTAACGATCTACGAACTCATTGCGCCTCTCTTCATCGTCGCGGGAAGGTTCGTGACGCCGGCCTGCCTCGGCCACATCTTCATACTGAGCGTCGGCCTGGTGCTCGTGCACGCACCGGCGGGCTGGTTCGTCGTCGGCCTCGGCCGCAACGGCGTCGAATACAGCGTGCTGCTCATCGCCTGCCTGATCGGCGTCGCCTGGGCGCACTGGCCGTGGGGCAAACCCCACGAAAACGCTGCGTCATCATGAGACGCGCGACCCCAATTCCCTGTTGCCCAAAACGCCGCGCGGGTGTCTCCTAGACCGAACCGCTATTCGATACCGGAGGCCGCCCATGAACGCCCACGCCATCGACATCCGCGCCGCGCGCGAGGAAGCTTACGCCCTGCCGCTCGAGCAACTGAACCCAGCCCAGCCCGCGCTGTTTCAGGCGGACGCGATGTGGCCGTACTTCGAACGCCTGCGCCGCGAGGACCCGGTACACTTCACGCCGGAGAGCGAATACGGCGCCTATTGGTCGATCACGAAGTTCAACGACATCGTGGCGATCGACTCGAACCATCAGGTTTTCTCGTCCGACTACACGCGCGGCGGCATCACGATCGCGGGCGGCACGACGAACTTCGAACCGCTGCCGATGTTCATTGCGATGGACCCGCCGCGCCACGACGTGCAGCGCAAGGCGGTCAGCCCCGCGGTCGCCCCGGCGCAACTTTCCGCGATGGCACCGGAGATTCGCGAACGCGCGGCGGCCATCTTGGATGCGCTTCCCATCGGCAAGGAATTCGATTGGGTCGACCTCGTCTCGAAAGAACTCACCGCGATGACGCTGGCGACACTGTTCGGCGCGCCGCAGAAGGACCGCCGCCAGATCACGGATTGGTCCGACGTGGTGACCGCCGTGCCGATGAAGGGCGGCCTGATCGAAACGTTCGAGGAGAAGCTGAAGGTCTTCGACGAGTACAACGCCTATTTCGTGGGGCTATGGAACGAGAAGGTCAACGCGCCACCCGCGCCCGACATGATCTCGATGCTGGCGCACCACCCGGAAACGCGGAACATGGCGCCGCGCGAATATTTCGGCAACGTCGTGCTGCTGACGGTCGGCGGCAACGACACGACGCGCAACACGATCTCGGGCTCCGTGCTTGCGCTCAATCGCAACCCCGACCAATACGCGAAGCTGCGCGCGAACCCGGACCTCATCCCAAACATGGTGTCGGAAACGATCCGCTGGCAGACGCCGCTCGCCCACATGCGCCGCACCGCGCTCAAGGACTATGAGTTCGAGGGCAAGAAAATCCGCGAAGGCGACAAGGTCGTCATGTGGTACGTCTCCGGCAACCGCGACGACGAAGTGATCGACCGGCCGAACGACTACATCATCGACCGCGACCGCGCCCGCCACCACGTCTCGTTCGGCTTCGGCATCCACCGCTGCGTCGGCAACCGCGTGGCGGAGCTGCAGCTGACGAT
>JBJXEH010000209.1:0-11653 GCA_046153995.1 Micropepsaceae bacterium
GGCTCTTACTGTCGCTCAAGCACCGCAAGAGCCGGCAAGGATGCCGGCGCTCCCAGGGTTAGAGCCTCCACACCTATGCTAGCGTGCGTCAAAGACAGGAGACCCACATGCCCTGGCGCTCGCGCGGCTACCTTCCACACTGGGACGCCGGCGAAGTGCCACAGATGATTGGCTTCCGCCTCGCCAACAGTCTTCCAGCGAGCCTCCTCGAACAATGGCACGAGGAACTACAACACCTCCCCGAAAGCGAAGCGGCTGCCGAACGGCGCAAACGCATCGAGGCCGCGCTCGATACTGGCCACTGTCAAGCTTGGCTCAAAGACGCACGCGTCGCCGAAACTATTGAAAACGCCTTCCTCCATTTCGACGCCGAGCGCTACCGTCTCCACGCGTGGGTCGTGATGCCGAACCACATTCATGCAGTCGCGACGCCACTCGGGGAATGGACGCTGGCGGACATCGCCCACAGCTGGAAATCCTTCACCGCCACCAAAGCTAACGCGCTGCTTGGGCGTACCGGCGCCTTCTGGGCGCGCGAGTACTTCGACCGCGCCATCCGCGACCAAGCCCACTACGCGAACGCCATCGCCTACACCGAAGAAAACCCAGTCAAAGCCGGCCTCTGCGGCCAACCAGAAGACTGGCGCTTCTCAAGTGCATGGAAACGGAGGTCGTAGAGCCTCCGCCCGGCCGGTACAGCGTGCTAACCTGCTAACTTGCTAACTGCACTCCACCAAACTACCACCACACACACATACATCACCACTTATAGTGGTGTGGGGAGTTAGCAAGTTAGCGGGTTAGCACCCTTGTCGTGCGGCATAGCCATCGCCAGATGCCGAAACCTTGCCCTGCCGCGCCATCCGGCTGAGCGCGACCTTGACGCTGTTGACCTTGGCATCGCCTAACAAATCAACCACGTCGCGTGCGCGCAACGGCGCCTCGGCTCTCTCAAGCTCCTTCAATATCCGCCCCTCCAACGTCGTCGCCCTGTACGCCTCCGCGTCCCCCAGCACCGCCCATAACCCGCGTGTGCCGTCGAACCGCAGCGCCTTCTCGAACACCGGCAGGTCGCGGCCGCGGCCGTAGAGCACGGCGTCGGCTTGGCCCGCCTCTTTGCGCAGGATCAGCACACTGTCGGCGGCACCCGTCAGGCCCGTCGTGCCCGAGACCAGATCGAACGGGTCGTCCGGGTTATCGCGCTTGGAAGCATGATGCATCACCACGATGCCGAGGCGGCGCTGCGACGCCACGCGCTGCAGCACGGCCAGCGACTCGAAATCGTCGGCGTACATGGATTTCTTCCCGTCCGCGCGGCCCCGCACCTTCGCCCACACATCGACGACGATGAGCTTCGGGTTCGGCACGCTCGCAATCCACGCTTCGATTTTCGACAGGCCACCCTCGTCGAGCCGCGGCCAATCGGTGTGGAAGTGCAACCGCGCGGGCCATTTCGCGTCGCCGGCCATCTGCTGCAGCCGCGATTTCAACCGGCGCTGGTTGTCCTCAAGCGCCAGCGCCAGCACGTCGCCTTGCTCGCAGCCGGCGGACGAAAACGCTCGCCCGCCCGCCGCCACCGCGAACGCCAAGTTCAACGCCAGCCAAGATTTCCCAAGCTTCGGCTTACCCGCAATCATGGTCAACCCCTCGACGATGTAGTCCGGCGCAATCCACTTGATCGGCGCAAAGACTTTGTCCTGCAACGCCGCGCCGGAGATACCGTCGATGTCACAAGGCGCAAGACTTTCAGTAGGGGCGCTAACCCTGGGAGCGCCGGCATCCTTGCCGGCTCTTGGTGGAGCGTCAGCAAGAGCCGGCCGGAGGCCGGCGCTCCCAGGGTCAGAGCCCCCCTCCACCAACGGAGCCTCGTCGACCATGCGATGAAGCACGCGCACGTCCGTCACAGGTTGCGTCATCGTCATGTCCCCCCAATCGCCCAAGTCCCAGCCGTCCTTAAACCGCCGGTCGAGCTTCACCACCCGCACGCTCGCCGCGCCCGCGCGGTAGATATGCTCCGCCGCCTCGCGCGCGTAAGCCGCCCCCGCCTCATCCGCATCCGGCCAAATGGTAACCTTGCGATTGCGCATGTGAAACCACTCGGCCCGCCCCGCACCCTTCGCGCCGCCGAACGAGGTGACGACCACCCACGCCTGCATGAACCGCCGCGCAGCGATCGCCGCCTTCTCGCCCTCGACCAGCAACACCTGCGCACGGGGACGTTTGGCAAGCTCATAGAGATTGAACAACGGCCGCGGCCCCGGCGGCGCAAGCCACCGCCATTCGGGCTTGCCGCCCGCCCCCATCCACACGCTCGCCGGGCGATAGGTCTTGCGCTCCTTTGGATCCTCGAAGCGGATCACGTGGAACATCACGAAGCCTTCGGAATTCGTGTAGCTGTAAATGTGCTTCGCATCGCCCAGCTGCGGGTGGGTCGTCGATACGCTGCGCATGCCTTTCGGCAGCGGGGCGAGATACTGCCCGCCTTCAGGTTCCGGCGACGGTGTAGCGGCACGCGTGCCGTCGAGCGGCGCGAAGGGATCGTCCTGCATAAGCTTCTCCGTGTGGTCTTAGCGTTCGAAAGGATCGAGCCCGAGCATCGCGGCCACTTTCAGCGCAGCCTGCCGTTGCTCGAGGTCGAAGAGAAAAGCGGCAAGCGCGATCGGATCGCCGCCCTTGTCGCCGGTCGCAAAGTCGGCCCAGCGCCCGGTCTTGAGGTTGATCGAGAACGAGCCCAAGGCCTGGTCATGCCGCTTCGGGTTCAACGCGACATACTCGCGAAACCGCCGCCGCCCGGCCGGCAGCCAGCGCGGCAGGATCGCCGGCAACTGCGCCAGCGCCGCCCGGTTGATGCGCGCAAAATCCACCCGCTTCATGCGCGAGACACCAGGTTTTCAGCAGATTTCCGGGGGTTCTGAACCATCGGCGGACTCCTCCATTGGAAACGAAAACCGTCTCGCCCGAAGTGCCCCGATCAGAGTCCACTTATAAGTCAGAAATATGTGTGAGTCAAGACTTGTTCTTTATTCGTTCTTGTGTAGCCGGAGATATGAAAATATAAGTAGTGAGGCCAAAGCCCTGGGAGCGCCGGCATCCTTGCCGGCTCTTGGTTGAGCGTCAGCAAGAAGTGCCGGCAAGGATGCCGGCGCTCCCAGGGTCAGAGCCTCACTCCAAACACCGCGCCTTACACCCAAAAAAACAGGGACCGGAAAGCCCCCCTTCCGGTCCCTATTCTCCCTCAAACTTGTAGACGCTTCACGCCCGTGCGCGGAACTTCTCCGGGAAGACAACCGCCGCCGGTTCCCCCGGCACGTCGTCGCGCGCGGCCAGCGGCAGGCGCAGCGTCACCGTCGTCCCGTCGCCGAGCGCGCTTTCGATCGCCATGCCCCCGCCGTGCAACTCCGCCAGCGCCTTCACCAGCGACAGGCCGAGGCCCGTGCCCTTATGCGTGCGCTGCATCTCGCCTTCGGCTTGCTCGAACGGCTTGCCGATGCGCACGAGGTCTTTCTCCGGAATGCCGACGCCGGTATCGCTGACCGACAGCATCATGTCGGTGCCCACCTTGCGCGCCTTCAACGTCACGCGGCCTTCGGTCAGCGTGAACTTGATCGCGTTCGACAACAGGTTGATCAGGCATTGCTTCAACGCCCGGCGGTCGGCCATGAGGCTTAAAGCCGGTGCCACGTCGCACACAAGCTCGACCCCCGCCTCATCGGCCGCCACTTTCACCATCGCCAGGCATTCGTCGGCCACCGGTTTCAATTCGACAAGCTTGCGCTCGATCGTAAACTTGCCCGCCTCGACCTTCGACATATCGAGCAAGTCCGAAATCAGATCGACGAGATGCGAGCCCGAATTGCGGATCAGTTCGGCATACTCGCGGTATTTCGGCGTGCCGATCGGCCCCATCAGCTCGTGCCGCATCACGTCGGAAAAGCCGATGATGGCGTTCAAAGGCGTGCGCAGTTCGTGCGTGACGGAGGCGAGGAACCGCGACTTCGCCCGGCTCACCTCTTCCGCCTTGTCCAGTGCCTGCGCGAGCTCGAGTATCTCGGCCTTCGCATTCGACATGTCGCGCGTGACCGCAATCGCCTCGCCGTTGCCGCCCTGCACCCGCATCTCGACCGGCAGATACGTGCCGTCGCGCCGGCGCACGCGGAACGCGACAGCTTCCTGCGCGCCGTGCGCAGCAGAAGCGATCGCCTGCTCCACGGTTTTCAGGTCCTGAATGTGCACGAACATCGCGGGGCTCATCCCCTCAAGCTCCCGCGCACGCAGACCCAGTATCTCCTCGACCGCCGGCGACGCGTAAAGCACAGCGCCGTTCGCACCATGGCGCGTAATCATATCGGCCGCGTTGTCCGTCAACGCCCGGTGCCAAGCCGCGCTCGCCCGAACCCGCGCGATCTCATCCTCGTTCCGCCGCTGCAACGTGCGCATCGCGAACATGCCGACGATAATCGCCGCAAACACCGAAACGCCGTAAGCAAACCCTGTGAAAGCCGGATCGATCCGCGACACCGGCAGCCATCCGAGCATCGACAGCATCGCGGCGGTGAAGAAGCCCAAGCCCGCGACGCACGACGCGATCGTGACGGCGGAACGCTTGCCCGCGATCGCGGCCTCAACCGGCACGATGAGGAGCCACGGCAGCAACGGCGACGCCAACCCGCCGGTATAGACCGCAGCCAGCGACACGAACCCGCCCAGCGCCAACGCCGACGCCATCTGCCCTTGAGCGAGACTCAGCGTCTCGCTTCGAACGGCAAGCGCGATGGCGAGAGGCGCCCATAGGAATAGAAACGCAAACGCAGTCGCGCCGTCCACGGGCCCGACGAATGCGAAGTGCAGCGGCCAAAGCGCAACACCCATCGCGCCTGCCAGCAAGTTCGCGGATACGAACGACTGCTTGCGGCCGGCCTCGCCCTCAGGCTCCGACCCCAGCACGCCGTCAAACGCATCCAACAAAAAGTCCGCCCAAAACCGGCGAAAATCATACGGCGAAGCCATAACGCGACTCGACCCCCAGAACTGAAGGGTAAGACTTCGTTTATGGAGGTTAACGAGGCGTTAAAGAGCGGGGCGTGTTGGAGCCACCTTCTCCCGTTAGCCAACGGGAGAGAAGGGCAATAAACCCAAACTCATTACCTTCTCCCGCCGAAGGGCGGGAGAAGGTGGCGCGGCGCGTAGCGCCGTGACGGATGAGGGACAGCGCCTAAAATTATCCACGCTCTTGAATCAAACCCCGCCCCTCACCGTGAACGCGCGTTGACGCTAACAACCGTTCACGCTGATTCCACCGTCATTTCCTTCAATTTATCCGTTGTTTTAGAGCACTTTCGAACGGCCTTGAGCCCACTCTCCGCCTCGAAGTTTGGAGTAGGCCCAGTGGGTTTCATTTTCCGCACCGTGTTCTTCTTGAGCCTCGCGCTGGTCGCGTTGCCGCCGGAGGCGCGCCTTGGCGGCGGCGATGAGACGGCCGAGATCCGCACAGCCGATGTCGCGAACGAACTGGCCAAGGCCGCAAACGTCGTGTGGTCTTCCGCATCGTCGTCTGCGCGCGAAATCATGGCCACTTGTGAAACCAACCCGCAGTTGTGCGAGGCTGGCGTCAGCTTGGTGAACACCTCTCTCGCAGCTGCAGCAGACGCCGCCAACGGCATGGCTGCCCAATTGGCCAGTGAGCCAAAGAAACCGCTCGCAGATGCGGAATCGGCGAAACCACGTTCGCAAAAAATTCAAGCGCGCGTTGAGTGACTCGACGGGAAGGCATACCTATAACTCCGGCCGCCTGAAGCACCCCTCCTCGTTCGTGCTGACGGGCCCACGCCAAGAACAGTACCTCGCGTTCGGAGTTGAAAACAAAATGCCGGCAGCAGCCGCTCACGTAGTTTTTCCCGCCACGAATACGAACATCACCCTCCGCAAAGCCCGCGCCGAAGATTGCGACGCGATGCTTCTCATGATCGAAGCGCTCGCCGAACACCAAGGCGTGGGCGATCGCGTGCATGTGAGCGCGGCTGAGCTGCGCCGCGCGGGCTTCGGCCCGGCGCCGCAGTTCGAAGCGATCATCGCGGAGGATCATGGCAAGCCCGTGGGCCTCGCCATGTTCCAAACCCACTACACGATCTGGGACGGCACCGCGGCGCTCCAGATCACCGACCTTTTCGTGGACGAACCCGTTCGCGGCACCGGCGTCGGCTTCCGCCTGGTCCAAGAAGTCGCCCGCACGGCCCGCGCGCGCGACTGCACCGGCCTGCAGCTGAACATGGTGCACGCGAACTCGTCGCGCATCTCGCTCGACCGCATCGGCTTCGTGCACCAGGACGACCTGCTGCACTACCGCCTGGACGCGGCTGCGTTCCGCAAACTGGTCGACGCGAATTGACGGCGGCCTTCCCCCTCAAGGGGGGAAGCGCTACATCAGTGCCATGTCCATCCAATCCATCCTCGACGACTTTGCCGTCATCGACGAGTGGGACGAGCGTTACCGCTACATCATCGAGCTCGGCCGCAAAATGGCCCCGCTGCCGGAAGGCGCACGCGCCGACGCGGCGAAAGTCCGCGGCTGCGCCAGCCAAGTCTGGCTGGTCGCCACCCGCGACAACGGCAAGCTCACCTTCATGGGCGACAGCGACGCCCACATCGTCCGAGGCCTGATCGCAATCCTGCTCGCTCTCTACAACAACAAATCCCCGGAAGAGATTCTGGCGATCGACGCCAAAGCCACCCTCAGCCAACTAGGCCTAGACACCCACCTAAGCCAACAACGCTCCAACGGCCTCTTCTCCATGGTCGAACGTATCCGGGCGGATGCGCGCACAATCTAAGCAAGGAGCCACTAAGCCTGAGAGCGCCGGCTTCCAGCCGGCTCTTGTGGTGCTTGAGCGTCAGTAAGAGCCGGCTGGAAGCCGGCGCTCCCAGGCTCAGAGCCTCCCGTCTGAATTTGGGGACAGGTTGACGCGTCACAGTGTCCATATTTCTTCACCAACACCCCCGCCCTTTCAGCATTTCTTGACCACACGTGCGTAGTCTCGAAATCGAACAAACGACGGGAAGCGCGTGTTCACACGCTGCTAACCCGCACTAACAAAAAGTAACGGGCGCACTCGAATGCGTGGGGTTCTAAGTCTACTTGCGGCGGCAACGCTCGCGCTGACGCTGAGCGCGCGCGCGGACGCGCCGTTTGCCGCCGTCGACGCGCTCGCCACAGAAAAAGCCGCTGCCGTCGAACTGTTGAAACACCGCACTGAGCGCCAAGTGGCACTGGCCGCCGGCGACCGTCTGTTCCAAGCCTACCTCAACACCGCCTCGCTCGGCGAAGCGGCCCGCCTGCAGCCCCGCATCAAAGCGCTGCTGGCCACGCTGATCGGCCGCTATGGCATCCGCGAAGTCTCCGTTGCCGACCGCGCAGGCACGTTCCTCGCCCGCACCGGCAACTACGACCGCACAGTCGCAAGCCTTGACCCCGCGGCCGACCCGCTGCTGTTCGCAGGACTCGCCGCCGCGCCGCGCCGCGCAACGACACGCCAAGACGGCCTGAAGCTCCACGTCGTCGCCCCCGTCGTCCTTCGCGAACAAAGCGAATTCGTGATCGACGCTCGCCAAGACATGTCCAGCTACCACAGCGCCCTCAGCTACGGTCTGGGCGGCGACCGATTCATCGTGCTGACCGACCCGACCGGCGTCATCCTCGCCGACAGCCGCGGCGCCACCGGCGGCACCGCCATCGTCGCGAAGCTGACGCTAGCCGCCATCCGCAAAGCCGCCCCCAAAGGTCACGGCGAAGTCGTTGGTGGCGAACTCCGTTATCGCATCGCCCACCGCCCGGTAGGCGACTGGACCATCATTGCCGTCGAGCGCGTCCCCGCGCCGCGGCGCTGCTATGCCGAAGGAGCCCGCCTATGTGGCTAAGAGGTAAGATCAACACCGCGCTCGCGATCTGCATCGGCGCCCCGCTCGCGCTGGGCTTCGGTGCCATCTGGTTCGGCGCGCAGCAAACGATGCGCGACGCCGGCACACACGAGATCGCAACCGCAACCGAAGCGGCGGCCGCGGCCGTCGAAGACCGCGCGGGTCTAAACCTGCGCCACCTCACCGCGTGGAGCAAACTCTCCGTCATGCAGGACGTGCTGATCGGCGGCGAAGGCGGCGAACTCGCCCGCACGCTGAGCAGCTTCGCCGCGCAGTATCCCGACTTCGCAAACATCGTCGCGACCGACGGCCAAGGCAACATCGTCGCCTCGTCGGCCGAGGCACGCGGCAACATCGCAGCCGACGAAGGCTTCCGCACCGCAGCCTCAGGCCGCATCTACCAAAGCCCGCTGGCTGCCCGCGCCGGCGAAACGAAGGAAACGCTCTCCTTCACAGTGCCGCTGATCGCCCGCCATGACGGTGGGTCCGTGATCGGCACACTGACCGGGGTGCTGAACCTCAACGCCATCCTGAAAGCGGTCGTCACACCCACGACCTTCAGCAAAAACGGCAACGCACTCATCCTGACGAAACGCGACGGCCACATCGTGTTCGCGTCCCGCACCGACGTGACGCTGCTCGACGCGCTGCAAAGCAACCGCACCGGCAACGAGATGACCTGGCGCGGCGACAGCTATTTCGTGGCCGGCATCGTTATGAAGAAGAAGGCGCTGCCGCAAGACTTGGGGCTAACCGCCATTGGCGTGACGCCCGCCGCCGCAATCTTGGCAACCACGGCCAGCCTCACGAACACGTTCCTGATAGTGGCGGGCATCGCCGTGCTCGCAGCCTTCGCGCTCGCCTGGCATTGGACGACGCCGCTGGTCGACCTCGGCAACGCCATGGACGCGCTCGCTCGCGGCAACGCGCTCTATAAGGGTCCGAAGCCGAAACCCACCGACGCCTTCGCCCCGATGGCGCGCGCGTTCGAGGTGCTGCGCCAGATGAAGATCGTGCGCGACAAACTCTGGGCCCGCGAGCGCGACCTGAGCCGCGCCAAAGAAACCGCCGAAGCCGCCTTGAAAGCGAAGTCCGAACATATCGCGAGCCTGAGCCAAGCGCTCAGCGAGCAGCTCTCCACGATCGTGCGCCTCTCCGACCTCATCAACCGCGAAGCGCTGGAAGCGGCAACCGGCGAAACCCGCTCGACCTACGCCAAGGAAATCGCCCGCACCGGCGCCTCGTTGATGTCCGTGATCAACGACCTCTTCGACCTCTCCGAAGTCGAAGCGGGCCACGTAACGCTGAACGAAACCGCGGTCGACCTGACGAAGCTCATCACTGAGGCCAGCGCCGACGCGCAACCCGCCGCCTTCAACGCGCAAGTGACGCTAGGCCGTGACGGCATGGACGCCCCGCTCGTCGTCCGTTGCGACGCGCCAAAGCTGAAACACGCCGTAGCCAACCTGCTCTCGAACGCGGTGAAGTTCACCCCCGCCGGCGGCCGCGTGACGATGCACCTCAAAATCTCAGGCAACGGCAACCCAACGATCGTCGTCGAAGACACCGGCATCGGCATGCCGCCGGCGCTGACGCCGGTCGCCGCCGCGCTGACGGACACAACCGGCCACCACGGCGCAGGCCTAGGCCTACCGCTCGCCCGCGAACTGGTAGAACTCCACGGCGGCCGCCTCGACATCGAAAGCGAATCCGGTAAAGGCACAGCGGTGACGATCACCCTGCCAGCCGGCCGCTTGGTTGCAACGCCGGTGGAACGCTTGAGCGCCTAACCCTTCGGCATCGACCTAAACAGCTGCTCCGTCGCGGCATCGGCCGGGAACAAACTCTCGATCCGAAGCTCGTCCGCCGTCACGTCCTGCGCCGTGCCAAACGTCGCGATCACGGTGAAGAGCGAGATCTTCATCCCATCCTTTTCCATCTCGAGCGGCAGCACGGGAACCAGCGCCGCGTCCTCCGCCGCCCACAGCGTCTCAGCGTCCTGATGCTGCGCCAACTCCGCTAGCACCAGCTTCATCTCTTGGCCGCCCAACGCCTCCGCCTCGCGCTGCGCGCGGTGCCACAATAGCGGCCCAACCAAACTCCAATTCTTCACGAAAGGCTTGATGCCGTTCGGATGAAAGAACAAGCGCATTAGATTACGCTCAGCCCCACCGATCCGAGCCCAGAGATCGTTCCCCAGCATCGCCCCCATCATCTCGAACGGCCGGTTCGCCATACGGATGTTCCACGCGCGGTCGATCGCCACCGCCGGATAAGGCTCGGCGTTCGCCAGCATCACCTTCACCGCATTCATCACCAGCGCCATCTGCGGATCGTCGAGCGGGCGCGCGCGAAACACCGGCGCGAAGCCTGCCGCGGTCAGCCAATCGTTCCGCTCGCGCAACGGCACCTCCAACGTCTCCGAGAGCTGCAGGATCATCGTACGGCTGGGCTTCGCGCGGCCGGACTCCAGAAAGCTCACATGCCGCTGCGACACGCCGGACGCCAGCGCCAGATCGAGCTGCGACATCCGCCGCTTCGAACGCCAGTTCTTCAGAAGATTGGGGAACGCATCCGCGCGTTCCATCGTCGAAAGGGCCATGAGATCGATCTCCTGCTGAACGCCATATTGCGGCATCGCGCGATGCTTTCAATGACCTCCAAGGTAATTGCAGCCATAACCGGACGGGCGGTTTCACGCCAAAGCGCGTGACACGAACCAAAACGTACCCAGCCCAAACAACGCCGCCGCGGCCGCATCGAACGCGAGCGGCGGTATCTCTTTGAACACCCGTCGCGATACCCACAACAACGCCGCCAACACGGCGAGCGCCGTCAGCTGCCCAAACTCGACGCCGATGTTGAATGCGAGCAGCGTCCAAATCAGGTTCGCAGGCGGTATCTCCATCTCGAGCAGCGGCCCCGCAAACCCCGCCCCATGCGCAAGCCCGAACACGGTCGCAATCGCGGGCGCCAGATACGGCGCATCGGTTTTCGCATAGGACATCGCCGCAGCGAACACCGCGGCCCCCAGCAACACGCTCCAAGCCAGCACGGGCAACCCAAACAGCCACGCGAGCACGGGCAGCAACACGATGCCACCCGCCCCGATCAGCCCATACCACTGCGGCGTCTCACGCACGCGCCGGAGCGCATCGCCGGCCGCCCAAGCGACCGTGAACCCGATCAACGCTTCGATGGCGGCCGTGTCGGGCTTGAGCACGTTGAACGCAACGAGCCCCAGCGTCAGCGAATGCCCGACTGTAAACCCCGTGATCGCAATCAGAATGCGCCACACCCCACCAGCCAACATCGCAAGCGCAATCAGAAACGCGATGTGATCGATGCCCGACAGCACATGCTCAAACCCGAGAAACAGGAAACTACCGAACGAACTGGGCGCAGCTTCGTCTCCACCCACAGCAAACGTCGTCTTGCCCTGCGTCAGCACCCCCTCGCGCACGCCTTCTTTGCTGGTCACGCGGATGTAGTGCGAGTGACTGATCGAAACACCAAAGAACGCGCCAACTTTAAGCTCGCCTGGCACGTCCGCGAATGCCTTCACGCACTTGAATGCAACCTCGACCCGAAGCTCACCGCGCGGCGCACGAACCGACAGCAAGCCGGTTCGCTTGCAAGCGACCCCGTCTTGAGCGACCGAAATCGTCGACTCCACCTCGCGCCGGAGCAGCGCCGCCAAATCCTGCGGCGTCTCACTCAACTGCGTCGCACGATAAGCATC
>JBJXEH010000210.1:0-17217 GCA_046153995.1 Micropepsaceae bacterium
GACACGCAACCCGCGTATTGCTACTCAACGAAGGCCACATAACCGCCGACGGCCCACCAACGACAACGCTATCAAGCGAAACCCTACGCCAAACCTTCGGCATTGACGCCTTCATCGGCGACCACGCCGGCGCCCCGGTGATTCTGCCGCTCAAGCGGCGGGCGTAGCTTCTCAGCTTAAACGCGAGTCGCCACTTTTCGCGCTCGTTTTCGCGCGCGGCTGTTCGGTGCGGCGGGATGTGATTTTGTAGGTTTGGTCCGATGGGGTGCCAGCGGCAAACTGGACCTTGGAGAGTCTACTTCAAACTCCTTCCCAGCGTGCAGCGCATGTAACGATGTCTCTAGATCAGCGTGGAAGTCATGCAACCAAACGATCATCTCGACGATTGTGTCGAGGGTGGTTGTCTTTATTGGGAGGACGAGCTTCCTTTCTCCTCTGACGCCAAGGCGCACTGTTTGGCTATCGTCCCCTAAGACTGGCCACGTATGTGCCAGAAGGTTTCGGAGGCTGATGTGCTTGTCCTCGAAATGAGCAAAGCGAGCCTTCAGATTGGGTCCCATAGCAGCGTAGTGATTTGCGAGTGCTCTAATGCGCTCCACCTTCACCCGCGCATCCATCCCCCTGGAGATGATCTCGAACCGATTCATATCATTCTGGTCCGACAGTTTTGCCAGCATGATGGTAATGAATGCCTCTACTACCGAGTACCAAATGAGATACGCGCCAACGTGGCTATTCAATTCTTGTTGCGGGCCGTGGACTAGGTACGCGCGTGAGGCTCTAATTTCGTCCGGCGTAAGGGCGTAAGCCATCATAGAATCCAAACATGAAACATCGGCCAAGCACGAAGCCAAGGGCTCGCGGCGCCACCGAAAAGCTACCGCTTCACCCGCGTCATCGCCTCATCGAGAATAACCCCAATCAAATCCTCATACTTCCGCCCCAGCATCCGCCACATGATCGGCAAATCCGACGTTTGCTCGTTGATGCCGGCGAGCGGGTTCACTTCCAGGAAATAGACGCGGCCATCCGCGCCCGCGCGCAAGTCCGCGCGGCCCGCGTCGCGGCAGCCGAGGGCGACCCACGCGGCGAGCGCCACGCGCTCCGCCTCGCGCGCGAGCGCATCGGTCGCGATCGTGTAGGTCACGCGGTCTTCGTAATTCTCTTTGTTCGAGAGCGAATAGAGCCCGGGCTCCGCCTTCTCGCCCAAGTGAATCTCCATCGCCGCGACCGTGCGCGCCGACGCGCCGGAGCCGAACAGCCCGACGGTGAACTCGCGGCCGGTGAGATACGGCTCCACCAACACGGGCTGCCCGTGCTTCGTCAGAAGGTCGAGCACCGCCGGTTTCAACTCGGCGGCATCGCGCACGATCGAGCGCGGCGTGATGCCTTTGCCCGTGCCTTCCGCGACCGGCTTGACGAACAACGGATAGGGCAGGGCGACCCGCGCGATGTCGGCCTCGCGCTCGACCACCGCGAACGGCGCCGTCGCAACGCCGGCCGCCTGCAGCACCGCCTTCGTGTAGCCCTTGTGCAGACAAAGCGTCAGCACACCCGCATCCGCAAACGTGCAGGGGATGTCATAGGCTTCGAGCAGCGCAGGCACCTGCGCCTCGCGCGCGATCCCGCGCATGCCTTCCGCGATGTTGAACACCACATCCCAGCGGTCGCCTTTGGCCAACCGCGCGACCAGCGCCTTCACATTGCCGATGCGATCGACATCATGCCCGTGCGCACCAATCGCCCGCGCAAGCCCCGCGATCGTGTCTTCCTTGTCGAACTCCGCCGTCTCCTCGAGCGAGTAACCCTCTTTCAGATAGTCCGACCGAAGATCGTACGTAAGACCGACGCGCATCAGAGACTCACAAGTTGTTGTCGCGAATCGGCGACGCTGAATTGTAACGCACTGTGGCCGTCAGCTCTGCCCGCCGTCGCAGCGCACGATCGCACCCGTCGTGAAGCTCGACGCTGGGCTCGCAAGATATAGTGCCGTCGTCACGATCTCCTCCGGCCGCCCGGGCCGGTTCGCCGAGTTGTGCGCCGTGCGCCGCGCTTCCTCGCTCCACGCCTTGGAGATGTCGGTTAGGAACGGCCCCGCCGAAATCGCGTTCACGCGCACCTTCGGCCCGTATTCGCGCGCAAGCGACACCGTCATCGCGTTCAGCGCCGCCTTCGCGCCGGAATAGGGCACGACCGCAGGCAGCGGCACGAGCGCGCCTGTGGACGAAATATTGATGATGACCCCGCCGTCGCCGTCCGCCATGCGCTTGGCCACGTTCGCGGCGAGCCGGAACGGCCCCTTGAAGTTCAACGACACGATCTTGTCGAACCACTCCTCGCTCACCTCGTGCGAGGGGATCGCAGGCGACATGCCGGCGTTATTGACCAGAATGTCGATCCGCCCAAACGCCTCGTAAGCGGCGTCGGCGAGCCGGTCCATCTCGCTCCACTTGCTGGCGTTGACGGAGATCGCAGCCGCGCGACGCCCCATCGCACGCACCTCGGCCGCCGCCGCCTCGCAAGCCTCGATCTTCCGGCTCGCGATGATGACGTCCGCGCCGCGCTCGGCGAACGCGCGCACCATCTGCAACCCGAGCCCCCGCGACCCGCCGGTCACGAGCGCAATCTTGCCCGTCAAATTGAAAAGGTCGTCCATGGCCGGACCATCGCCCAACCATGAACGCCGATCAAGCGGTGGCTACTTCACGCGCGTCCACTGCATGACCCAGTTCTCTTCCCATGTCCGCCCGCCGTCGCGCGAAACGGCTTGAGACCACCGGCACGATGTCGGCGTGATCTGATCCCAGATGCCGCGCACCTTGATCGGCTTGCCGTCGTCGACGTCGTCCGCGCCGAAAATCCCGGCGCCGTTCTCGAAGCTGCCGGTTTGCCCCGGCGTCGTCAGCACGCCGCTCTTCCCGTTCACCCAAAAGTCGGACCAAACACCGTTCGCCACATCGAGCAGCCGCAAACCCATGCCGCTAAAATTGCGCGCCGGGATGCGCAACTCTTCCACGCTTCCGACGCCACCCAAGATCGTCCAAACCGTGGCCTCGCCGTCGAACAGGTCCCAGTCCTTCGCACCGGGCGGCAGCCGCCGGTTCTTGATGCGCCATTCGCCGGCCAGAAAGTTGAAGTCCCCGGGCTTACCAGGCGTCGGCTTCGCAGGCGCCGAAGCACCACCCGCCGTTCCCGCACCCGCCAACATCGCCGCCGCACCGGCAGCCGCGCCCAAAATCGTCCGTCTCTGCTGATCCATGATCGTTCCTCTTGCGTTGTGCCGCCAGTCGTAAGCCACAATTCATGACATCCAATGTCAGGTATTTGTGGTACGACAAACAAATGCGCGCGAGCCGCCTCCTCTCGATCCTGATCCTCTTGCAAATGCGCGGCCGCGTGAGCGCGGAGGCGTTGGCGCAAGAGTTTGAGGTCTCCGTCCGTACGATCTACCGCGACGTAGACCAGCTGAGCGCCGCCGGCGTCCCCGTCTACGCCGAGCGCGGCCGCAACGGCGGCTTCGCGTTACTCGATGGTTATCGAACGAAGCTCACGGGATTCACGCCCGCCGAAGCCGAAGCGCTCTTGCTCGCAGGCGTGGGCGACGCAGCAGCCGATCTCGGCCTCGGCGCCGACGCGGCCGCGGCGCAACTCAAACTGCTGGCAAGCCTCCCCGCCGACAGCGGCGCCAGCGCGCAGCGCGTGTCGGAACGCTTCCACCTCGACCCGCTGAATTGGTACCGCCGCGCAGAGCAACCGCCACACCTACCGGCACTCGGCACCGCCGTCTGGCGCGACCGCCGTATAAAGGTCACCTACGAAAGCTGGAAGAACACCGTCACCCGCGAACTCGACCCGCTCGGCCTCGTCTTCAAAGCGGGCACCTGGTACCTCGTGGCGGCAAGCGACGCGAAGCCGCGCATGTACCGCATCTCGAACATCAAAACGCTCAGCGTCCTCGACGCGCCGTCGCGCCGCCCGCCGCGCTTCGATCTCGCAAAATATTGGGTGCAAGCATCGAAGGAGTTCGAAGCCCGCCTCATGAAAGAGCGAGCCACGATCAAGCTGTCCCCCCGCGGCCGTAGGCTCCTTCACGACATTAGCCCCGCCGCGGCTGAGGCCGTCGAATCCGGCCATCACCCCTGCAAACCGGAAGGCTGGATCAAAGCCACGATCCCCGTCGAAGCCGGCGAAATCGCCGCCCGCCAGCTGCTCTATCTCGGCGCCGAGATGGAAGTGCTGGAACCGCGCGAATTGCGCACAACGATCGCGACACTCGCGCGCAACGTTACGGCCGCCTACCGCGCAAAATAATGGTGACCCCGAGACGATTCGAACGTCCGACCTACAGATTAGGAATCTGCCGCTCTATCCTGCTGAGCTACGGGGTCATTTCGTGGCATACTTCGCCCATGAGAGCGCGGCGATCAAGACGGCACGGATTCTCGACGGTTCTGGCGCAGGTTTTCGCCGCGTTTCTGGCGCTCGGTGCCGCGCAGGCGCGCGACTGTGACGTCGAGGTCGCCGAGAACGCGGTCGCTCAGTCGGTCGCCGCTGGCGCGCTTGCACTGACCGACGGACGTCGCGTGCGGTTTGCAGGCATCGACGTCCCAAGCGCCGGCGAGCCGCTCGCGGAGCAGGCGAGGGTGCACCTCGCGAAACTGGTCGAGCGAAAAACCATCGGCCTCGGTTACGCCGATCGCGGCACGGATCGCCACGGCGATCTTCTGGCGTACGTTTTCATCGATGATGCATGGGTCCAAGCGCAGCTGATCGGCGAAGGGTTCGCCCGTGTCGCGTCACGCACCGATACGCGCCGCTGCACTGCGACGTTGTTGAAGCGCGAAGCCGCAGCGCGCGCCGCGAAGCGTGGCATCTGGGCAAACGCGTTCTACCGCGTCCGCACAGCCGATGAACTCGGCCCCGACATCGGCACTTTCCAAATCGTCGAAGGCAAAGTCGTCTCGGTGAAGGTCGGCCGCGAACGCACGTATCTGAACTTTGGTCCCAACTACCGCACCGACTTCACGGTCACGATCTCGGCACGCGACATGAAACGCCTTGCGAAAGAGGGAATCGACCCCGCGTCATGGAACGGCAAAACCAATCGCGTGCGCGGCTGGATCTCGTTGCTGAACGGCCCCGAGATCGAACTCACGCACGCGGAACAGATTGAAATTCTCCCGTAAGGTACACGCGCAATTTGCATGTCCGCCGCTGATCCACAGCCGTCGCAAGCCGCGCAGTCTGAGTTGCTTGGCCAACCGCAAAGCCGCTGATGTAAAGTCCCGGCATGCCGTCCTATTCAATCAACGACATCCGCGCTGCCGTCTCGCGCAACGCGTTCGAGAAAGGAACAGCCTATTCGCGCAACGGAAATGTCGTTCAATGTGCTGAGAAGAACGAAGGCGAGTTGATCACCGCAATCACGCGCGGCACAGAGCGCACGCCCTACCGCCAAGAGATACGAGTGTACGCGTTGCCCAGCGGCCGCGCTGAATTCGAGGGTCAGTGCACCTGTCCGATGAGCTTCAACTGCAAGCATGTCGCAGCAGCACTCCTTGTTGCGCTCGCTCAGCATCCGGACCGTGGCGCCAACGCTGCTAATGGCGCCGGCGAAGAAAGCGGGCCGTCATTGCCACCGCAGGTAAATGCGTGGCTCGTCTCTTTGGAGAACGCGGCGCGTAAGACCGAAGGCGAAGACCGGTTCAAGCAGGACGACTTGGCCATCTATGTGCTCAACGCAGATCGCGAAAGCCGGGGAGGCTTGCCGCTCCTGCTGATCTCGCCGCAGCACGTACGCTTGCGCAAAGACGGATCTGTCGCACCTAACGTGGTGCACATCGAGCCCAGCACGACGATACGCAATCAAGCTGCGAAGTACTTGCGTCCGGCCGACTTTCGAATTTTACGGCGCTTGGAACGCCACAACTGGAGTTACGACTACACCGTCCCGGACGAGGAAGGGCCGGACACGCTCGCTAGAATTCTGGCGACTGGCCGAGCTCGCTGGGCGGACAAAAACGGCCCGGCTCTGACCGAAGGGCCGGAGCGTCCGGCTAAGGTGGTCTGGCGCGTAAATGCGAACGGCACGCAGTCCCCGCACCTCGACCTCGAGCAAGGCATCGTGCCGTTGCGCATGACGCCGCCATGGTATGTCGATACTGCAGCGGGCAAGATTGGACCGCTTGAGCTCGATCTCGCGCCGCCAATGGTCCTTGCATTGCTGGCATCGCCAGAAATACCGGCGGCGATGGCCGGGCAGGTTCGTGCCGAGATCGAACGCACCGTCGGCGCACATATACCCGCGCCCGCCCCACTGCCCAAGGCGAAAACCCTTCGCGTCAAACCCGTGCCGCATGTGAAGCTGCTTCGCGGTCACCTCCCCGCTGACAACACGCACCGCGCGCTACGCGACGGCGCGCTGGTCCCGGCAGGCGTTGCCGAACTCTCCTTCGAGTACGGCCCTGTTCGTGTTGAATCCCACGCACGCGAGTCGAAGATCAGGTCCGTCCACGAGGGCGTACTCTACGAGGTCGCGCGCGATCGTACCGCTGAGTCCGGGGTGCTCGAACGGTTGCAGCAGCTTTCGATCAAACCGGTGAGCAAGGTGTTCGGCTGGAACGCGCCGGATGACCACGAGCTTCATTTCGTGCTCGATCGGCAGGGTGGCGACGGCGCGTGGGCCGATCTCCTCTATCGCGACGCACCAGCGCTTCGCGCAGAAGGCTGGAAAATCGACATCGCCGAAGACTTCCCGCTCCGGCTCGCGCAAGTCGACGGCGACATCGAAGCCGAACTGACCGAAGGCTCCGGCATCGATTGGTTCGACTTGGCGCTCGGCGCAAGCGTCGATGGCGTGCACTTCGATCTCGTACCAGTTCTGCTCGATTTTCTCAGCCGCAAAGGCAATTCCGTAGCAGCGCAGGACGACGCGATGTTCGTGCAGTTGGAGGACGGCCGCTGGCTCGCTTTGCCCGCGGCCAAGATCCAGCCGATCCTGGACGCGCTCGCTGCGCTCTTTCGCGGCCGCACAGTCGACGGCGAAAGTGTCCGGTTCTCGTTGATGGACGCCGCCGACCTCGCAGCTCTTGAGGAGGCGACAGCCAAAGCCGGGTTGCGCTGGACGGGCGGCGAGGCGCTACGCGCGCTTGGCCGCAAGTTGCGCGACGTCGGCAGCGTGCCCAAAGCCAAACTTCCGCGCAAATTCAAAGCGAAACTGCGCCCGTATCAGCAACGCGGTGTCGATTGGTTGCAATTCCTGCGCGACGTCGGCTTCGGCGGCGTGCTTGCCGACGACATGGGTCTGGGCAAAACGGTGCAGACACTCGCGCATCTGTCGATCGAGAAGGACAGCGGCCGTATGGACCGGCCGGCCCTCATCGTCTGCCCAACCAGCCTCGTCGCGAACTGGCGCCAGGAAGCGCAACGCTTCGCCCCGCACCTCAGCGTGCTTGCGCTCCACGGCGCTGAGCGCAAAGCGAATTTCGACGCTATCGCCGAGCAAGACATCGTCATCACGACGTATCCGCTTCTAGCGCGCGACCACGAAGTGTTAACCGCGCAACCGTGGCACACGGCGATCCTCGACGAAGCGCAGATGATCAAGAACCCCGACGCGCTGACCGCAAAGCTCGCCGGCCAGCTCGACGCGCGCCAACGCCTTTGCCTCTCCGGAACGCCGCTCGAAAACCATTTGGGCGAACTATGGTCGCTGTTCTCCTTTGCCGCGCCCGGATTCCTCGGCGACCGCACGGCGTTCAAGAGGCGCTACCGCACACCAATCGAGAAACTGAACGATGAGGCCAAACGCGCCGCACTGGCGGCCCGCGTCAAGCCGTTTATTCTGCGCCGGACGAAAGACCAAGTTCTCAAAGATTTACCGCCGAAGACCGACATCGCCGAGGCCGTCGAACTCCACGAAGGCCAGCGCGCGCTGTACGAGGCTGTGCGCCTTGCAATGCAAAAGCGCGTGCGCGACGCGATTGCCAAGACCGGCCTTGCCCGCTCGCAGATCATGATCCTCGATGCGCTTCTGAAGATGCGCCAAGCGTGTTGCGATCCCCGTCTGGTGAAGCTCGACACGCCCGCGCGCAAGAAAGCTGGCGTTGCAGCGGGCTCTGCCAAGCTAGATCGTCTGATGGAGATGATCCCGGCGATGCGCGAAGAAGGGCGCCGCATTCTGCTGTTCTCGCAATTCACATCGATGCTTGCCCTGATAGAGGAAGAACTGCGCGCTGCGAACGTTCCCTATGTGCAGCTGACGGGCGACACCCGCGATCGCGAAACGCCGGTTCGCCAATTCCAATCTGGCCAAACCGATGTCTTCTTGATCAGTCTGAAGGCTGGCGGGCAGGGGCTCAACCTCACCGCCGCCGACACGATCATCCTCTACGACCCCTGGTGGAACCCGGCGGTCGAAGACCAAGCCGCCGGCCGCGCCCACAGGATAGGTCAAACGAAGCCGGTCTTCGTGCACCGCCTAACGGCAATCGGCACGATCGAAGAGAAAATGGAGGAGTTGAAGGCGCGCAAACGCGAACTCGTCGCCGGTATTCTCGACGGCGCTCTGGGCACAAAACTGGTTCTGAGCGAGAGCGATGTCGAAGCGTTGTTCGCGGCCTAGGCCGCGATCAGCCCCGCCTCGACCGGATCGCCGACTTGCTCGATCAACGCCCGCTTCAGCTTGGAGAGCGCGTTCGCCTCGATCTGCCGCACGCGCTCCTTCGAGATACCAAGGCGTGCGCCAAGAGACTCCAGTGTCACCGTGTCTTCCTGCATTTGCCGTTCACGGATGATCACCTGCTCGCGCGGGGTGAGTGTATCGAGCGCGAGGTTGATCCACTTCGCCCGCGTCGCCGCATCGCGCGTCAGCATCACGTTCTCGTCCGGCCGCGGCGCGTCGTCGGCGAGCATGTCTTGCCACTCGCCTTCACCGGGCTCACCAGGCGCTGCGTTCAACGAACGGTCGCCGCCAGTCAGGCGCGCATCCATGTCTTCGACATCGCCCACGTTCACGCGTAACGCCTTCGCGATCTTGAGCGCGCCTTCCCGCGAAAGATCTTTCGACGGATTGCCAGCGATCTTTGCCTTCAGCCGGCGCAGGTTGAAGAACAGCGACTTCTGCGTCGCCGTCGACGTCAACCGCACGATCGACCAGTTGCGCAAAACGTAGTCCTGGATCGCCGCGCGAATCCACCACGTGGCGTAGGTCGAAAAGCGCACCTGACGCTCCGGCTCGAAGCGCTGTGCGGCTTGCATCAAGCCCACGACGCCTTCCTGGATCAGGTCGCCCATCGGCAGGCCGTAGTTCTTGAACCGCGCCGCAACCGCAACGACGAGGCGGAAATACGCGCTCGTCAGTTCGTGCAACGCCTTTTGATCGCCCTTATCGCGCCACGCCAGCGCGAGCTTTTGCTCGTGCGCGGCGTCGAGCAAATCGGCGCTCATCGACTTCTTGATGAACTGGCGGTTGGCTTTGACGGCATAGGAGGTGTCGAAGATACCCATGAGTGCGCTCCAATTTCCTACTTACACAGTTGGGTATCCGTTCTACGGGGTTCAACCCTCTTTAGATCAATTCCAAATTACGTTCGGGCGATGGGAATTACCCGTCCATAACGAAAAGAGACCCGGCGGAGTTCCCGCCGAGCCTCAACAATTTTCCGTTAGAATAAGAGGCTTAAGCCGCCCGCTGCAGCGCCACTTCCAGCCGCTTCACGGCCGCGTCTTCGTCGATCCGCTCGACCGCCGCAACCTCGCGCGCCATACGGCCAAGTGCAGCCTCGTAAAGCTGACGCTCGGAGTACGACTGCTCGGGCTGCCCGCTCGCGCGGTGCAGGTCGCGCACAACCTCGGCGATCGAGATCAGATCGCCCGAGTTGATCT
Source organism: Micropepsaceae bacterium (assembly GCA_046153995.1). Taxonomy (GTDB): domain Bacteria; phylum Pseudomonadota; class Alphaproteobacteria; order Micropepsales; family Micropepsaceae; genus SZUA-430. Next base: position 9,886 of record JBJXEH010000210.1, read on the forward strand.
TGGCTTCGTATTCCTGCGCCCGGCGGCTCCACATCGTCCGCTTGATGCGCGCACGGCCCTTCAGCGTCTGCAGGGCGTTCGCCACCACATCCGGCGAGGAAAGCCGGCGCATACCGATGGACGACGCTTTCGCGACCGGCACCCGCAAGGTCATCTTGTCCTTGTCGAAGTTGATCACGAAAAGCTCAAGCTTCGTGCCAGCAACTTCCTGCTCGACCACCTGGATGATCCGGCCCACGCCGTGCGCGGGGTAGACGACCCAGTCGTTCGTACGGAAATCCGGCCGTTTCGGCTTCGGCGGCACGACCTTAGCGGCCACGACCACGGGGGCGGCCACGACCGGCTTGCCATGGCTGGCAACCAGCTTCGGCTCGACCTTGACCGGGGCAACTGTCGGCTTCGGCGCGACCTTCAGCTCAACCTTGGGCACAGCCTTCAGCTCGGGCTTTTTGTGCGCCACCTTGGCCTCAACCTTCGGCGCAGGCTTAACCGCAGCCTTGACAGGGCCCTTCAGGGGCACTTTCACGACCTTTGCCGGCGCAGCCTTCGTCATCTTTTTCATGGTCATTGCAGCTCTGTCTTTCCCGTTCAGCTTGGCCTTTGCCGCCGTTTTACGAACACGCAGCAGGTCAGCATCGCTTGGCCGTTCCACGCGATGCCGCTTCGGAAACTCCGTTATTTTGAAAACGGGCCGGTGCGAATGCTTCGCACCCCGTTCGCGGAGGCTAGTGTGCGTCCCCACGTTCTTTATCGACCGCCGTTTTTCTAAGGTCAGTTCCGAGTTGCCAGAATGTAACACGGAAACTGGGAAAAATAAAGGCAGGGCGGGGCTTTAACTATTGTTTCGCCGCTGTAGCAATCGCTACAAAACCGCACGATTCAGCCAAAGTGACGGTTACCCGGACGGCATCCGTAAATGGAGGAAGTTGTCGCACGCAACCGTGAAATGGGGAAAACCCGTTAACCGCAGTGATTAACTGCCTTGGCCGGGCTTCGGGCTGAAGAACTTTTCGAACTTGTCCGGTACGGTTTCGAAGTCCTTGGAATCCGCAGGCGGCTCACCCTTCACCGTAATGTTCGGCCATTTGCTCGCGAACTCTTTGTTCAGCGAGAGCCACTTCTCGATCCCGGGCTCCGTATCCGGCTTGATGGCGTCCACAGGGCACTCTGGCTCGCACACCCCGCAGTCGATGCATTCGTCGGGGTGGATGACCAGCATGTTCTCCCCCTCATAGAAACAATCGACGGGGCAGACCTCCACACAGTCCATCAGCTTACATTTGATGCAGCTCTCGTTGACGATGTAGGTCATGGGCGGGAAACGCAGGAACGCGGGTTGTTGAACGGCCGAAACGCGTAGCACTTCGCAATTGCGGCAACAAGGGTCAGGCTATTCGTCGTCGCCGAGCCAAGCATCCGTCTCGCGCCGCTCTTTCTTCGTTGGCCGTCCTGATCCGCGCTCGCGCTGAGCGGGCGTGGGAGGTTCCGCGGCACGAGCCTCCGGCGGTGGTGTCATGTCGATATAGAGCGTCTGTGCCTCGCTTGCAGGTCCGCGCCGCTCGCCGCCGTTCACGACCTTGATCACCCGCACCAGCGACCCAGCGGGAAACGTTAGCACGTCGCCCACCTTCACGATCGCACTCGCCTTTTCACAGCGCTCGCCGTTGATCCGCACTCGCCCGGCGGTGACAACAGTCGCGGCCAGCGTCCGGCTTTTGAAGAAGCGCGTGAACCAAAGATATTTATCGACCCGCTGCAAGCGCTACTTCCGCAGCTTCAGCGCCGCCAGCACCGCGAACGGCGAATCCGGATCCATGGGCTTTTCTTTCCGCTCGCGCGGCGGACGCGGCTCGTGCTGAGGCTTGCGATCCTGCGGCTTGCGATCCTTGTGCCGCGGCGGACGATTGTCCGGTCGCTCGGCTTTGACCTCAGGCTTCGGCGCTTCCCCGGCAGGCGCACCGTAAGGCACAGCAACCGGCGCCGGCGCGCGCCTCGGCTGATGATGCTCCGGCCGCTTGCGTTGTGGACGTGGCCCGCGCTCGGGCCGCTTCGTCCGTTGCTGCCACAGCGTCGTCTCTTCGCCCGCCTCGTTCTTCACCTTTGCATCGCGGAAGCCGAGCGAGCGGAGCACCTGCGCGATGTCATCCTCACCGCACCCCAGCACCGACATCATGTCGTTCGAGACCGCAAAGCCGTCCGGCATCTGCCCGCTTTGGCCCTTAGCGCGAATAATGTCGCCAAGCCGCTCCAGCATGTCGATGCGAACCGCACGCGGACCGCATAACCGGAACCCCGCCGCCTCATAGAAGCCCGCAGGCACCGAAGGATCGGACGGCAGCGACGTGAGGCCGGCCGCCGGCGGCGGCGGTATGTCGGTGATCCCTTGATGCACGGCCCAGAGCAACGCCTTCAGCCGCGCAGCCGCAGGCTTCACAAGCGCGGGCAAGAAAATCGAGAACGCGCCAAACCGCACGCCAAGCCGCCGAAGCGGCGTGCGATCGGCTTGCGCGACCGCACGCAACTCGCGCGTGACCGACTGCCGCGAAACGGAACCCAAGTTTTCGTAGATCTGAAACGCCAAACCCCGCGCCATGCCTTGCAGCGGCGATGCAAACAATTGTGGCGTAGCACTCGCGTCCGCAGGCGCCGCGTCTGAAGCGGCTACATCGATCGCCTCGGCGGTATCCACTGCATCTTCCGCGGCATCGCCGGTCGCTTCCTCAGCAGCAGTTTCCTCCGTCGCTTCCGGCGCAGACTCTTCCGCCTTCACCGCTTCAACCGGCGCCGCTTCCTTCGGCATCTCTTTGGCAAGCTCGGCCTGTACGCTCACCAGCGGCGACAGCGTCTTCGCCACGTGATGCGCCATCCACTCCTCAAGCCGCTCCGTCGCCCGCTCGCGCGCCGCCGTGGACAACAAATCGTCAGCCAGCAACTCGACGCGGGGATGCAAGGGATCATGTCCCTTCTTCAACTGCGCAACGATCCCGCCGTTCCACCAAAGCCGCCCGTGTTCGGAGAGCGTGATGGCAGCCTCCGGCGCATTGGTAAGCGCGTGCGCACGAGACGCGATCTCGCCCGCAAGACCCTTCAGCGCCGCCGCGCGCAAGGCGCGTCCATGGATGCCGATAGCGCGCGGGTCGGCGACGAACGAAAACCCCTGTAGCCGCCCGACATATTCGCCTTCGACCAGAACCTCGCCTTCGTCCTCAATCGTCGCTGCGAACTCTTCGTCCTCACGCAAGCGCTTCATAAGCACGCTCGTGCGCCGGTCGACGAAGCGTTGCGTCAGCTTCTCGTGTAGCGCGTCGGAGAGGCGGTCCTCGACCGCCCGCGCGCGCTCCTGCCACTCCACCGCATCGGCCAGCCAATCCGGCCGGTTGGCGACGTAAGTCCAGGTGCGGATATGCGCGATACGCTGCGCGATCGCGTCGATGTCGCCTTCGACATTGTCCAACCGCGACACTTGCCCGTTCATCCAGTCGTCCGGCAGCACGCCTTCGTTGCTCATCAAATGCTCGAAGATGCCGCCGATCAAACGTGCATGCTCTTCTGTTGCCGACTTCCGGAAATCGGGAATCTGACACGCCTGCCAAAGCCGCTTCACGCCAGCCGCATCGCGCACCATCGACTTGACGTTGTCTTCCGCACCCAAGATGCGCAGCACCAGCTGATCGTCGGCAGCCCGCGCACGCGTCAACCCGCGCGTCGGCGGCAGCATGTCGAGACTGCGGTCGAGCGCCTCGATGCTCCCGAATTCGAGATTGGAATTGCGCCACTGAATAACGCGCACGGGATCGAAGCGATGGTTCTCGATCGCCTCGACAAGTTCGCCCTCCAACGGCTCCGCATCGCCGGTGACACCGAACGTGCCGTCGTTCATATGCCGGCCCGCACGGCCCGCGATCTGCGCCAACTCGTTCGCGCGCAGCGGCCGCCGCACCGAACCGTCGAATTTCTCCGTCGCCGCAAAGGCCACATGGTCGATGTCCATGTTCAGCCCCATGCCGATCGCATCGGTTGCCACGAGGAAATCAACATCGCCGTTTTGATAGAGCGCGACCTGCGCGTTGCGTGTGCGAGGCGACAAGGCACCCATCACGACAGCCGCGCCACCGCGCTGCCGCCGCACGAGCTCCGCAATCGAATAAACCGCATCGCTCGAGAACGCGACGATCGCCGAGCGCCGCGGCAGCCGCGTAAGCTTGCGCGCACCCGTGTAAGCCAAATCCGAAAACCGCGGCCGCCCGATGAACTGCACGCCGGGCACCAGTTTCGCGATCAGCGGCCGCATCGTGTCGGAGCCGAGGAAGATCGTCTCCGACCGCCCGCGCGCACTCATCAGGCGGTCGGTGAACACATGCCCACGCTCGGAATCGGCGCTAAGCTGAATCTCGTCGATCGCCATGAACTCCGCGCCGATATCGATCGGCATGGACTCGACCGTCGCCACCCAATGCGTCGGGTTCTTTGGAACGATCTTCTCTTCGCCCGTGATCAGCGCGACGGCATGCGCGCCCTTCGCAGCGGCGACGCGCTCATAGACCTCGCGCGCAAGCAGACGAAGCGGTAGCCCGATCATCCCACTCTGGTGGGCAAGCATGCGTTCGATGGCGAAGTGGGTTTTGCCCGTATTCGTGGGGCCAAGAACGGCGGTAACCCGGCCGTACGGAGAAGACATCGATATGGTTTCCGGAAAAGGCGGGTTCACATGCCCCACGCCGCACTGCAAACGCAAGAACGCACGGCGTTGCCGGAATAGCGCTGTGGATACCGCTAGGAGAAGATCAGACTGAAACCGGAACGTACCGTGTCCGAATCACTGACTCGAATCACTTCACGGTTCGTTCTCATACAATCTATAGACAAATCAAACGCTTATTTCACGAGCCTGTTGCTGCATCGCAATTCCGGTGACACTGCCAAGACTGGCAGCAAAGCGCCCGGCGCGCGCAACTCGTCCGTGCACGGAGCGAGCAGGAATTTACAGGGGTTCGCGCTCGCGAAAACGCTGTGTGCGGAATGTATTCCTCCGTGTCCGGATCATCCTAACGGGTTCCGGGTGCTCTGTGGATAAATCCGGGAGAGGCGCGAAACAAAAATGGACCAAAGCCCGATCAAAGGATTCACCCCCGTCGAATTCCCTTTCGTTCACCCCCAAGCGCTAGGGGGCACGTCGCAGGCGCGGCACAACGAGAAATCCGCGTCCGCGTCGTTTGACGCTGATCGTAGCCCGCGCAAATAGTCTAGGAATGGCGCGTCTGCAAAACCGAACCTGGATCAACCTATGAGCGATTTCCCGAAAGCGAGCCTCGGCGACTGGCAAAAACTGGCGGCCGGCGATCTCAAAGGGAAATCGGCGGAAACGCTCACATGGGGCACACCGGAAGGCATTCCGGTCAAAGCGCTCTACACGGCGGCCGACCTCGAAAAGCTCGAAATCTCAAGTGAAATGCCCGGTTTGGCACCGTTCACCCGTGGCGTGCGCGCGACGATGTACGCCGGTCGCCCGTGGACGATACGCCAATACGCCGGCTTCTCGACCGCCGAAGAGTCGAACGCGTTCTATCGGCAAAACTTGGCCGCCGGTCAGATGGGCTTATCGATCGCCTTCGACCTCGCGACGCATCGCGGCTACGACAGCGATCATGCGCGCGTCTTCGGCGACGTCGGCAAGGCCGGTGTGGCGATCGACAGCGTCGAAGACATGAAGATCCTGTTCGACGGCATTCCGCTCGACAAAATGTCGGTCTCGATGACGATGAACGGCGCGGTCATTCCGATCATGGCGAACTACATCGTCGCCGCGGAAGAGCAGGGCGTGAAGCAAAGCCAACTTTCGGGAACGATCCAAAACGACATTCTGAAAGAGTTCATGGTGCGCAATACCTACATCTATCCGCCCGAACCCTCGATGCGTATCGTGGCCGACATCATCGCCTACACGGCCGAAAAGATGCCGAAGTTCAACTCGATCTCGATCTCCGGCTACCACATGCACGAAGCGGGCGCGACCGCGGTGCAAGAACTGGGTTTCACGCTCGCCGACGGCATCGCCTATGTGAAAGCGGCGAAGGCAAAGGGCCTCGACATCGACGATTTCGCCCCGCGCCTCTCGTTCTTCTTCGCCATCGGCATGAACTTCTTCATGGAGATCGCAAAGCTGCGCGCCGCGCGAATGATGTGGGCGAAGATCATGAAGGACCTTGGCGCGAAGAAGGCGGAATCGCTGATGCTCCGCACGCACTGCCAAACGAGCGGCGTCTCGCTCACCGAACAAGACCCCTACAATAACGTCGTTCGCACCGCGTACGAGGCGATGGCGGCCGTCCTCGGCGGCACGCAATCGCTGCACACGAACTCGTTCGACGAGGCGATCGCGTTGCCCACCGAAACCTCGGCGCGCATCGCCCGCAACACGCAGCTCATCCTGCAAACCGAAACGAAGGTGACGCACGTCGTCGATCCGCTTGGCGGCTCCTACTACGTCGAAGCGCTGACCCACGCGTTGGCGACGCACGCCGGCGCGCTCATCGCCGAAGTCGAAGCGATGGGCGGCATGACGAAAGCGGTCGCCTCCGGTTGGCCGAAGCTCAAGATCGAAGAAGCCGCAGCCCGCCGCCAAGCCGCCATCGACCGCGGCGAGGAAGTCATCGTCGGCGTCAACAAATACCGCCTCGAAAACGAAGCCGACCTCGAAGTCCGCGACATCGACAACGACAAAGTCCGCGCGCAACAACTCTCGCGCCTGCAGAAGGTCAAAGGCACGCGCGACCAAGCAAAGGTCGACGCAGCGCTGAAAGCGCTGACCGAAGGCGCCAAGGGCAACGCGAACCTACTAGCACTCGCCGTCGAAGCTGCCCGCGCCCGCGCGACGGTCGGCGAAATCTCCGACGCGATGGAAAAAATCTTCAAACGCCACCAAGCCGAAACGAAATCGATCTCCGGCGTTTACGGCGCGGCCTACGAAGGCGACGAAGGCTTCGCCCGCATCCGCAACGAAGTCGATGAATTCGCCAAGGACGAAGGCCGCCGCCCGCGCATGCTGGTCGCCAAGATGGGCCAAGACGGCCACGACCGCGGTGCCAAAGTAATTGCCACCGCATTCGCCGACCTAGGCTTCGACGTCGACGTAGGCCCGCTATTCCAAACCCCGGCCGAAGTCGCGAAAGACGCAATCGACAGCGACGTCCACGTGATCGGCATCTCAAGCCAAGCAGCAGGGCACAAAACGCTCGTCCCGGAACTCAGCGTCGAACTGAAGAAACAAGGCACCGAAGAAATCCTCCTCGTCGTCGGCGGCGTAATCCCCGCCCAAGACTACGACATGCTAAA
>JBJXEH010000211.1:0-3345 GCA_046153995.1 Micropepsaceae bacterium
CCGCCCAAGGCATCGACTTCCGCCGCCCGCTCAAATCGTCGAAGTTGCTCGAAGCCGAACTCGCCGCGATCCGCGAGAAGGTGGCGCACTACGACAAAGACCGCTTCTTCGCCCCCGACATCGCCGCGGCCCGCGCTCTCGTCGACAGCGGCCGCTACCGCGCGGCGGTTGACGGCCACATCCACTTGCCGTCCGGCACATGAGCAACCCGCCGATCTTCCACCTGACGCGCGGCGAAGCACCGGTCATCGTCAGCTTCCCACATTCGGGCATCTACATCCCGCCCGAGATCGCGGCGCGCCTAACGCCGGTCGCCCTGACGATGCCGGACACAGATTGGCATGTGCCAAAACTCTATCCGTTCCTGCACGCGATGGGCGCCAGCATCGTCGAAGCAACGCATTCGCGCTATGTCGTGGATCTGAACCGCCCACCCGACGACAAGGAACTTTACGCGGGGCAAAAGAAGACGGGCCTCGTGCCGATGGACACGTTCAAGGGCGAGCCGCTCTACCGCGAAGGCGAGGCACCAACGGGCGACGAAATCGCCGCGCGCCGAAAATATTGGCAGCCCTATCACGACGCACTGGCACAAGAACTCTCGCGCCTGAAAGCAATCCACGGCGCGATCATCCTCTGGGACGCCCACTCGATCGCGAGCGAACTGCCCACGCTATTCGAAGGCCGCTTGCCCGACTTGAACCTCGGCACGTTTGACAACAAAGCCTGCGACAAAGACATCGCCGAAACCACCCTCGCCGCCGCGCAAACAACAGGCTTCAACACCGTCCTCAACGGACGCTTCAAAGGCGGCCACATCACAAGACACTACGGTGACCGCAAAAAAGGCATCAACGCCATCCAACTCGAAATGGCCCAAACCATCTACATGGACGAAGGCCCGCCGTTCACCTGCCGCCCGGACAAAGCCGCAAAAGTGACAGCAGCCATCCGCACGATGTTGGCTGCAGCGCTAGAAGCGCTCTGATATTCCTGGGACCGCGGGCATCCTTGCCCGCCCTTTCCAAGTCTCCAACACCTCGGCACTTGAAACGCAGTCAAGAGCGGGCAAGGATGCCCGCGGTCCCAGGAACGTTCGATCCACCGCAGATGGAGGTTGAAATGGAAGAGCGCATTGTGATCGTCGCCGCCGCACTCGCGGTGCTCGTTCTCTTATCGGTCGTCGCGGCGCGCACGTTTCCCAAAGGTGCCAAAGTTCCGATGCAGTGGGGCATCACGGGCAAGCCCACTTGGTACGCGCCGGTTCCGTTCGCCGTTTCCGCGACCCCCGTTCTTGCGGCAATCGTCTTCACCCTGTCTGCGGCACTCACCGGCGTTACCGAAAAAGCGCAACGTGATTTCGACAATGCCTGGCCGCTCATGGTCGGCATCTTCTTGTTCGTCCACGTCGTGCATCTCGCCTGCGCGTTCTGGCATTTCGCCGCGCGCCGCCGGGCGGACGGCTAAGCGGAAAGCATCGTCTTCACGCAAGTCCGATACTGTTCCATCGCGCCCGCTTCCCGCGCATGGTGGCGGTCCCGCACGAGCCAAGCCCCCGCAACCATCACATCGCGCACGGCACGCCGTCCGGTGACGAAGATGTAACTCGCAAGCGCCTGAGCGCCATCGCGCCCGGCGAGCGACACGTGCTCCGTATCGACAACGACCAAATCCGCGCTCTTGCCCACCACGATCTCGCCCGCATCGAGCCCCAACACCTGCGCCCCGTTGCGCGCCGCTTCGCCCCAGAGCCGCGCCGCCGTCTGCGGCACGGTGGCGCTTGCCGACACGTTCCGCCGCCGGTGCAAGAGGCGCTGCGAGTACTCGAGCGCCTTCAACTCCTCCGCTGGATCGACCGCGATGTGGCTGTCACCGCCGATCGCGATCCGCCCACCTGCGTTCAGAAACTCAGTGAGCCGGAAGATGCCGTCGCCGAGATTGGCCTCCGTCGTCGGGCACAACCCCGCCACCGCGCCGCTTTCGGCCAGCGCCCGCGTCTCGCGCGTATTCATGTGCGTCGCATGCACGAAGCACCAGCGCTGATCGACCGGAAACTGCGTGAGCAAATAGTCGACGGGCCGCGTGCCCAGCATCGCGATCGACTCGTCGACCTCGCCGGTCTGCTCCGCCGCGTGAAGGTGGATAGGTGAACCCGCATCGACCCCCGCAATCGCCTCGCGCATCAAACCGGGCGGGACCGCGCGCAACGAATGGAGTGCCAGCCCCAGCTGCGTAACACCCGTCTTGCCGCGCATCGCTTCACGCAGCGTCAGCAGCTCGGCCACCGTCTTACCGAACCGCTTTTGCCGCTCGCTTAAGTGCCGCGCGTCCGCGCCGCCGGTGACATAGAGCGTCGGCATCAACGTGAGCGCGATACCGCTCTCGGCGGCAGCCAGCCCAATCGCCTCCGCCATCGCGGTCGAAGGCGCATAGGCGCCGCCGCCCGGCCGATTGTGCAGATAGTGAAACTCGCCAACGGACGTGTAGCCCGCCTTCAACATCTCGATGAACAAGAACCGCGCGATCGCAAGCTGCGCATCCGGATCGAGCCGCTCGGCAAAGCGATACATCGCCTCACGCCAGCTCCAAAAATTATCGCGCCCGCCCGCATCCCACTCGGCCAACCCCGCCATCGCCCGCTGAAACGAATGCGAATGCACATTCGCCATCCCCGGCAGCACAAGCCCCTTGATCGCCTGATCGCCCTCCGCCGCGCCATCCACTTCGACCGAACGGATCAAGCCACCGTCGACGCCGATACGAACGCCGCTGCGGACGCCCCCCGGCAACAATGCATGGTCTGCGTAGTAGTGTTGCATGCGTCCTCCACCCCCACTTTGTCATGCTCAGCGGACCATGACAAAGTGGGGCGATGTCGAAATGGGACCACCTGTGGATCAACGCCCGCCTCGCCACGATGCGCGACGGAACAACCGCCTATGGCGCGATAGAAAACGCAGCCTTCGCCGACAAGGGCGGCCGCATCGTCTTCGCGGGCCCGATGCGCGATCTGCCCGGCAAGCCCGACGCGCTCGCGACCCGCGTGATGGAAGCGAACAATCAGTGGATCACGCCGGGCCTGATCGACTGCCACACGCACCTCGTCTTCGCCGGCAACCGCGCGCCTGAGTTCGAGCAGCGCCTGAAGGGCGTGAGTTACGAAGCGATCTCGAAAGCCGGCGGCGGCATCATGGCGACGGTCCGCGCCACACGCGCCGCGGACGACGAAGCGCTGTTCGAGCAAGCCCGCAAACGGTTGCACGTACTGTTTGGCCAAGGCGTCACCACGATCGAGATCAAATCCGGCTACGGCCTCGACCTCGAGACGGAGCTGCGTCTGCTGCG
>JBJXEH010000212.1:0-6296 GCA_046153995.1 Micropepsaceae bacterium
TAGATGCGGATCACGCCTTCGAGGTAGGGCGCGACTTTGCCTTTCAGGATCACGCGTTCGCCTTGCTCTTCGCAGTGGAGCGTGCCGCCGCGCTGGCTGATTTGGCGGGCGAGCATTTTTGGTTTGCCGAGGCGCTTCGCCCAGAAGGGTACCAGGCCCGCGTGCGCGGAACCGGTGACCGGGTCTTCGTGGACGCCCTTTCCCGGCGCGAAGAAGCGGGAGACGAAGTCGAAGCCGAGGTCCGTTCCCGGTGCCGTCACCACGAGGCATTCTTCGTCGAATTCTTGCAACGTGTCGGCGACGGCGTCGGCGTCGATTTCGGCGACCTCATCGGCGGTCTTGAACAGCGCGATCGTGTAGTTCGCTTTGACGATCTCTGTGGGTGTGACGTCGAGCGCTTCTTCCAGTGCTTCGCGATACTCCTCCGCGTCGGGATGGGGCGCTGCTTTGTAGGCGGGCAGCGCCATGACGAGAAGGCCGCCGTCGCCCTTGTCGACCGTAAGCGTGCCGCTCTTTGTGGCGAAATCGATACGCGTGAGGCTTGGCGCCAGGTGGTGGAACACGACATAGGCGCTGGCCAGTGTCGCGTGGCCGCAGAGCGGCACCTCGACCTCCGGCGTGAACCAGCGCAGATCGTATTTGCCGGCGCCGGTGGCCACAAAGAACGCGGTTTCGGCGAGGTTGTTTTCGGCGGCGATCGCCTGCATCTGCTCGTCGCTCAGCCAATGCGTCAGCGGCACGACGGCGGCGGGGTTGCCTTCGAACGGCTTGTCGGCGAAGGCGTCGAGTTGCCAGATCTTCAGTTCCATTGTCATTCCTCCGTGAACGGACGAACCGTGTGTGCGTGGTTGAGCGGACCGTGGCCGTGTCCCAAACCCGGTGCCGTTTCGAGCGCGCAGCGCACATAGCGCCTCGCGCGGGTGATCGAATCGACGGCACTCATACCTTGAGCGAAGCCTGTCGCGATGGCGGATGCAAGCGTGCAGCCGGTGCCGTGCGAGTGGCGCGTTGCGATGCGTTTGTCGCGCCACTCCTGCGTGCCGTGCACATCAGCGTAGATGTCGACGATGTCATCACCGGGAAGATGCCCGCCTTTGAGCAGCACGGATTTGGGCCCGAGATCGAGCAGATGTTTCAGTGCGTCGCGCATCGCATCGGGCGTCGCGATCGTGCGGCCGATGAGCGCTTCGGCTTCGGGTAGATTGGGCGTGATCAATGTGGCGCGCGGGAGGACGTGGCGCTTCAACGCCGCAACCGCATCGGATTCGAGCAGCGTTGCGCCGCCCTTCGCGACCATCACTGGATCGACGATGAGCGGCGCACCGTTGTCGCTCAATGCCGCCATCACCGCTTCAATGACGGTTTCGGTGGCCAGCATGCCAGTCTTGATCGCATCCGCGCCGATGTCGTCGAGCACGGCTTTGATTTGCCCGCGCACGATGTCGAGCGGGATCGGATGGATTGCGCTTACGCCCTGCGTGTTCTGTACCGTGACCGCCGTGACAGCCGTCGCCGCGTAGGCGCCAAGCGCGGTCACGGTCTTGATGTCGGCCTGAATCCCAGCGCCGCCGCCGGAGTCGGAGCCCGCGACGATCAGTACACGGCCATGCATGCGTGTGGGTTGCATGCGGTCAATCTAGTGCTGCGAAGTGCCCTTGGCGAGGCTTACGCGACGCAGGCTTTTTCGAGGACTTTGACGATGTCGCCGACGACGGTGGTCACCAGCTTTTCGTCGTCGCCCTCGGCCATTACGCGGATTAGAGGCTCGGTGCCGGATTTGCGGATGAGCAGGCGGCCCTTGGTGGCGAGGCGCGCTTCGCCGTCTTGGATCGCGGTTGCGACGTCTTGGTTTTCGAGCGGTTTGACACCGGCGCGGAAGCGGACGTTCTTCAGGATTTGCGGCAGCGGTTCGAACAGGTGTGCTGCGTCGCTTGCCTTGCTGCCGGTTTCGGCGATGACGGCGAGCACTTGAAGCGCTGCGATCAGGCCATCGCCCGTGGTCGAGAAGTCGCTGAGCACTAGGTGGCCCGATTGTTCGCCGCCGACGTTGAAGCCTTTCTCACGCATGTGTTCGACCACGTAACGGTCGCCGACAGCGGTGCGCGCGAGCTGCAGATTCATGGCGTTTAGATAGCGTTCGAGCGCGAGGTTCGACATGACCGTCGCAACCACGCCGCCGCCCTTCAGCGTTCCCGCCTTGCTCCACGAACGTGCGATCAGCGCCAGGATTTGGTCGCCGTCGATGATGTGGCCCTTCTCGTCGGCGAGCACGACGCGGTCGGCGTCGCCGTCGAGCGCGATGCCAAGATCGGCGCGGCTTTCATGCACCTTGGCGCACATCGCTTCAGGCGCGGTGGAGCCGACCTTGCTATTTATGTTGAAGCCGTCAGGCGAGACGCCGATCGTGATGACTTCGGCGCCCAGTTCCCAAAGCGCGTCGGGCGCCACGCGGTAGGCGGCGCCGTTCGAGCAGTCGAGCACGATGCGCAAGCCATCAAGGCGCAGGTTTGCCGGGAACGTGCGCTTCGCGAATTCGATGTAGCGCGTTTGCGCGTCGTCAATGCGTTTGGCGCGGCCGAGGTCGGCCGGCGCCGCAAGATGGTCGGCGAGGCCGTTGTCCATCATCCGTTCGATTTCGGTTTCAACGTCGTCCGACAGCTTGTAACCGTCAGGACCGAACAGTTTGATGCCGTTGTCTTCGTAAACGTTGTGCGAAGCGGAAATCATCACGCCCAAATCGGCGCGTAGCGAGCGCGTCAGCATCGCGACGGCGGGCGTCGGCAGCGGGCCGAACTGCAACACATCCATGCCGACGGAGGTGAAGCCCGCAACAAGCGCGGTTTCGATCATGTAGCCGGAGAGGCGCGTGTCTTTACCGATCACGACGCGGTGGCGATGGTCGCCGCGGGTGAAGTAGCGGCCGGCCGCCATGCCGACGCGCAGTGCGGTTTCGGCGGTCATCGGCGCGGTGTTCGCTTTGCCGCGAATCCCGTCGGTTCCGAAATACTTCCGGCTCATTCAATCCCCTCGAAACAGTCGAGCTAACTTAGCATGGAAAGCTTGCGAACCCGAAAGCTCCGGGCACGGACAAACTCACGAATTGTTAATGATTCTGACGGTTCTCGAGCGCAGCCCAGACGGCCAGAGCGTGCTTAAGGGCGGCTGCATCGTGGGTGCGCAGGAAGTCTGCGCCTTGGGCTGCGGCAAACAATTCGGCTGCAAGCGTGGCGGGGCCCGAGGCTGCCACTTCAACGCCCGCGAGTCGCCGGATGAACGACTTGCGGCTGACGGAGACCAGCACCGGCAGCTTGTAACGCGATTTGAGTTCGCCAAGGCGGCGCAAGACGGTGAGCGAGACTTCCGGATCGGTCCCGAGGAAGAAGCCCATGCCGGGGTCGATGACGATCCGCTCGCGCGCGATGCCCGCGCTCGTCAGTGCCGCAAGGCGCGCGTCGAAGAACGCGAAGAGGCGGTCGAGGATCGTCGCCGGATCGGTCACGACACGCTCGGCCCTGCCCCGTGGCGCCACGTTGTGCATGACGACGAGGCGCGCGCTCGAGCGTGCCAGAGCCGGATAGATCGATGTGTCGGGGAAGCCCAGGATGTCGTTAAGCCAGGGCACGTTCTGCGCGAGAGCCCAGCGTTGAGTCTCGGGCGCAAATGTGTCGATCGATAGTTCGACTTTGTCTTTGAGCGCGGCGACGATCGGCGCCAGGCGTGCGATCTCCACGGCCGGTGGCACGGCTTCGGCATCCGGGTTCGAAGCGGCGGCGCCAAGGTCGATCACATCGGCGCCGTCTGCGGTCAGCTTCAGTGCGTGCGCGATGGCGGCCTCGGGTGCGAGGAACTTGCCGCCGTCGGAGAATGAGTCCGCCGTGGCGTTGAGGATACCGAAGATGCGGGGGGCCATTGTTCGCGGTTCGTGATCAGACGAATGAAGAATACCGCCCCCACTGCGGGGCGGTCGAACGTTCGAGGCCGAAGGCCGAGAAGGTTCGGGTGGGGGGCAACCCGTGTCCGAGGGTGTCCCCCCACCCGATTTTTCTACGCGCTTCGCGCTACGAAAAAGTCGACCGCCCCGCAGTGGGGGCGGTATTGCTATTCTGACGCTCTTAGCCCGGCAACGGTTCCGGGTTTAGGTCCCCGCCGCGCGGGCGGCCGGCGCTTGGTACGGACGATGACGGCGGACGCGGCGTTTGCGTTTCGTCGGGCGGCGGTTCGCGTACGATCTTTTCGCCGCGCAACAGCGCCTTGATCTCGTCGCCGCTCAAGGTTTCGTATTCCAGCAGCGCGCGGCCGATGATGTGCAGGTCTTCGATCCTGTCGGTCAGAATCTGGCGGGCTTTCTGGTAGCCATCGTCTACGAAGCGGCGGATTTCTTCGTCGATGATCTTCGCCGTCGCGCCCGAAATGTTCTGCGTGCGCGAAACGGAGTGGCCGAGGAAGACCTCTTCCTGGTCCGCCGCGTACGCCACCGTGCCGAGCTTTTCGCTCATACCCCAGCGGGTGACCATCGCGCGCGACAGGCGCGTTGCCTGCTCGATATCCGACGAGGCGCCGGAGGTCACCTTGTCGTGGCCGAAGATGATCTCCTCAGCTACGCGGCCGCCCATCATGATCGCCATGCGCGAGACCATCTGCTCGCGCGAGAAGGAGAGCTTGTCCGATTCCGGCAGCTGCATGACCATGCCGAGCGCGCGGCCGCGCGGGATGATCGTCGCTTTGTGAACGGGATCGGCCGCGGGCACGTTCAGAGCGACCAAGGCATGGCCACCTTCGTGGTAGGCGGTGAGCTTCTTTTCGTCCTCCGACATGACCATCGAGCGGCGTTCCGCGCCCATCATGACCTTGTCTTTGGCTTCTTCGAAGTCGCGCATCGTGACCATGCGCTTGTTGAGGCGCGCGGCAAGGAGTGCGGCCTCGTTCACGAGGTTTGCCAAGTCGGCGCCGGAGAAGCCGGGTGTGCCGCGCGCGATGACGTTCGCGTTCACATCCGGCGCCAGCGGCACTTTCTTCATGTGAACTTTGAGAATCTTCTCGCGGCCGACGATGTCGGGGTTCGGCACCACGATCTGGCGGTCGAAGCGGCCGGGACGCAGAAGCGCAGGGTCCAGCACGTCCGGGCGGTTCGTCGCCGCGATCAGGATGACCCCTTCGTTCGTGTCGAAGCCGTCCATTTCGACGAGCAACTGGTTCAGCGTTTGCTCGCGCTCGTCGTTGCCGCCGCCGAGGCCCGCGCCACGGTGCCGGCCGACAGCGTCGATTTCGTCGATGAAGATGATGCAGGGTGCGTTCTTCTTTGCCTGCTCGAACATGTCGCGCACGCGGCTGGCGCCCACGCCCACGAACATTTCGACGAAGTCGGAGCCCGAGATCGTGAAGAACGGCACGTTCGCTTCTCCCGCGATCGCGCGGGCGAGCAGCGTTTTGCCGGTACCGGGCGGTCCGATCAGCAGCGCGCCCTTCGGGATTTTGCCGCCGAGGCGTTGAAACTTTTGCGGGTCGCGCAGGAACTCGACAATTTCCTGGAGGTCACCCTTGGCTTCATCGATGCCTGCCACGTCTTCGAACGTGACGCGGCCGTGGCGTTCGGTCAGGAGCTTGGCGCGGCTTTTGCCAAAGCCCATCGCCCTGCCCCCACCGCCTTGCATCTGGCGCATGAAGAATATCCAGACACCGACCAACAGCAGGATCGGGAACCAGTTCGCGATGATCGAGAGGAGCGACGGCGATTCGTTGTTTGTGTCGACGAACGAGACGTTGACCTTGTGGCTCTGAAGCACCTGCACGAGTTCGCCGTTGTCCTTCGGACCGGTGCTCGTAAACTCTTTGTTCGAGTCGCGGTATTTGCCGCTGATGTTCTCGTCGTGGAACTTGACCTCTTGGATCTTGCCGGCAGCGGCGTCGGTCTGCAGCTGCGAGATCGAGATGTCCGTCGGCTTCGCCTGAGGCGTGGTGCCGGAGAAGAGGTTGATCAGCGCCAACACCAAAAGGCCGATCACGACCCAAACCACGATGTTGCGCAGATTCTGATTGCCGTTCATTTCGAAGGTACCGGTCCTGTAGCGATGGTGCGAAGTGTGAGGATTTCAGATAGGTGCGGCGCAGGGCTTTCGCCAGCGCAAATCATAGCAACCTTTTGTGGAGCAGACTCCTTAAGTTCCTGCAAACCCTACGAAATGGGCCGAAATTGCGGGTTCCTCGCCCGCGAAGGCGATCAACGGCGCTGCGACCAAGCGCTCGCCGCGCCACAGTGCGGGCAGCGCGGCGGCGATCCTGCGCGGTTCGACAGGCGG
>JBJXEH010000213.1:0-32685 GCA_046153995.1 Micropepsaceae bacterium
GGCACCCGTCGAACAGCACAGGGATACCGCGCGCATGGGCGATGCGCACGATTTCCTTCGCCGGCGTCACCGTGCCCAGCACGTTCGACATGTGCGTCACTGCCACGATCTTCGTGCGCGCGGACAGCTGCGCCTCGAATGCCGCCAAATCGAACGACCCGTCGTCCTTGATCGGTGCCCATTTGATCACGGCACCCTTGCGCTCCCGCAAGAAATGCCACGGCACGATGTTCGAATGGTGCTCCATCTGTGAGAGTACGATCTCGTCGCCTGCGCCGATCGACTGGCCGAGAGCGTTCGCGACCAAGTTGATCGCATCCGTGCCGCCGCCCGTGAAAATCACCTGGTCCGCCGACGGCGCGTTGATGAACGCCCGCACCTTCTCGCGCGCGCCTTCGTAAGCCTCCGTCGCCGCCGTTGAGAGCGCATGCAAACCGCGATGCACGTTGGCGTAGGACGAGTGCATCAACTGCGTCATCGTCTCGATTACGGTTGTAGGCTTTTGCGCCGACGCCGCGTTGTCGAGGTAGACGAGCGGTTTGCCGTTCACCTGGGTTTGCAGGATCGAAAAGTCCTCGCGCACACGCGCTACATCGAACTTGCGGGTCATGGCGTTGCCCCCGTGATGGCGGCCATGCGCGCCTCAAGCCATGCCTCGACCGGCGCGCAATACGGGTCCGGCAAGCGCTCCGTCACTTCGCGAAGGAACGCCGCGACGAGCAAATTGCGCGCCTCGTTCTCAGGGATGCCGCGCGCGCGCAGATAGAACAGTTGGTTCGCATCCAGCGCCCCGATAGCGGCGCCATGGCCGCACTTCACGTCGTCGGCGAAAATCTCGAGCTCGGGCTTCTGATCGATCTCCGCATGCGGCGTCAGCAGCAGCGCGCGCGACATCTGATGACTATCCGATTTCTGCGCATCCGGCTTTACGATCACCCGGCCCTGCACGACGCCATGCCCTGTCCCGGCCGCAACACCCTTCGCCACGATGCGGCTTGTCGTGTGCGGCGCCTCGTGTGCCACTTCCAGCGTGAAATCCGTATGCTGGCCTTCGCCCGCCGCGTATGCGCACGCGAGCGAAAACGCGGCGCCCGCGCCCGTCAACCGCGCCGCCGCCTGCTGCCGCGCCAGCGCGGCACCCGACGATGCCACGATGCCGCGATACTCGGCATCCCGCGCGACCTCAATCTGATCGGCGCGAACGACGAGGCTCGCACCTTCGCTCGCCGTTACACGCAGATGCCGAAGCCGCGCACCCGGTTCCAAACTGATCCCCGTGACCGTGCTCGCGAACCCGGCCGCATTGCCGTCGTCAAGCTCGACGAGCGTCAACTCCGCACCTTCTTCGAGCACAATGACGTTGCGCGTGTGGGCCATCGCCGCCTCATTGAGCGACGAGTGCAGAAATACGGGCAGCTTCACCTGCAACCCCTTCGCGACCCGGATGAGCGCGCCATCGGTCGCAAAGGCGAGATTCAAATTCTCGACCGCATCTGTGGTCGGCTGCAGCCACTGCCGCAGAAACAACGAAGGCATCGCGAGCGCGTCGGCGAGGCTCATCACTTCAAGTCCATCCGGCGCATCGTCCGGCACCGACGCGACCTTGCCGCCGCCGATGCTCATCCGATGCGCCTTCAACCCTTCGAACATGCCGGCGCCAACCACGCCACCACCATTCGCAAGGTCGAGTCCCACTGGAAACTTATTCTTGAGGTCTGTGTATTTCCACGCCTCGACGCGCCGGTGCGGCAGCCCGTCCCGCGTGACACGGTTCAGCGCCTCGGCGCGCAAGGGCTGCAGCCACGACGCACCCGGCAGCGAGCCGCGCACCTTCGCGAACAGCGCGACCAACGCGCTCTCCGGTGATGCTTCAGCCTTGGTCTCAAGCGCCGCCATCAAGCCGCCTTTATGATCTCGTCGTAGCCGCGCGCCTCAAGCTCGCGCGCAAGCTCCGGCCCGCCCGATTTCGCGATGCGCCCGGCCGCAAGCACGTGCACCTTGTCCGGGACGATGTAGTCGAGCAGCCTTTGATAGTGTGTAATGACCAGGAAGCTGCGCTCCGGCGCGCGAAGTGCGTTGACGCCGGTCGACACGACTTTGAGCGCGTCGATATCGAGGCCCGAGTCCGTTTCGTCTAGAATGGCAAGCCGCGGCCGCAGCATCGCCATCTGCAGCACTTCGTTGCGCTTCTTCTCGCCGCCCGAAAAGCCGACGTTCACGGCGCGTTTCACCATCTCGTCCGACATCTGAAGCTTTTCGCGTTCCTCCTTGAAGCGCTTCAGGAACGTCACCGCATCGATCTCAGGCTCGCCACGCGCTTTCAGCTGCGCGTTCAAAGCCGTGCGCAGGAAATTGATCGTGGTGACGCCCGGAATTTCGACCGGATACTGCATGGCGAGAAACACACCCGCCGCCGCCCGTTCATCCGCCTTAAGCTCTAGCAAATTCCGCCCGCGGAACGTCACGCTTCCCTGCGTCACCTCGTAACCGTCACGTCCAGCCAGCACATAGGACAGCGTGGACTTGCCGGAACCGTTCGGCCCCATGATCGCATGTACCTCGCCCTCGCCGAGCGCGAGCGTCAGGCCTTTCAGAATTTTCTTACCGTCGACCGTGACGTGCAGATCGTTGATCTCAAGCATCATCCCAATTGCCTCTGTACGGACCAACTTCGCGCTTCTTGCCGCGGAACAGGTTGCCGATGAAGAACGCCGCCGCCGAGCCCAAACCAACGATCAGCGCCACGACAAGCAGTGTCGACGCGATGATGGCGATCAACGCCAGCACCGCGATCGCAACGGCTAAGAATCCAGCCGCTGTAATCCAACCGCGCCACCCTTGCGGCCGGAACTGAGCCCAGTTGATGGTGACACGCGGCATATCGCGAGGGTCGCTCATCCCACACTCCCTTCCAGACTGACGCCGATCAGCTTCTGCGCTTCGACGGCGAATTCCATCGGCAGGTTCTGCAGCACTTCGCGGCAGAAGCCGTTGACGATCAGCGTCACAGCTTCCTCGGCCGGAATGCCGCGCTGGAGGCAGTAGAAAAGCTGGTCTTCGCTGATCTTCGACGTCGTCGCCTCGTGCTCGAACTGCGCCGTCGGATTGCGCGCCTCGATATAGGGCACCGTATGCGCGCCGCACTTCGCGCCGATCAGCAACGAGTCGCATTGTGTATAGTTGCGCGCGTTCTCGGCCTTGCCATGCGCGCTGACCAGCCCGCGATACGTGTTCTGCGCCTGCCCCGCCGAAATCCCCTTCGAGATGATGCGCGAACGCGTGTTGCGGCCCAGATGCACCATCTTCGTACCGGTATCGGCTTGCTGGTGGTGGTTCGCGATCGCGATCGAGAAGAACTCGCCGACGGACTCGTCGCCGCGCAGGATGCAGCTTGGGTACTTCCACGTGATCGCGGAGCCCGTTTCGACCTGCGTCCAGCTGATCTTTGAGCGCGCGCCGCGGCAGTCTCCGCGCTTGGTCACGAAGTTAAAGATGCCGCCTTTGCCATTCTCGTCGCCCGGATACCAGTTCTGCACGGTCGAATACTTGATCTCCGCATCGTCCAGCGCCACCAGTTCGACAACGGCGGCGTGCAGCTGGTTCTCGTCACGCATCGGCGCGGTGCAGCCTTCGAGATACGAGACAAACGAGCCCTTGTCCGCGATGATTAAAGTGCGCTCGAACTGCCCCGTCTCCGCCTCGTTGATGCGGAAATAGGTCGACAGCTCCATCGGGCAGCGAACGCCAGGCGGCACGTAAACGAACGACCCATCGCTGAACACGGCCGAGTTCAGCGTGGCGTAGAAATTGTCCGTCACCGGCACGACGGTTCCCAAGTACTTCCGCACGAGTTCCGGATGCGTCTGCAGCGCTTCCGACATCGGGCAGAAGATGACGCCGGCTTCTTTTAGCTTACCCTTGAACGTCGTCGCGACCGAAACGCTGTCGAACACCGCATCGACGGCAACACCCGCGAGCAGCTTCTGCTCGGTGAGCGGAATGCCGAGCTTCTTGTAGGTCTCAAGCAGCTTCGGATCGACCTCATCAAGGCTCTCCAGCTTGGGTTTCGACTTCGGCGCCGAGTAATAATAGGCATCTTGAAAGTCGATCGGCGGGTAGCTGACCTTCGCCCAGCGCGGCTCCTTCATACTCTGCCAGCGCTCGAACGCGGCGAGCCGCCATTCGAGCATCCACGCCGGTTCGTTCTTCTTCGCCGAGATGAAGCGCACGGTGTCGGCGTTCAGCCCCTTCGGTGCCTTCTCGCTCTCGATGTCGGTGACGAAGCCGTACTTGTAACGGTCGCCGGCGCGGGCGGTGACGGCATCTATGGTTGCTTGCTCGGCCATCAATCCCTCATGCCGCCGCACGCGCTTGCGCGCGTCTGACGATCTTGATCCAGGCGTCGGCAAAGAGCGCCAATTCCTGCTCCGTCGTATTCCAGCCAAAGCTCACGCGGATCGCGCAAGCGGCGAGCGCAGGCGCGACACCCATCGCGCTCAGCACATGGCTCTGTGTCACCTTGCCGGACGAACACGCAGCGCCCGCGCTCACCGAGAACCCGTCGAGGTCGAGCGCGATCACCATGTTCTCCGACGGCACACCTGGCGCTGCCATGCAAACCGTGTTCGGCAACCGCTCAACGTCCGCGCCGAACACAACAGCCTGCGACGCTGCACCGAGCAATTTGCGCTCCAACGCGCTGCGCCAGGCGGCATTCAAGCGCGGACGCTGCGCCGCTTCGACCGCAGCACCAAACCCGGCGATCGCGGCGACATTCTCGGTACCAGCGCGCCGTCCGAACTCCTGGCCTCCACCGCGAATCTGGGGCGCGAGCGGCGCACCCTGACGAACGACCAGCGCACCGACACCCTGCGGTCCGCCGAACTTGTGCGCATTGAACGTGACGTAATCGATATCCTTTGCATCGACGGCAATCTTGCCGACCGCCTGCACTGCATCGCTATGCATCAGCGCGCCATGCGCATGCGCAATCTTCGCGGCTTCCGCGACCGGCTGAACAACACCGGTCTCATTGTTCGCCGCCATCACCGATACGAGCGCGCGGCCCTTACCCTCGCTCAGCATCCGCCGAAGCTCATCGAGATCGACAACGCCCGACGCCGTCACCGGACACACGAGCACGCGCAACCCCGGCACCGTCTCTTCGCACAGCGCGGCGGTCGCACGAACGGAGTCGTGCTCGATCGCCGAGATGATCAGCCGTGTGATCCGTTCGCCCGCAGCCGCTGCAGCTTGCACCGCGCCGCGCAACGCGAGCGCATTGGCTTCCGACCCGCCGCTCGTGAAAATCACATCGTCAGTATTCGCATTGACCGCAGCCGCCACCGCGCGCCGTGCCGCATCGATCGTCGCGCGCGCGCGCCGCCCATCGGCATGCACCGACAGCGCATTGCCCGGCGCGTCTAGCGCCGCCAGCATCGCGGCTCGCGCTTCCGGCCTGAGCGGCGAGGTGGCGTTATGGTCGAGATAGACGCGCATGGTCACGCCGCCACGTGTTCCTTCGCCGGTTCGTCATGTCCGACCTTGCGGCTCATGCCCAGCACCCGCTTGTTGACGACATCGGCGAGTGTGACCGCGTTCAGGAAAATATGTATCTGCCGCCCGAGTTCTTCCCACAGGTCGTGCGTGATGCAGCGTCCCTGCTGACCTGTGCAGCCTTTCGGCGACCCGATCTCGCAGCGCGTTGCTTTGATCGGCTCGTCCACCGCCAGCATGATGTCGGCGATCCGCGTATCTTCCGGCGACCGCGCCAAGCGGTAGCCGCCGCCCGGCCCGCGCGCGCTGACGACCAGCCCGCCGCGCCGCAGGCGCGCGAACAGCTGTTCCAAATACGACAGCGATATCTCCTGCCGCTGCGCGATCTCGTTCAGCGCCACCGGCTTGCCGTTCGCATGCCGCGCCAGATCGACCATCGCCATGACCGCATAACGGCCTTTGGTGCTCAAATTCATGGGGGGCAACTCCTTCCTCGGCGGGTCTGAGGCACGACGACCCGCCCATGCGGGATTTTCTTGCTTTTGCGCCTATTACCCATGTTAGAAAGCGCGCCCAATTCGCTTTCCGCCGCGCGATATAGATTTCCCGACTGCTGTGGTCAAGTATTACGCAGAAACTTCCTGTGATCTGCGGACCTACATCCCAAGACTGTGGATCGGAAATACGTGCCTAAACCCGAGGTGAACTCGCATGCCTGACGTGATTTTCGCCGGACCATCCGGGCGCCTGGAAGGCAAGTACCAGCACCAAAAGCACAAGTCGGCGCCCATCGCGCTTATCCTGCATCCGCACCCGCAGCACGGCGGCACGATGAACAATCCCGTGACGTACGAGATGTTCTACTGCTTCCAGCGCCGCGGCTGCTCAGTGCTGCGCTTCAATTTTCGCGGTGTCGGGCGCAGCCAAGGCACGTTCGACGGCGGCATCGGCGAGCTTTCGGATGCAGCAGCGGCGCTCGATTGGCTTCAGGTGATGAACCCCGGCGCGCAAACGTGCTGGGTCGCCGGCTTCTCGTTCGGCGCTTGGATCAGCATGCAGCTGCTGATGCGCCGGCCGGAAATCCACGCGTTCATTTCGGTAGCGCCGCCCGCGAACATCTACGACTTTACTTTCCTGGCGCCCTGCCCCGCTTCGGGCCTCATTGTCCACGGGCGCAACGATCAGGTCTCGCCCGAAGCCGATGTGCAGAAAATGGTCGACCGGTTGAACGCGCAACGCGGTATCAAGATCACGCAGGTGAAGATCGAAGGCGCGAACCATTTCTTCGACCAAAATCGCGCCGACCTCGTGAAGACGATGGAAGACTACCTCGACATGCGTATGCCGCCGGTGGAAGAGCCCGCGGCTTAGCGCGGACCCAGTACGCCGCCGGTCATCGGGCGCGGAGCACCGGTTGTCGTTGGAAAGCTGATCGGCAAACCGCGCAGCGATCGCACGGCGAGGTAAGCGAATGCCTCAGCTTCGATGAAGTCGCCGCGCCAGCCTGCGTCTTCCGCGACGATGACACGAGAGCCTTGCAAAGCTGTGCGCAGCTCACGCATCAGGACCGGATTGTGACGTCCGCCACCGCAGACGATCCACTCGAGCGGCTGCGCCAGTAGATGCTTGGCGGCGCCCGCAATCGCGCGTGCCGTGAACGCCGTCAAAGTCGCCGCCCCGTCTTCGGCGCTTAGGTTGCGCGCCATATCGAGCGAGAACGTCATGCGGTCGAGCGACTTCGGCGGCGGTTTCTCGAAGAACGGGTGCTGCAACAGATGAGCAACGACGGACTCGTTGACTAGGCCCTTTGCCGCCAGCGCGCCGCCAGCGTCGATAGGCTTGCCGGTGTGCTGCATCGTCCAATCGTCGATCGGCGCGTTGCCGGGGCCGGTATCGAACGCAACAAGCTTCCCGTCGCGACCTACGAACGTCACGTTCGCGACGCCGCCAATGTTGATCACCGCGACCGGTGCGTGACCGGCTGCCAACGCGGCGTGATAGATCGGCACCAGCGGCGCACCTTGCCCGCCTGCACGAACGTCAGCGCTGCGGAAGTCGTTGACGACATCGATGCCCGTCGTCGCAGCCAGCAACGGGCCGGAGCCAATCTGCAGCGTCATGCGTTGCTCAGGCCGGTGAACCAGCGCCTGACCGTGAAACCCTATGACGGCAACATCGCGCGCCGCGAGGCCGGCTGAGCGAAGCAACACATCGACCGCGTGTGCATGCGCCTGCGTCAATTCGCGCTCTAAATGCGCGATCTCGGCAGGCAGCGGCCCTGCCGCCGTCCACGAAGCGGCCCGCTCCATTCCGGCCCGCAACTTCGCGCGCATTTCGGGGCCATAGGGCTCGAAGTGAGTCGCGCCGAACGCGGCGATCCGCTCGCCGTCGGTGTCGAGGACCGCCGCGTCGATGCCGTCCATCGACGTCCCGCTCATCAGTCCGATCGCCTTCAGAACGCGCGCCATTTCGTGTTACACACCCGCCCTCTCGAATCCGCACCCAAGGCTTTATAGACCATGAGCGCGCTCCGCTCCGCCTTCATGAAAGAGTTCGCCGCACGCGGACACCTGCACCAATGCACGAACGAGGACGGCCTCGACGCGCTAATGGCGAAGGAGCAGGTCGCGGGCTACATCGGCTTCGATTGCACCGCCCCCAGTCTCCACATCGGCAACCTAACGCAGATTATGCGCCTGCGCGTACTGCAGCGCGGCGGCCACAAGCCGATCGTCGTGGTTGGCGGCGGGACGACGAAGGTGGGCGACCCTTCCGGCAAAGACGAAACGCGGCAACTGCTGACCGACGCGCAGATCGAAGCGAACAAGGACCGCCACAAAGAAATCTACCGCCGGTTCCTGAAATTCGGCGACGGCCCTACGGATGCGATCATGGTCGATAACGCCGAATGGCTCGACAAGCTCCAATACGTGCCGTTCCTGCGCGACGTCGGCCGCCACTTCACGATCAACCGCATGATCACGATGGATAGCGTGAAGCTGCGCCTCGACCGCGAGCAGCCGCTGACGTTCCTCGAGTTCAACTACATGATTATGCAGTCCTACGATTTCGTCGAACTGTTCCGCCGCTACAAGTGCCGCTTGCAGATGGGCGGCTCCGACCAATGGGGCAACATCGTCTCGGGCATCGACCTTGGCCGCCGCACAGACAATGTGGAACTCTTCGGCCTGACGTCGCCGCTGATCACGACGTCGTCGGGCGCGAAGATGGGCAAGACCGCCGCCGGCGCCGTGTGGCTGTCGGCCGACATGCTCAGCCCCTACGAGTACTGGCAATACTGGCGCAACGTCGAAGATGCCGACGTCGGCCGTTTCCTGCGCGTGTTCACCGACATGCCGCTCGATGAAATCGCCCG
This sequence comes from Micropepsaceae bacterium, assembly GCA_046153995.1. Classification (GTDB taxonomy): domain Bacteria; phylum Pseudomonadota; class Alphaproteobacteria; order Micropepsales; family Micropepsaceae; genus SZUA-430. Next base: position 8,873 of record JBJXEH010000213.1, read on the forward strand.
CCTCGAAGCGCTCCAAGGCGCGGAACTGAACGATGCGAAAAAGACGCTCGCGAACGAAGCAACTGCGCTGTGCCACGGCCGCGCGGAAGCGGACCGCGCCGCCGAGACCGCGCGCCAGACGTTCGAAGCGGGCGGCCTTTCGGCGAACCTGCCGACGATCGAGATTCCGCGCGCAGAACTCGCGTCGGGCCTAAGCGTGCTCGCAGCGTTTACACGCGCAGGCCTTACATCATCGAACGGCGACGCGCGCCGCCAGATTGCAGGCGGCGGCTTGCGCGTGAACGATGAAGCGGTGGCGGACGAAAAGCTGATGCTGACCGATAAGGTGTTGGCTGAAGGCGTGATCAAGCTCTCGCTCGGCAGGAAGAAGCACGTTCTGCTGCGGCCGGTTTAGTTCGTCTTGATGTCCGCGGGCGGCTTCTTCTGCTGCGCATCGGGTTTGGGCTCAGGTACGGCCATCGGCGCTGCGGCTTGCGGCGTCGGGCCCATCTGGAAGATCTTGCGCAGGAAACCCGGCGCCAGCATGGACACAGGGTTCACCGCGATCCGAAGCTCGTCGACCTTGCCGGAAACGCCGTACGTCACGCCGAAGATGCCCTCGCCGTCCCGCGACCCCAGAATGTCGCCGATCAACGGCACCTCGCCGAACACACTGTTCAGCCCATAAAGCGGCACGATCGTGCCGTTGACGTCGAGCTTGTCGCTCGCGCGATTGATCGTCCCTTGCGCCGTCAGGCCGATTGCCGGGCCCGCCGCGCGGCCGCTCGTCAGCGTGATCAGGTCGCCGCGGCCTTGGAACACCTGCTCAAGCTTCGAGAACGTGATGCCCTCGCCGCGCATGAGGTCGTCGATGCCCGTGAACGAACCCGCAGCCAAAAGCCGTGCGAAGAACGGCTGGTTCACAATCTTGAAATTCTGGATCTTCAGAACGCCGTCGTACGCGTTCTGCGCCTTTCCTTGGCCGGGCATCGGCGACAGATCGACGGCGAGCGATAGATCGCCGCCGATCACACTCCGGAACCCGGTCGCTGCCCGCAACAGCCGCCCGGCGTCCGCCGTCTGAAGCTTCAGTTTGCGTGAATTGTCGCCGCTACGAACGAGTTCACCGCGCACGTTGGCCGCATCAGCCGACGCATCGACGCGGAACGCCGTAAGGTTTTCGCCATCCGTGCCGTACTCGAACTTGAGACCCGTGAACCAAACGTCGCCCTGCAGGTACGCGAGATCGAAGTCGGCCTTGATCGAAACCGGCCGCTTGCGCTCGCTCTTACCCTTCGGCTCGTCTTCATCCTCGCTTTCCAAGAATCCACCCGCGTCGATCACGCGGCCCTTTGCGTCGAAGATGAGGCCCGCTTTGTCGTCATCGCGATAGTTCAAAACAAAGTCGTTCCGCGGCCCCAACTGGAGCTTCTTGAACTCCGCCTCGCGCACCTTGCCGCCGCCGACCACGAGCCGGCCCAAAGCCTTCAGCCCCGGCCCAGTGGCGTCGATGTTCGCTATCTCGATCGTCTTGTCGGGCCGGAACACGATATCCGCCTTCAACGTGGCGTTCGCGTCCTCCGGCTTCGCCCAACCGAGTTCGGGCGCCGAAAGGCGCGCCCCCGTCAGGTTCGCGTCGATCTTCGCTTTTTGGAACTTACCGCCGCGCCCAACGAACACGGCCACGATAGAGGTTTTGCCTTCAATGTAGCGGCCCGTATCGATCCCGAGCGCCGCACGCTGCGCGCTGTTCAGCGTCGATGTGACGTCGATGCGGGTGCCCACCGCCGCTGCACCGGTGAAATCTTCGGTCCATGTAAAGCCCATCGGCGCCGTGTTCACTTGAACGGCGCCGTGCGCCTTCATGCCCTTGGCACCCAGCTTCACGTTGAAGACACCGCCCGTGAGCCGCAGCTGCTCGTTCACCGGTAGCTTCACGTCTTTGAAGTCGCCGTCCACATCGATGCCGACATTGTCCGCGTTCAAGTCCTTCAACATCGGAATCGCGAACGTGAACTTCACGTTTGCCGTGCCGCCCGCCTCAGCCGTTTTGATGCCGTACCGCGACGGATAGCCGAGCCGCGGCTTGTCGAGTACGCCGAGCAGCTCGTTCGTCGGTCCGGTCACAGTGCCCACAATCGTTCCGACAGTACCGCGCTTGTGCAGCTCGGGAATGACGACAGAGCCCGCACTCAGCGACAACCGCCCAACGTTGCCGCCCGCAAGCTCCATCTTGAATGTGTCCCCGGACGCCGTCGCGGTGCCCTTCACGTTCGTGAGGTCAGGCAGGCCGTCCAAATACGTAACCTTGACGCCTTCCATCGAAAGGACGATGTTCAACATCTCGTCGGGAATTTTCTCACCCACGATTGCGCCGGGCGTGATGTTCACGGCCACAGTCGCATTGCGGATGAAGCCCTCATGCGCGTTCGTGACGACCCAATCGCGCGCGCCGGGCGCGGCCCCTGCGGGCCACAAGCGCTTTAGGCCGACAACTGTCAGGTTCTTGAAACCGCCGTTCAATACGATGCCGGTCGATACCGGGTGATCTTGCATCTCACCGGCGAGCGAAAGCTCGAAGTCGTCCTTCGAGGCGTGAAGCTCGGCGATCGTCAGGTGCTGACGCGGCGCATCGAAGGCGGCGCGCAGTTTCATCATCTCGAGTGCAAGCCCGCCGTCGAACACGTTCGGCGCGTCGATCGTTATGTTCTCGGCCGTCCAGTCCGCGGTGAGCGTCTGCAAAGCACCGTCGTCCGCGAACGCGAACGCACCGTCGCCCGTCACCTTCCCGCGAATAGTCTTCCCAACCCAGGTCATTTCCTCGATCGAGTAGCGCTTCGACGGAAAGTCGAGCTCGACCGTCAGCGCCGCACTTTTGAGGTGAATTGGATCGGGCTTCAGCGCCGGAAGCTTCAGCGACCCCGTGCCGGCATTCAGCCAAAGCTTGCAGCGGCCCAGCATCCCCGTAACTGCTAGGTCGCACGACGCGTTCCCCTGCACCGGAATGTCGAACCCTTTGAGCGCCTTCAAGCCGGTTCCGCTGGACGCCAAAAGGCTAAGCCGGACCGGCTTGAAAGATGCCTCTAGCGCCACAATTTCGCTGCCGTTTGTGTAACGGCCTGCTGCAGTGAAGAGCCATGTGGACTTGTCCGGCAACCGTACCGGCGCGTTGACAGACACTACGACGCCGCCCTGCTTGCGGTCGAACGCCAGCGACGCCTTCTCTGCCGTCCAGTAAGACTTCGTCTCTTCATCGAACAGCGTGAGCTTTGCATCTATGATTGCAAAGCGCGTGAGGTAGCGGGACAGCGCGTCATCCGGCTTCGGGTTCAGCATCGCCTGCAGAACCGCCTTGGTCATGCCGGGCGATGTCGTTTCTTCTTTCGCGTCCTTGGCGCCACCGACCTGCAGCCCCAGCTGAAACCCGCCATCCTTACGCCGCACGACCGTGGCGCTTGCGCCCGAAATCTCGACCTTCATCGGCGCAAAGTCGCCGTTCATCAAGGCCGGTCTCGATAACGAAACATTCGCATTCGGCACGCGCGCGATCACGTTGCCGTCGCGGTCGGTCGCTTCCACGTTCTCGAACCGTAAATGGGCAACTTTCTGATCTTTCGTGAACTCGACGACGCCGTCGCCCAGGTCCACTTGAATGTCCTTGAGGCTCTCGTTGATGGCCGCTTCGATGCGTGGCACGAGCAGGCTCAGCGGCACCGGGCCGCCGCTCATGAGCCGCCACGCGAACAGCCCCGCGCCCAGCACGACAATGCCGAGCCCGATCGCAGCAACGCTCAAAGCGATTTTTGCCGGACGGCTGATCAAACCAAAACCCTCGCGACTCCAGGCCCGGACACGCAGCGCACCGTAGCACGCACGATGAAACCGCCCACCTGACAATGCCAGCTAAGGCTTGGTTTCGGTATGGAAAACTGCTTCAAAGCTGGCCGATCAAACACAGGGCAAATCCGATGGCAAAGTCACTCGCGGAGGGCGGCAAGGCCCCCGCCTTCACGCTCGAAACGGACGGGGGCAAGAAGGTGTCCCTCAAAGACTTCGCCGGAAAACCCATCGTTCTTTACTTTTATCCCAAAGACGACACGCCGGGCTGCACCAAAGAGGCGCTTGATTTTTCAGCCTCGGCCGCCGCCTTCAAGAAAGCCGGAGCTGCCGTAATCGGGGTCTCCAAGGACAGCGTCGCTTCCCACGACAAGTTCAAGAAGAAGCATACCCTGTCCTTGATCCTGGCCTCGGACCCCGAGGGCGAAGTCATAGAATCATATGGCTCCTGGGTCGAAAAAAGCATGTACGGCCGCAAGTACATGGGAATCGACCGCTCGACCTTTTTGATCGATGGCAAGGGTCGCTTGGCCAAAATCTGGCGAAAAGTGAAGGTTCCCGGACACGTGGAAGAAGTATTGGCGGTAACCAAATCCCTCTGAGGGTAATCCTAAAAAAGATGTAAGAAATGCGCGATTTCTACAGCTTGGCGAAAAGCTGCAAATCCGTAACAATTAGCCCAGGCTTCCCCAGTTGGGCCGGGGGCGCGGACCACAGCCGGATCAAACCGGCGCGGGCGCAAACCGGCGTTGCATAAAGTTGAGGTTGGTCGATGTCCCGTATGGCGGCGCTCTCGCACCGGTTGTTTCCCCATCGCCAGTTCTACCTCCGCAGTCGCGGCTCGGTTCAGTTCTTCGAGTTCACGCCCGCCTTCCAGATGACCGTTGCGATCGCGACGTTGCTGATCCTCATTTGGGTCGCCTACTCGTCGGTGGTCGTGATCTTCAAAGAACAGATCATCGCGACGAAGGACCAACGCTACGCCAGCATGCAAGCGGCCTATGAGGGCCGCGTCTCGCAAATGCAGTTGGCTTACGACGAGCTGAACGGCCTGCTCGTGCTCGCCGAGGAACGCTTCCAAAACGCAACGCGCGATCTCGAATCCAAGCACCGCCAATTGACCGCGCTGTTGATGCAAAAGCAGGCGATGGACAAGAGCGTGCGCGATGTGCGCCGCCAAGTCGCCGACATGGGCGCCTATATGGGGCCTAGCTATTCGCGCGCCGAAAGCCCGGACGGCGCGAATACCCTGGTTGTCCAACTGGCGGAAGCGGAGCCCGCCATCAGGCAGAGCCGCGGCCAAGAAACGATCTCGGACTCGACGTTCGCCAAGGTCATAGGCTCCATGCAGCAGCCCGCGGGCGCCGGGATTCCCGGCAAAAGCCCGGCCGGTAAGAACTATGTCGTGCAGCGGATCGCAGCACTTGAAGACCGTTTGAACACCGTGAAGAAGCAGCAGCTCGCGCTGTTGGGCGAACTGCGCGACGGTGCGGGGAACCAAATCGATCGCTATTCGCGCATCGTCCAAATGACGGGCCTCAATGTCGATCAAGTGGCGCAGCAAATCGGTACACGCCCGTACTCTGGCAAAGGCGGCCCGTTGATCAGCGAAGTGCGCGCGGCTGCCATTGACGGCGTCACCGACGAATTCGACCGCCAGTTCGCGGACATCGCGGAGTCGTATGGGCGCTTGGATGCTCTCACCGTTGCAGTGTCGCGTATGCCGCTCGTCACCCCCGTCCACCACGGGCAATACCGCTCAACCAGCGGTTTCGGCTACCGCGTCGACCCCTTTACCGGCCGCGTCGCATTTCACTCCGGCGCCGATATGGCTGGCGAGTACCACACCCCGATCCTGGCGACGGCGCCAGGCCGTGTGATCGCCGCTGAGCGGCGCGGACCCTATGGTTTGATGGTTGAAATCGACCACGGACGCGGCGTTCGCACCCGTTACGGCCACCTCCAAAACGCCTTCGTAAAGGCGGGAGATCAAGTGGCATTTCGTCAGAAAATAGCTACGATGGGCTCCAGCGGGCGGAGCACCGGACCACATCTTCACTACGAGATTTGGTTCAACGATGTCGTCCGCGATCCGACCAAATTCTTCGATGCGGGGCGAAATGTTTTCAAAGGGTAGCGGAAAGGGCGGATCGCATTCGCCGATGGACAATCTCCCGGTTCCGGGCGGCCGAAAAGGCCTCGGACGGGCCGCGCCGTCCATAATTTCCAGTGACTTAGTGGTCATCGGAACGTTGACGTCGACCGGCGATATTCAGATCGACGGCCGCGTCGATGGCGACATTCGCTCAGGCTCGGTCACGATCGGCGAGAAGGCCAACTTCGAAGGCGAGATCGTCGCCGAAGAGTGCACGATCCGCGGCCGCGTCCAGGGTGTCGTCCGCGCGCGGAAGGTCCACCTGTCCGGAACGTGTCACATGGAAGGCACGATCCTACACGAATCTCTGGCAGTCGAGATCGGCGCCTTCTTCGAGGGCAGCTGCCGCCATTGCGCGGACCCGCTGGCCGAAGTCGCTGGCAAACCCGAACCCCGCGCCTCGTTCGAACCCAAGCGCGACCTCGCAGCACCGGCCCAGCCGGTACAGCCTGCGGCAGGGATCTTCGGCCGTCCGGGTGCCACACGCACGACGAGCACGGGAAGCCTGCTCGGCGCGATCAAATCGGGCCAATAGTCCGGTCTAAATTCCTAGTCCAAATCTTCAACGGGCGGTGCACCAGCGCCGCCCGTTAAGCGTTGGGCGAGCGATGCTTGCATGAATGGGTCAAGTTCTCCGTCCAGCACGTCCTGAGGGCTGTAGCTCTGCGTGCCCGTTCGCAGGTCCTTCACCAGCTGATAGGGCTGCAGCACGTAGGACCGGATTTGGTGCCCCCAGCCGATGTCGGCCTTCGAGGCGTTTTGCGCGTTTGCGACCGCTTCGCGCTTCTCAAGCTCCAACTCGTAAAGCCGCGAACGCAGCATCGCGAACGCCGTAGCGCGGTTCTTGTGCTGCGACCGATCATTTTGGCACGACACCGCGATGCCCGTGGGCAAGTGAGTGATACGGATCGCGCTTTCGGTCTTGTTCACGTGCTGGCCGCCGGCGCCGCTTGCCCGGTACGTATCGATACGCAGGTCCTTGTCCACGATGTCGATCTCGATCGTGTCATCGACCACCGGAAAGACCCACACGCTCGCAAAGCTCGTATGGCGCTTAGCGTTCGAATCGAACGGCGAAATACGTACCAGCCGGTGCACGCCGGACTCGGTCTTTGCCCACCCGAAGGCGTTCTCGCCCTTGACAAGCAGCGTCGCCGACTTGATGCCTGCCTCTTCGCCCGCGCTCTCTTCGATGAACTCGGCCTTGAACCCATGCCGCTCGGCCCAGCGCGTGTACATGCGCAGCAGCATCGAGGCCCAATCCTGGCTCTCGGTGCCGCCAGCGCCCGCATGAATTTCGAGGTAGCAGTCGTTGCCGTCCGCCTCGCCCGAGAACAGCGACTGCATCTCGAGCGCCGCCGACCTCGCCGACAACGCACGCAACGCGTCCTCGGATTCGCGAACGAGCCCCGCATCGCCTTCGGTTCCTGCAAGCTCGATCATCTCGACGGTGTCGCGATACGACGTCTCAAGCCCCGTGTAGTCGCCGAGTGCCTTCTCGATGTTGTTCCGCTCGCGCATCAGTTTCTGCGCGTTGGTGGAGTCGTTCCAGAATTTTGGGTCTTCCGCTTTCGCGTTCAGCTCGTCCAGGCGTCGTCGTGCAGCGTCCGGGTCAAAGATGCCTCCTCAGCAGCGCCAGCGACTGCTGGATCTGCTCGGCGATGGTCTGCATTTCCGCGCGCATGATCGTGGTTCCAAACAAACGAAAGGGCGCGACGTATAGGTCGCGCCCGGCCTCATCTCAAGTTGATTTCAGTAAAGGCCCCAGTCGCCGTTGCTCGGGCTGCTGCTGCCAGGGTCGTCGGATGAACCATCGTCTGAACCGTCGTCACCCACGCCACCAACGCCCGCACCGAACCGGTCGCCGCGCGCTGCATAGCCGCTCCCGGGCTCCGTGCCCGCTTTGAAAGCCTCAAGAACCGCACCGCCGCTCGACGGCCGTCCGGACTTCAGATCGACCCGGACCAGCCTGATGCCCGGCGGAATGCGGAACGGCACTGGCGGCTGCTTGCCGACGGCTTCCTTCATGAACTCCTTGAAGATCGGCGCGGCGTTCGTACCGCCCGTTTCGCCCTTGCCGAGCGACGCCGGCTGATCGAAGCCGATGTAGATGCCAACCGCCATGTTCGGCGAGAAGCCCACGAACCAAGCGTCTTTGTAGTCGTTGGTCGTGCCCGTCTTGCCGGCGAGCGGCACGCCCACTTCTTTCACGACCATCGCCGTGCCGCGCTCGACCACGCCTTCCAGCATATGAACGATCTGATAAGCGGTCCGCGAGTCTAGAACGTTCTGGGCATCGTTTGCGATCAGCGGCTCTTCCTGGTTCGCAAAGGCTTCGGCGTTGCAGCCGTCGCACACGCGCTTATCGTGGCGGTAGATCGTCTTGCCGTGGCGGTCCTGAATGCGATCGACCAGCGCCGGATAAATGCGCTTGCCGCCGTTCACGAACATCGAATAGGCGGTCGTCATACGTACAAGCGTGGACTCAGTCGAACCTAGCGAGTTCGCAAGCACGGGCAGCATGTTGTCCGACGACCCGACCTTCCGTGCGTACTCGACGACCTTTTCCATCCCGATGTCGGCGGCGATGCGCACCGTCATCAAGTTGCGCGACTTCTCTAGTCCCTCACGCAGCGTCGATGGGCCGGCAAAGCTCTGGCCGTAGTTTTCCGGCCGCCACATCGGCAGCCCCTGGCCCTGGCTGGCCACGAACGGCACGTCCAAGACGATGCTCGACGGCGTGTAGCCCATGTCGAGCGCAGCCGCATAAACGATCGGCTTGAACGCCGAACCCGTCTGCCGCATCGCCTGCCAGGCGCGGTCGAATTCGCTGCCGTAGTAGCTGAACCCGCCGACGAGTGCGAGAACGCGGCCGGTATGCGGGTCCATTGCCAGCAAACCGCCGTTGACCTTCGGCACCTGGCGCAACCCGTAGACGCCGTTGGTGCTGCCGTCCGCTGCTTTCGGCAAGGCTTCAACGTAGACGACGTCACCCGGCGTCACCACATCGGACGCCTTCTTGGGCTCAGGACCCTGACGCTCGTCGGCAATGAACTTGCGCGCCCACTTCATTTCGGCGAGCGGGATGCGGCCTTCCGAGCCGTCAGAGAAGCCTAGGCGTACGCCTTCGCTCGCGCCGTAACCGACGACTGCCGCCAGACGCCATTCGGTCACATCAACCAGGGTCGGCATGTCCTTCAGCGTCTTCTTCCAATCCGTCGCCAGGTCGATGCGCGAAACCGGCCCGCGCCAGCCATGCCGCCGGTCGTAACCGACGAGCCCCTTGCGGAGCGCCATCACGCCGTAGCGCTGCAAGTTCGGGTCGAACGTCGAGCGAACTGCCAAACCACCGTCGTAGAGCGAGTCGTCGCCATAGTTCTGTTGGATCCAGCGACGGATTTCTTCCGCGAAGAACTGCGCCTCCGCCGACTGAGCGCCGGCCGGACGGAAATGCGGAACCAGCGCCTCGGAGACAGCCTTCTCCGAGTCCTCGTTGCTGATGAACTGGTTCGCCGCCATCCGCTCGATAACCCAGTTCCGGCGGCCGACCGCGGCGTTGTGATTGCGGACCGGGTGATAGGTGCTCGGCGCCTTGGGCAAGCCGGCCAAGAACGCGGTTTCTGCGATCGTCAGCTGGTCGAGCGATTTATCGAAATAATTGTAAGCGGCGGCAGCCACGCCGTAGGAGCCCGAACCTAAGAATATCTCGTTGAGGTAAAGTTCCAGAATCTTGTCTTTGCTGTAGGCGTCCTCAAGGCGAAACGCGAGCATCCATTCCTTGATCTTGCGTTCCAGCGTCGCTTCGCTGGAAAGCAGGAAGTTTTTCGCTACCTGCTGCGTGATCGTCGACGCGCCTTCCGGCCTTTTGTTCGCGCTCGACATGTAATTCTGAATGTTCGTGACGGCGGCACGCACGACGCCGTTCAAATCGACACCGGGATGCGAATAGAAATCCTTGTCTTCGGCAGACAAGAACGCATCGATCACGCGCCGGGGAATGGCATCAATTGGCACGAACAGACGCCGCTCGCGCGCGTACTCTGCGATCAACGCGCCGTCGTTCGCATAGACGCGCGTCGTGATCGGCGGCTGGTAGTTCGCGAGTCTTTTGTAATCGGGAAGGTCCTGGCTCAGCTTGTACAAATACAAGGCGACCCCGGCGAAGACCGAGATCATCAGAACCGCGATCCCGCCCAGCGTGTACGCGATAAAACGATACATGTGTCGAACGATCCCGCGCTTTACGTCGCGCTTCTGGCGGTTATACCACGGCCTTCCGGACTGCCACGTGAAAAATCCGGAAAGGCGCTCACGACGGCGCGCATTTTGTCACAATTTGCGAGCATTTCACCCCCCACCTAATCGTCAGCATCGGCCTTATGCTCGACCCGGCTTTGCTTGAAATAGCCATCAACGGCCCGGCTGATCGCTGAGGCCATGTTGGCGCGCCAACGCCGGGTCTTCATCTCCGACTCATCGTACGAACTCGAAAGATAGCCGACCTCGACCAGCACCGAAGGTACGTCCGGCGCCTTCAACACCCGGAATCCGGCAAAACGATGGCTCTTCTGGGTTACGCCGCCCACGCGCTGCAACTCAGGCACGAGCGTTTGAGCAAACTTTACCGAACTGTTCTTGGTTTCGCGCTGCGCCAGGTCGATCAAGATGCTGGTAACGATATCTGACTCATTCGTCAGATCGACCCCCGCGATCACGTCCGACTGGTTCTCGGAGCGAGCCAGCGCTTCCGCCTCACGGTCAGAAGCCCTTTCCGACAGTGTGTAGACAGAGGCACCGCGCGCGCCAGAATTTGGCGCGGAATCGGCGTGGACCGAGATAAAGAGATCGGCCTTTGCCCGCCGCCCCACCGCCACGCGCGCTTTAAGCGACAGGAAGATGTCGCTGTCGCGGGTCATGATGACCTTGTAGCGGCCCGTCTCTTCAAGAGCGTCCCGCAGCGCCGCGCCGATCGAAAGCACCAGATCCTTTTCCTGCGCACCGCTCACGCCAGTTGCGCCCGGATCGACGCCGCCATGGCCAGGGTCGATTACGACAACCCTCTTCACATTGCGCCGTTTCTCGATCGCGGGTTCAACGGGCGGTTCTTCAAGTACCGATGGCGTATCGATGGCGGCGGTTTCGGGCCAGCCCGCGGTCTTGAGATACGTCGCGCGATCTGCCGGCACGAGATCGAGCACAAGCCTATATTGGCGCTGCCCCTCGGGCGGCAGCAGAAACCTGTTCGCGAGCGTCGCCGGTCCGCTCAGATCCACGACCATTCGCGAGCGCCCCGAACGGTAGAGCCCATACCGGTAGCCCTTCATCAGCCCGACCGCACCCTTGGCTGCAGCAGGATCGAGCCGCCAGCCGACCTCTGGAAAATCGATCACCACGCGGTAGGGATCAGCGAGCGTAAAGACGTTGAAATCGACCTTCTGCGAAACGTCGATGACGAACCGGGTGTGGTCGTCGTGCTTACCAACGCGTATCTCGCTAATAACCGGCGCCGGCGCAGCCCAAACCGCAGCCCCTGCGACGCAAGCGAGAACCAGGCCCGCAATTAGGCTTAGACGGTAAAATCTCATGTGCCGAAACTTCGTGGCTCCCAAAGACTGCAAGGATCGTCGCTCATCCCTCGTTGACGACCCGTTAGCCAAGAATCGGGTACGATATGCCTTCTAGATCGGGCCTTCGCCAGACCGACTCGGGAAACCGCGGAAATCTGCGGTAGTTCGGGGTTGCGAGGGGTGGACAACACGTCTACAAGAACTTTGAACCGGTCTGAACACGGACTCGAATCGCAAGGGCGGAGTCCGAAGGTCGGTAAGGCGCTGGCGTCCCACGTGCCCTTAAGGCACCCCAAATCGGGAGGGAAGCGGCACCAAATCGCTGGTTGCCCAATCCGGGGCATCGGCTGAGGGTTTTTGGACTTCCCATGACGTTTTTCGCCACATCTCACACGGCTCGGGCACGGACACTCTGTCCGCACCCGGTGACCACCGTGGCTGCGATGGGCGCATCTGCAACATCCAACCAATTGGAACTCAGCGTGCGCGGACATCGGTCCAGGCGCAGTGCGCAGCCACGGCCGCAGCGCGCGGGTTCCGGAGACTCATTTAATGTCGAAGAAAATGCTGGTGGACGCGAGCCACCCGGAAGAAACACGCGTCGTCATACTTGATGGAAACAGGGTTGAGGAATTCGACTACGAGTCGGCATCGCGCCGGCCCCTCAAAGGAAACATCTATCTCGCCAAGGTAACGCGGGTCGAACCCTCGTTGCAGGCTTGCTTCGTCGAATACGGCGGCAACCGCCACGGCTTTTTGGCGTTTTCGGAAATCCATCCCGACTACTATCAAATCCCGACCGCCGACCGTCAGGCGCTTCTCGAAGCGACCCGCGCGGCACGCCGCCGCGAAGAGTTGGAAGACGACGACGATGCCGTTGCCGATGCTGCGACGCCGGTCGATGTGCCTGACCTGGGCGGCGGCGGACACGCCTCGCCTGACGGACATACCGGCCTCACCACATCGCCTTCCGAGCCATCGCTAAATGGCGATGCAGAAGACGCTGACATCGTCGAAGTGGAGACGAGCGACGTCGAAGACGTTTGGGTCCACGATCCCGAAACTGGCGCCGACGCTCCGCCCAGCGAACCGACAGACATCGCAAGCGACCATGACGTCGTTATCGAGGATCCGGTCGAAACGGCGCCGGACGATGCGCACGAAGAGGCTGACGAAGTAACACCGCTGGAAGCAGCCGAGGTCGCCGACGCAGCGCACGAACCTTCCGCCGCGAACGACGCAATGGACGAGTTGCCGCGCCGCGACTATCGCTCGATGCGCCGCTACAAGATTCAAGAGGTCATCAAGCGCCGCCAAGTGCTGCTGGTGCAGGTCGTCAAAGAAGAGCGCGGCAACAAAGGCGCGGCGCTCACCACATACATGTCGCTCGCCGGGCGCTACTGCGTGCTGATGCCGAACACCGATCGCGGCGGCGGCATTTCGCGCAAGATCTCCAACATGGCCGACCGCCGCAAACTAAAGGAAGTCGCGGGCGAGCTTGAGGTTCCGGACGGCATGGGTGTCATCATCCGCACCGCCGGCGCGAACCGCACGAAGCAGGAGATCCGCCGCGACTTCGAATATCTGATGCGCCAGTGGGATGCCGTACGCGACCTGACACTGAAATCGACCGCACCGACACTCGTTTATGAGGAAGGCAACCTCATCAAGCGTACGATCCGCGACCTCTATTCGAAAGACGTGGAAGAGGTCTTCGTCGAAGGCGAACAAGGTTTCGACGAAGCACACAACTTCATGAACATGCTGATGCCCAGCCACGCGGAGTCGGTCAAGCATTACAAAGATCACATCCCGCTGTTTCAACGTTACGGCGTCGAGACTGCGCTCGACAGCATGTTCAATCCGATTGTGCGGCTGCGCTCCGGCGGATACATCGTCATCAACCAGACCGAAGCGCTGGTCGCCGTCGATGTGAACTCCGGCAAGGCGACGCGCGAACACCACATTGAAGACACTGCGCTTAAGACTAACCTCGAAGCCTCAGAAGAGATCGCGCGCCAACTTCGCCTGCGCGACCTTGCGGGCCTTGTCGTGATCGACTTCATCGACATGGAGGAGCACCGCAACAACCGCGCCGTCGAAAAGCGGTTAAAGGACTGCCTCCGCCACGATCGTGCGCGCATCCAACTCGGCCGCATCTCGCCGTTCGGCCTTCTCGAAATGTCGCGCCAGCGCCTACGCTCCGGCATGGTTGAAGGGGCGACGATCCCCTGCCCGCATTGCGAAGGCCGCGGCGTCATCCGCTCCGTGGGCTCAATGGCACTGCGCGTTCTGCGCGCCGTCGAAGAATACTGCCAGCGCGAAAAACTACTCGCACTCACGTTGCGCATCCCACCCGAAATCGCTCTCTACATACTCAACCACAAGCGCGCACAGCTTACGTCGATCGAAGACCGCCACGACGTTTATATTTACATCGAATCGAAACCCTCGCTTGCCGGATCGACCTACGAAATCGAACGAGGTGCCAGCGTGCCGTTCGAGCCGCGCAAGGCTGCGGCGGCCAAGGCCGTCACCGTCGAAAGCGAACTCGAAGTCAACGACGACGACCACGAGGACGACGAAGACGACGCACCGGAAATCGCGGAGGTCGAAGACCGCGAAAGCGCGCCCCAAACAGCAGAAGCCCGGAGCGGCGATAGCGATGGTCCCCGTCGCAAGCGCCGCCGGCGTCGCGGACGCGATCGTGATCGCGGCGGCTCGGGCCCAGGACCGCAGCCCGCGTCCCAGCCCGAGATGGCGGCCAACAACGAGCATTCCGACACGCACGCCGAAGGCGACGACCATGCCGACGGCGATGAGGGCGAAAGCCCCGAGGGCGACGACAGTGAAGGCCAACAGCAGCAGCCCGCCGCACTCGGCGAACAAGGCGAAGGCGAAGGCCAACGCCGCCGTCGCCGCCGCGGACGCCGCGGACGCCGTGGCCGGCGCGACGGAGCCAGCGGCTACGATCAACCTCAACAGCAAGACGCTGGAGCGAGCCAAGCCCCCTCCCCCATCGGCCACCTGCCGACGCCCGCAGAAGCCTTCAACGCGCCGGACTGGCCCGCGACCGGCGGCTTCGACACGCGCCGCGGCGAGCGGCCTCAAGCGCACCAAGAGCGCGTAGTAGCACCGCCGCCGCCGAAGCCAGAGACGGCGCCCGAGCCCGCCGAGCCAAAGGCTGACCGGCCTTCGATCGCCTCGTTTTTCGGCTTCGGTTCAAAGTCCGAGGAGACGCCCGCGGTGCCCAGCGAACCCCAGCCCGAACGCAAAGGTTGGTGGAACAAGCGAAGCGGCAGCTAACGCCGCTTCGCAGCAAGAGGTCGCCTTACACGCGGTCTTGCTACCGCTAAGTTCCTCTTGGCGTTGTGATGTGTAGCACGGACATGACTTCACAAGGCAAACTACTCGACGACTAGACCATCGTCGAGGATTGCCATGAGAGATCGCCAAACTGCGCGTATCCTTACCGAGTCCGGCACGCTGAAAGTAGAGCTTGCATTTCTCGCTGTGTCTTTGCTTCTCGCAGCGATATTGGAAGCTTTGTTGGCGGTCCCCGGTGTGACTCAAGCCGGCGAGAAGACGCAAGAAGTTCAGACTCTAGTGAACCTTCTCAAACGGATCGCTCGCGATATCCTTGTGCTAGGACTTCAATTTTACCTCGCTACCCAGCTAGTCCGTATTCTCATTTTCATGATGACGGTTGGTGATTTACTCTCTGGGCATTTCAACACGCTAAAGAACGTGAGCCTGAGTAACGAAATTCACAACTCTCTTACACAGACCGTTTTAAAGATATTTGAACATAGCGACGACTACATGCGCGCATCCGTAGTCGCAGCCTTGGACAAGTTCCTCGAAACAATAAAGATCGAGAGATTGAGAATTGAGCTGAAGAGCGATTATATTGCGGCCGAGGTTTATGTAAGTTTCTGGCGAGAGCTCTTAAAGAAGCAGAACGGCGGTCGCGGCAAGGGGGCAACGCAACCGATTCAGGTTCGCGTTTGTCACTCAGCCTCGCTCGGAATCTGGGAGTCAGGTGACTTGCTCGCCAGCACCCAGGCAGACTTTTGCGAATCCGGCGGTCAGGTTTGCCGGATATTGGTTCGCAATGAGCACTCGACGGACGACCTAAAGGACTATGATCGTGTCGCCAGGCGAATGACCGACATTGGGATCAAGACTTTCTTTTTCGATGCCCATGCGCGCGGCGAAGCGGTGCACGATGACTTCTTGATGTGTCGCGTTGATGACGACTTTTATGTCTTGGTTTGGAACGCGGACTGGAGCGCGACACCACGTTTTGGTGATATCAATGGATGCACGCTGTTGGTAGGCCAAGAGAACTATGCAATTTACAAGAACAAGTGGAATACTCTTCTGAACAGTTTGCGCGACACAACCCAAACGCCCCCCGACGAATTTTCCCACTTGCACGCAAAGCCAACTGAAGGGGAATTGGCGAAACTCCGCATCGGCGCGGTCCAGCCCCAAGGCGCGCCCTTGGCCAGCTAGGTAGGTTGAGTGCCTTAATTCTGCTTCACGGAGCGGCCACTATGAACGCGAAAGCATGGCCGATTCACGCCCTTTTTCAAACGCCCGATGACTACCCTGTGACAAGCAACTGATTGACGGCAAATCCGCACATTCGTACCGTGATGGGCGAGCCGGGTGTGGGGCATTCCGCCAAAGCCTAATGGCGCCGTTGCCGGCGCACAGTCGTTGCGTTTGTGGAGACTGATGTGACCACTCTCTCAAAATCTCTCCGTGCAGCAGGCCTGGGCCTGGTTGCCGCCGGCTCGTTAATAGCCAGCCAAACAGAAGCGTCGGCGCGCGCAGGCATTCGCGACGCCGAGATCGAGAAGATCCTGCGAAGCTATAGCGATCCGATTTTCAAGGCAGGCGGCCTCGATCCCAAAGCCGTCAAGTTCTACATCATCAACGACCCGTCGTTGAACGCATTCGTCGCGGGCGGCCAGAACGTTTTCATGCATACCGGCATGATCATGACGCTGGACTCGCCCAACGAACTGAAGGGCGTGATCGCGCACGAAACCGGCCACATCACCGGCGGTCACCTCGCGCGCGGGCCCGAGGCGTTCGCGAAGGCCGAGATCCCGATGCTTATCGGCATGCTGGCCGGAATCGCGGCAATCGCGGCGGGCGCACCCGATCTCGGTTTGGGCCTTCTGATCGGCTCGCAATCGATCGCGCAACGCGAAGTCTTAGCCTATAGCCGCACCCAAGAATCCGCCGCCGACCAAGCGGGCGCAAAGTTCATGAACGCAACCGGCCAATCGCCACGCGGTATGATGAAAGTGTTCGATCGCTTCGCGGACCAGGAAATCATGAGCGGCGCTCGCCAAGACCCATTCATACGGTCGCATCCGCTGTCGCGCGATCGCGTTTCAAACTTGCAGAACTTGGCGGACGAGTCTCCGTTCAGCGAAGCCAAAGATTCCGCTGCCGACCTCGCTGAGTACGAGTTGATGCGTGCGAAGTTGCGCGGCTTCATCGAGACGCCCGAAATCGTGCTCCGCCGCTATCCGGTATCGGACCGCAGCGCACCTGCCCGCTATGCGCGCGCGGCGGCCTTCTTCCGTTCGGCTCAACTCGACCGCTCGCTGCCGGAAGTCGACAGCCTGATCGCGGAGAAACCTTCCTACGCCTATTACTGGGAATTAAAGGGGCAGATCCTGCTGGAATCGAGCCGCGCGAAGGAGGCCGTTGCGCCGTATCGTAAGGCCGTCCAACTCGCCCCGGACGAGCCACTGATCCTTGCAAGCCTTGGCGCAGCCTTGCTTGCGACCGAAGACCCCGCAGTGTTACCCGAAGCCAAGAAACACCTCAAGGCCGCGCTCAAGGACGAGCCCGACAACGGCATGGCCTGGTACTACCTCGCGCTCGCATACGGACAAACGGGTGACGACGGCCTGGCTGCCCTTGCGACTGCCGAGCGCTACTACACGCTCGGCGGCTATGGCCCCGCGGTGAACTTCGCCCAACGCGCGGTGGCGAAGCTGAAGGAAGGCTCCAACGACTGGCAGCGCGCCAACGATATCGTCGCGATCGCACAAGCGAAAGCGGCCGAACGGGAACGCTAGAAGCAACACGAATGACCAACCAAAAGACTGTCCTCTATTTGCTCGTTGCCGCGCTCGCCATGGTGGCCGCGGTGTTCGGCGCCTTGCGTTTTTCCGGCATGATGGGTGGCGAAGACGTTCCCGCCGTCGCCATGAACAAGGCCGACGTCGAAAAGATCGTCCGCAACTACCTGCTTGAGAATCCGGAGGTGATCTTCGAAGCGGTCGACGCGATGAAGAGCAAGGAAGAGAGTCAACGTCTCGTCAAAATGAAGGACAAGGCGAAGGCGCACCAAACCGCACTCTATCGCGAGCCCGAACCGCTGATCGGCGGCAACCCGAAGGGTGACATCACCATCGTCGAGTTCTTCGACTACCGGTGCCCCTACTGCCGCAAAGTCAAGAAAACCGTTGCCGACCTGCTGAACCAAGACGGCAACATCAAGTTCGTCCTGAAAGAGTTTCCGATCCTCTCGCCCGAATCCGAAATGGCGGCCCAAGTAGCCATCGCCGCGGCTGCGCAAGGCAAGTATTGGGACGTGCATATGGCCTTCATGGGCGCGGAAGACCTCGCCGGCGAGCGCATTTTCCAGCTGGCAAAGGAAGCCGGCGCCGACATCGAGCGCATCAAGGTCGAGCTGAAAAACCCAAAGATTACCAAGCGGATTGCCGAAACGCAGGCGCTGGCCGGCGCCATAGGCATCGACGCAACACCGACTTTCTTCATCGGTGATGAGCCGTTTACAGGCGCGCTAACGCTTGACGAATTGAAGAAAGCGGTCGCCGCGGCCCGCAAAGCCAAGCCCAGCTAGATCAGCCCAGCCAGCGGCGACGAGGGATCGGCGTAGGTCTTTTTCTTCATCCGGCCCGCAAGATAGGCGAGGCGGCCGGCTTCGACCGCAAGCCTCATCGCGCGCGCCATTATCACGGGGTTCTTGGCTTCGGCGATTGCCGTGTTCATGAGAACGCCGTCGCAACCAAGCTCCATGGCGACCGCCGCGTCGGACGCCGTACCCACACCTGCATCCACCAAGACCGGCACCTTCGCCCCCTCGATGATGAGACGGATGTTCACCGGGTTTTGAATGCCCAAGCCCGACCCGATTGGTGCTGCGAGAGGCATGATGGCCGCCGCACCAACATCTTCCAGCCGCTTGCACATCAGTGGATCGTCGCTGCAATAGACCATGACTTGGAAGTCGTCCTTGGCGAGGATTTCCGTCGCGCGCAGCGTTTCGATCATGTCGGGGTACAGCGTCTTGCGATCGCCCAGCACTTCGAGCTTCACCAGCGACCACCCACCCGCCTCTCGGGCCAGGCGCAATGTGCGCATCGCCTCTTCCGCCGTGTAGCAACCAGCCGTGTTCGGCAGATACACGACCTTTTTCGGATCGATGAAGTCGACGAGCTTCGGGCTCCCCGGATCGGCAACGTTCACGCGCCGCAACGCAACGGTTACTATCTCCGCGCCCGACGCCTCAAGCGCGGCGGCATTCTCGGCATAGTCCTTGTACTTGCCGGTTCCGATGATGAGCCGCGATTTGAAGGTCCGGCCGGCCACGGTCCACGTGTCGTTCATACGATCATCCGCCGCCGACAAAATTGACGATCTCAAGCCGGTCTCCTTCATCCAACATTGTGGCCGTATAGGTGGAGCGGGGCACGATCTCCAAATTACGCTCGATTGCAACCTTGCGCGCATCGAGCCCTAGCCGCTCGACCAGCGCGGCGAGCGTGATGGGGCCAGGCAACGTGTGGTCCTGGCCGTTCAGCACAATGCGCATCGAGGAACTGATTCCCGCTGTCCAAAACCGTCCGGTTCGTCAATGAGATAGCGCCCCGGTCGACTGCTAACCACCCATCATATGGTGCCTTCCGCCCCTTAAGGGGACTGGCTATAACGGCGGCGTATTTCCTCACCACGGACGCCCGGTTCCTGACAAGATGGCCAAGCCGATTTTCGTCCTGAACGGGCCCAATCTGAACCTTTTGGGGCAACGCGAGCCCGAGGTCTATGGCCACACCACCTTGGCCGACATCGAGGCGCAGGTGCGGGCTAAAGCCACCCAGGCGGGCCTCGCCGTCGAGTTCCGGCAGTCGAACCACGAGGGCGACCTGGTCGATTGGCTGCAAGAGGCGCGCAAGTCCGCCGCGGGGGTCATCTTGAACGCCGGCGCTTACACGCATACGTCCGTTGCCATCCACGACGCGCTGAAATCGGTCGAGGTTCCGGTAATTGAGGTTCATATTTCAAACCCCTACCGGCGCGAGCCGTTTCGCCACACGTCTTACGTTTCACCCGTCGTCACGGGGACAATTTGCGGCGTCGGCGCGCAAGGCTATGCCTTGGCCGTCGATGCGCTGGTCCAGCTGACGGCGCCCAAGAAGGCTTGAGTATGAGCAAAGAAGAAAAGCCCGATCCGCTCGAAGGAAAGATGATTCGCGACCTGGCGGCGATCCTGGAAGAAACGGGCCTCAGCGAAATCGAAATCGAAAAAGCGGGCTTACGCCTTCGCGTCGCCCGCAACATTCAAATGGTGGCAACCGCCGTCGCGGCGGCACCGGCGGCACATGGGACGCTCGTACAGAGCGGCGCGCCGAAGGCAACCGACCTGTCGAGCCACCCCGGCCTCGTCGCCTCGCCGATGGTGGGCACCGCCTATGTCGCACCGTCGCCGGGCGCAAACACATTCGTCAAAATCGGCGACATGGTGACGGAGGGTCAGACCCTTTTGATCATCGAAGCCATGAAGACAATGAACCAAATCCCCTCGCCGCGTGCAGGGCGGGTCACCCAGATCATCATCAGCGACGGGCAGCCGGTTGAATTCGGCGAGCCGCTGATGGTGATCGAGTAGCGCTTCGATGTTCGACAAAGTTCTCATTGCCAACCGCGGCGAGATCGCATTGCGCGTCAACCGCGCATGTCACGAGATGGGCATCAAGACGGTGGCCATCCACTCGACCGCGGACGCAAACGCCATGCACGTGCGCATGGCGGATGAGAGCGTGTGCGTCGGTCCGCCACCCGCTCGCGACAGCTACCTGAACATCCCCGCGATCGTAACCGCTTGCGAAATAACTGGCGCGCAAGCGGTTCACCCCGGCTACGGCTTCCTCTCCGAAAACGCTCGTTTCGCCGAAATCGTCGGCGAACACGGCATTGTCTTCATCGGTCCGAAGCCCGACCATATCCGGTTGATGGGCGACAAAATCGAGGCGAAGAAAGCGGTCAAGCGCCTCGGCATTCCGGTTGTGCCAGGCTCCGACGGCGGCGTCACGAACGACGACGACGCCAAGCGCATCGCGGCCGCAATCGGCTACCCCGTGCTGGTGAAGGCCGCAGCGGGCGGTGGCGGGCGCGGCATGAAGGTGGCCAAAAGCGAGTCGGAACTGTCGCTCGCCCTCGCAACCGCGCGATCGGAAGCGAAGGCGGCCTTTGGCGACGATGCCGTCTATCTCGAAAAATACCTCCAGCTCCCGCGCCACATCGAAGTTCAGGTTCTGGCCGACAGCCATGGCAAAGTGATCCACCTCGGCGAGCGCGACTGTTCGCTGCAGCGGCGCCACCAGAAGGTCTGGGAAGAAGCAGGCTCTCCGGCGCTGAACGCCGAAGCACGCGACAAGATCGGTAAAGTCGTTACCGATGCGCTCACAAAGCTCGGCTATCTCGGCGTCGGTACGATCGAGTTTTTGTACGAGAACGGCGAGTTCTATTTCATCGAAATGAACACGCGCCTTCAGGTCGAACACCCCGTGACCGAGATGATCACCGGCCTCGACCTCGTGCGCGAGCAAGTGCGCGTGGCGCACGGCGGCGCGATCGGCTTCGACCAGTCGGACGTGACGTTCCAGGGCCACGCCATCGAATGCCGCATCAACGCGGAGAACCCGCTGACGTTCCGCCCGTCGCCGGGTTTGATCAAAGACTTCCACGTACCAGGCGGCCTGGGCGTGCGCGTCGATTCCGCAGCCTATTCCGGCTACAAGATCCCACCCTACTACGACAGCTTGATCGGCAAGCTGATCGTACACGGACGCAACCGGAACGAATGCATGATGCGCCTGCGCCGCTCGCTGTCGGAGTTCGTCATCGACGGCGTCGAAACGACAATTCCGTTGTTCCAATCGCTCGTGACTGAGCCGGACATCGTCAACGGCGACTATTCGATCCACTGGCTTGAGAACTTCTTGAAGCGCAAAGCCGGCTGAAGGCTCCGATGGTTCGAGCACGCGGACCGGCCAACACGATCATCCCCGAGCGAACGCTGCTCGACGCCTATCGTAGCGGCCAGTTTCCAATGGCCGAAACGCGCGACGACGAAGAGGTTTACTGGGTCGATCCGCAGATCAGAGGCATCCTGCCCCTCGACGAATTCCATGTTCCCAAGCGGCTTGCTCGTACCATACGCAAGAGCACGCTCCGCATCACGGTCGATGCCGCATTTTCAGCCGTGATGCTGGCCTGCGCCGCTGCCGCGCCGAAGCGATGGACCACATGGATCAGTCCGCTAATCGAGCGCTCCTACGCCAACCTGAACGCCAATGGCTACGCGCACAGCGTTGAGGTTTGGAACGGAACGGCGCTTGTTGGCGGGCTCTACGGCGTTTCGATCGGCGCGGCGTTCTTCGGCGAAAGTATGTTCAGCCGCGAAACGGATGCCAGCAAGATCGCGCTGGTGCATCTCGCTGAGCGCCTGAAAGCCGGCGGATACCAACTGCTCGACACGCAGTTCATCACCGAGCATCTGACGCAATTCGGCGCAATAGAAGTTCCCCGCGCGCGCTACAAATCGTTGCTCGCTAAGGCCGTCGATGCGAAGGCCGATTTCTATGTGTTGGGCGGTGCGGGTGCTTTAGGCTGAGCCGGCGCCGTCTTGCAGCTGACGACCCACACGTCGTAGACCGCGTGCTCCAGCGCGTTCAGCGCGGGGCTTGACGCGAACATCCAGCCCGAGAAGATTTTCTGGATCGTGCCGTCGGGCTTGCGATCCTGAATCTCCAAGAACGCCGCCGACTCCGGCGGTTCCTCCGGCGGGCGCGTCTTGCACGCGCGCACCGTTACGATCAGCGTATTATAGAACACCGGCGTGTTCATGTTCACTTCAAGCTTCGCGGTGCGAGCCGCGACCTTGTCGAGGCCACCCAAGATGACGCCACTGGCGATCGGGGCCGCACTCGACGGCGGCGTAGGCGTTATCACCTCCGGCGGGGGCGGCGTGACGACGGGATCGCCCGGCATTTCGACCGGCGGTAGCGGCATCGACTCCATCGGGTCGGCCGGCGGCGGAGGCGCAGGCTCAGCCGGAACCGGAATTGGCGTATCGACCGGCGGGGCCGTGTCCTGCGCCAGCGCAAGGCCCGTCAACGCCACAACCGAAAGCAAAACTGCGAAATAACGCTTCATTTCGTCAACTCAACCTATCATGACGCCTTTATTGTGGCGTCGCTGGAGCGGGGCTGGGTATCGGCGCAGGCTCTTCCTTCTTGTCGCCACCGCCCATCATGGACTGAAGGGCGAGGCCCAATATGTCCACCGAACCCTGCGTTGTCGCAAACTCGCTGCCGGCCTTTAGCATGTCGTCGCTGCCACCGGGGGAAACCGAGAGATACGTTCCGCCGAGCAAACCTTCCGTCGCAACCTTAACCGACGAGTCATCGGGCAACGTAACGCTCTGTTTGATGTTCATCTTGACGAGCGCGCGATAGGTTTTTTGATCGAGCTCTTGCGATGTCACCGAACCAATCTTGATCCCAGCCATTCGCACGTCGGTCCCAACGGCTACACCGTCAACCCGGTCGAAGCGCGCAAGCACCTCGTAACCGGCCACGGTGCCCGCACCCGTCGCGCTCCAGCCGTAATAGAAAAAGAACACCGCGACCGCGACAACGGCGGCGCCCAAAAGCGTTTCGACAAATCCGTTCTGCATCTCTTGTCCCCTACTCCGGCTGCCAGGCTTCGTAGTCGCCCGTTGCAGGCGCACGCTTACCGTCGCCGAGCAAACTTCCGGGCGGACGATACGCCGCCGCCGTGCCGGTCAAATTCGGCAAATGTTCTTTCTCCCACGGCTTCACATTCGGCGGCGCAATCGTCGGCGGATCGTCCACCGTGTGGTGCAGCCAGCCGTGCCATTCCGCGGGCACCAGCGAGGCCTCCGCCAGGTTCTTATAGATCACCCAGCGCCGCAC
>JBJXEH010000214.1:0-16212 GCA_046153995.1 Micropepsaceae bacterium
GCGTGCCCTTCGACCTGACGCCGCTGGTCGAAGGCGCCGCTCAGACGTTCGCCGCGAAAGCACACGCGAAGGGTCTGGAAATCTGCGTTGACGTTTCGGCGGAAGCCGAGGGTGCCTACCAAGGCGATCCGACGCGCCTGCGCCAAGTGCTGTTGAACCTGATCGGCAACGCCGTGAAGTTCACGGAGAAGGGCCTGATCTTCGTGCAGGTTGCAGCCTCGCAAAGGCGCCTGCGCTTCGCCGTGCGCGACACCGGCATCGGCATGACCCCGCAAGCGCGCGGCAAGTTGTTCGAGAAATTCTCGCAAGGCGACGACTCGATCACGCGCCGCTTCGGCGGCACGGGTCTGGGTCTTGCGATCTGCAAAGAAATCGTCGAGGCGATGAACGGCTCGATCTCGGTGCAAAGCGAAGTGGGGAAGGGGTCGCTCTTCATCGTCGACGTGGCGCTACCCCGGACCGCCTCGCCATCGCTGTCGTCCGGCATCGCCGCGCTGGCGGGCAAGCGCGCGCTCATCGTCGACGACGTCGCGCTCAACCGCGAAATCTTGATGCGTCAGCTGACCCGTTGGAAAATGGACGTCGAAGCGGCACACGACGGCGTTGCCGCGCTGATCGCGATCGACCGCGCGGCCCAAGCCGGCAAACCGTTCGACGTGGTGCTGCTCGACCGGCACATGCCGGGCCAAACCGGCAACGAAGTGGCTGACGCGATCCGCAAGCTCGAACATGGCGATGAGATCAAGCTCGTGCTCTGCTCGTCGATCAGCCACGGCGTCACCGTTTCGGCCGGGGCCGGCACGCAGTTCGACGCAGTCCTCTTCAAGCCGCTGATGCGCGCGGCCTTGTTGGAGTCACTGGCGAACGTTCTGGGCAGCAATCCGCAAGCATGGGATCAAAGCTGTGACAACAACAGCCATCCGCAAGACATGCGCCTCGCCGGCGCCGAAATTCTGCTCGTCGAAGACAACGAAACGAACCTCTACGCCGCGACGACCATGCTGCAACAACTGGGCTGCACCGTCACGACCGCAGGCACCGGCTTAGAGGCCGTGCGCGAAGCAGCGAAGAAACCGTTCGACCTCATCCTCATGGACATGCAAATGCCTGAGATGGACGGTCTGCAAGCAGCGCAACACATTCGCGCGTCCGCCGGTTCCAATCAGTCGAAGCCGATCCTGGCACTAACCGCGAACGCGTTCGTAGAAGACGCGGCGCGCTGCAAAGCGGCCGGAATGAACGAGCATCTGACAAAGCCGATCCGCCGCCACATCTTGGAGGCGGCGTTGCTGCGCCATCTAGGCTCGCGCAAACCTGCCATAGCTTCCGTGCTCTGCGCGCGTACCTGGATAGATCTGCAAAGCGACATGCCGCCCGCGGCCGTGAAGAAACTTGCGTCGACGTTCATGACGAACCAAGCGCGCGATCTTGAAGCCACGCGCGGCGACATCGCAAGCAATGACCGCGAAGCCCTGCAACGCCGGGCGCATTCGCTCAAAGGTGCTGCAAGACTACTGGGCGCAAATACGCTCGCCGAAGCCGCTATGGCTTTCGAGTCCGTTGCGATGACAATTGAACCTGAACCCGCGATCGAGAAACTAGTCGAACTCGACCGCCTATTCGCCGAAGCATCGCGCGAGATTGCGGCGAAGCTCGCGACGCTCTCAGTTGCTGCCTAAGGCGAAGCTTCCGGCAACTGCGGTCGTGGGCAGGATGAAACCCTTAGCCCGGTAAAGTCTGCTGCCCCACTGGTTCGTCGGCGTGTACCAGACGCGCACCTTGCTCCAGTCGTTCTTCGCGCTCTCGTCGCGGATCGGCGCGCTCAAATAGATGCGCCCATCGTTACCCCAGTTCGCATGATCGACAACGATCGTGCGCGGGTCGAGAATCTGCTTCACCACCGCGACATGCCCGCGGCGCGCCGTGTGGTAGCCGCGCATAACAAAGACCGCCCCTTCCTGGGGCCGGCGGGCGCGGCTGTATTTGCCCGCCGCAAGCTTCCACCAGCGATTGGCGTTCCCCCGGATGTCGATGCCCGAGGCATCGCGCGCGAATGGCACGCACTGAACGTCGGCGTCGACGATCCGCGGCCGAAGGCCATCCAACAGGGGCTCGGCAACGGGCTTAGCCCGGGGCGAGGGGACAAGGCTCTCCTCGATCGCCGTCAGCTTCGCCTCGGCCTCGGCCAAGGGTAGGTCATAGGCAGAAGTATTCGAGGGCTCGATCGCGCCGCCACCAAATGAAGGTGAATAATTCGAAGGAACTGACTGGCAAGCCGAAAGGCCAGCACCGGCAACCAGGAGGGCCGTCAGGCAACGTGTGGTATTGGTCTTCAAACGATACACTCCCTCGACTGGAAAGCTGTCCAGTCGGACCTTAAGCACCTATCGGGCCGGGCTTGGTGGAGCCCAAGGGTGAGGGAGTCAACTTAATGATTGATTACCGTTAACCTTTGACGCAATATCTTGGAAATCTGCGGCCATAAACCCCAATATCTAGCTCACGCACTGCGACAGAACGGCAGCACTGTGTGAGCGAAGTATCAGCGGGAGGCCACCCGCTGGCCCTCAGACGGGCTCAAAATGAACCCTTGGACCGCATAGACGCGACCGCCGTAGTGGCCGCCTGGGGCATACCAAACCCGGACTTCCGACCAGTCGTTGTCGTCCGAAACGTCCATGACCGGGTTGTCCAGACTGATCTCGCCCCCGTTCAGCCAGTTGGCGTGGTCCACCACGATCTCCCGGTCGTTCACGACCCGCCGGACGACCGCCACATGGCCCCGCTGGGCGTTGCCGTAGCCCTTCATGACCATGACGGAACCGGCCTCAGGCGCCGATGCACGCCCAAACCGCCCAGCCGCCTTATCCCACCACAAATAGGCGTCGCCCCAGATGCCAACCCCAGACTCTTGGCGCGCATAGGGGACACATTGAAGCTTGGGCTGGTTGCGCAGAACGCGCGGGTTCGCTCCGGTCGAGTTCCAGGACACAGGCCCCGGATCGTCGAATCCGGCACAGCCGCTCAAACCGAGCGCGAGCGCAACGGCAACCACAGACGTGACAACGCGCGAAGTCATAGTTCGTTAACCACCCAGTTTCGCGGCCTAGCGACCCATCGCAAAGCCAGCCTTTGAAAGACGCGCACATCCTCGCGCACGCCTCGCTCAAAGGCCGTTCAAATGAGAGGTGGGTTTTAGTTCAAACTGCAACAGACCAGGAATTGCGCGATTGTTGCCGTTCGCGCTGGTTGCCTGTGGGTTAGCGGAAATAGGAACAATTTCAGCGTTGCGCGGGCCGCTCGGCGTTCCAGTTGAACAGGAAATTTCGATGTTCTGCCCAGGTTTGTCCGTGCACTTCCGCGCCCGCCAAACACGCTGACGTGTGATACGGCCCGGCCCCATCGGATGTGCGGAAACTGACGCACGTACGTCCGCGGTCGGTCTTCCACCGGCCGGCTTCGATAGCGGATTCGTAGAATGATCCCTGGATGGTGCCGTCCGGTTTCAGCGTCAGAACCATCGGCTTTGTATAGGGCTTGCTCGGTTCTGTGGACAAATCTACGACCCAGTCGCCGTTGAGTTGCGTGGCCTCTGAAGCAGGTTCGCCGTACCCCGGCACGCTCGCGACCAACATAAGTGCCGCCGTTATTAGAACGCGCATGCTGCCTCTCCGTATCGTATCGACAGGGAAGTTACGGCGGCAATTCATCATTGGATCAACGTGCGCTAGTCGAGTGTCCGCCGGTATCGCAAAAGCGCGACGGTCATCGCCGCCAGCATGAACGCGAGCAGCGGCCAAATGTCCGCCACCATGTCGCTAAGACCGCTTCCTTTGAGCATCACGCCGCGCACGATGCGCATGAAATGCGTGTTGGGCAGGATGGTGCCGATCCACTGCGCCCACTCCGGCATGCCGCGAAACGGAAACATGAAGCCGGAAAGCAGAATGGACGGCAGGAAGAAAAAAAACGTCATCTGCATCGCCTGCAGCTGGTTCGACGCAATCGTCGAAATCGTGAAGCCTACAGACAGGTTGGCCGCGATGAAGAGGGCGAGCGCCACCGACAGATCGAAGTATGAACCAAGCATCGGCACGCCGAACAGCAACCGCGCCGCGATAAGCACGACGGTCACCTGGATGTAACCCATGAAGATGTAGGGCAAGATCTTGCCCGCCATCACCTCGAACGGATGCAACGGCATAGCAAGCAGGTTCTCCATCGTCCCGCGCTCGACCTCGCGCGTGACGGCAAGCGCCGTGATCATCACCATTGTCATCGTCAAGATCACGCCGATCAGCCCCGGCACGACGTTGTAGGCGGAGATGCCTTCAGGATTGTACCGACGGTGCACGATAACATCGAAGGGCGCCGGCGTCGGACGCAGCGCCGAAAGCGCCCCGGTGAGTTCGCGGTTGAACACGGTCGACGGCAGCTGCGCAACGGCGCCGACCGCGTTGGCGGCAGCAGCCGGATCGCTGGCATCGGCTTCGATCAGAATTTGTGGCCGGTCCCCGCGCGCCAGCTCGCGCGAAAATTCCGGCGGCACCGTAACAACGAAAGCGACGCTTCCGCTCGCGAGCAGCGCCGCACCCTCACGCTCGCCTTTGACGACATTCGTGACGCGGAAGTAGCCGGAGTTCTCCAAAGCGCGCACCAGCGTGCGCGAATAGACGCTCGGGTCCTGCACGTTGACCGCGGTGGGCAAGTGTTTCGGATCGCTGTTAATTGCGTAGCCGAAGAGCACCGTCTGCATGATCGGAATGCCGATGATCATGGCGAACGTCAGCCGGTCGCGGCGCATCTGAATGAGCTCTTTTAGAAACACGGCGCCGATGCGCGAAAGCGAGATGCCGAACATCAGGGTCACCCCGTCAACCGCGTGCGAAACGGCGCCATCAGGTGGATGAACACGTCTTCAAGACTGGGGCTTGCCTTCGCCCAAGAGAACTCTGTGCGCGCTCTGAACGGCGCAATCGCCTGTTCGAGTTTCGCCGCATCTTTGCCGCTGACATGCAGCGTCACGCCGAACACGGAAACCTGATCGATCCCCTCAACGCCATGCAGCTCGCCGGCAAGCGTCCGGACGTCGCTACCCGCGACGATCCAAGTGCTCAGCGTCGACCCCTCGATCACCTCGGCCACAGTGCCGCGCGCGAGCACGGTTCCATATGCAAGATAAACGATCCGGTCGCAGCGCTCGGCCTCGTCCATGTAGTGCGTGGAGACAAGCACCGTGAGACCTTGCGCAGCCAACTGATGAATCTCGTCCCAAAAGTCCCGCCGCGCCTGCGGATCGACGCCGGCGGTCGGCTCGTCCAGCAACAGCAACTGCGGCCGGTGCAGAATGCAAGCCGCAAGCGCCAATCGTTGCTTCCAACCGCCCGACAGCGTTCCCGCCAACTGCTGCTGCCGCTCGGCGAGCCCCAAGCGCTCGATCGCTTGATCGACGACGCGCACGCGGTCGTTCATCTCGTAAATACGCGCGACGAAGTCCAAATTCTCGCGAATGGAAAGGTCCTCGTAGAACGAGAATTTCTGCGTCATATACCCGACATTGCGCTTGATCTGCGCCGCCTCGCGCTTGATGTCGTAGCCGAGGCACGTGCCCGTCCCACTGTCCGGAACAAGCAGCCCGCATAGCAGCCGGATCGTCGTCGTCTTGCCGCTACCATTGGGCCCGAGGAAGCCCCACACCTGACCGCGCGGCACCTGGATCGAAAACTTGTCGACGACCTTGCGCGTGCCAAAACTCTTGGTCAGCTCGCTAACGTCGATCGCGAGCGCGGCGCTCATGGCAGCGTCACGTCGATCGGCTGACCGGGCGTTAGCGTTCCGCCTTCCGGCACGGCCTCGACCATCCAAACCAGCTTCTCGCGTGAGCCGACGCTGTAGATAACGGGCGGCGTGAACTCCGCGGCCGACGCAATGAACGTCACGCGCCCCTTCAAGTCCCGGGCGCACCCGTCGCAAGCAACGCCAACGACCGTCCCCGGTGATAGCTTTGCTCGCAATTGTTCGGGCACGAAGAAGCGCAGTTTTACGTTCTGAGGCGGCAGGAGTTGCACGATCGCTCCACCCGGCGGCACATATTCGCCCGCGCGCCGCAGCGTATCCTCGACACGGCCCCCGACCTTCGCGCGGATGCGCCGCTGGCTCAGCGCATATTCGGCCCGTGCGAGCGCTGCCGTCGCACCTTCGACGGCCGCCCGCGCCGAACCGATCTCATTGCTGCGCGCGCCTTTCCGCCCGAGCGCGAGGTTAGCCTCGCTCTGTTTCACTTGCATCAAGGCGGCATCGTGCTGCGCGCGCCGCGTATCGACGGCCGCTTGCGACACGAAGCCGCGCTGCTTGAGTTCGACGGCGCGCTTGAACTCGGCATCCGCCAACGTGCGATTAGCCTTGGCTTGCGTAAGTGCCGCCTCAAGCGCGGCGATCTCATCCGGCCGCCGCCCCGTTTCCAGGTTTGCAAGCTGTGCCTCCGCCTGACGCACCTGCGCCGCCGCCTGATCGCGTTGCGCGACATGCGCCTCCGCATCGAGCGTAAACAGGGGGTCGCCCACCTTCACCTGCGCACCGCGCGCGACGAGCACTTCGCTCACCCAGCCGCCTTCAGGTGCCGCGACATAGACGTACTCGCCTTCGGCATAGCCGGTGATGGTCCTTGGAGGCTCGCTCCCACAGGCGCCAAGCAAAAGCGCCAAAGCAACCGCGATCGTGTAGTCAACTCTCATGGCTCACTCCCAACAGTGATGCCCCGAAGGAAATTGTCGATGTGCTGCTCGACGAACGCTGCCCCATCCAGCGGCGCGCTCTCGAAGCGGTCAAACGTCGTGCGCCAGATCGCAACGAAGAGAACCGGCGAAACCGCGCCATATGCCGCGTGCGCAACGTCGACCTTGCGAAAGCGCCCCTCGGCGATCCCG
Source organism: Micropepsaceae bacterium (assembly GCA_046153995.1). Taxonomy (GTDB): domain Bacteria; phylum Pseudomonadota; class Alphaproteobacteria; order Micropepsales; family Micropepsaceae; genus SZUA-430. The sequence continues at coordinate 6,927 of JBJXEH010000214.1, forward strand.
CGCTCGATGATCGAGGAGATAACGCCGACACCGTGCGAGATGATCTCGCGCTTGTAGGTCTCGGCGAGTTTCGGAAACCGGCCACCCTCGCCAATGACGAGACGCGGGAACATCGCCATCCGCCCGTCGCGCAGAAGGGCACCCATAAACGTCAGAACCCGCCGCAGCATGACATCGGCAGGTATCGAGGTGTCTGCAGCGAGCGCGCGCAACTGTTCGATGTTCGGCCGCGGGATCGTCCGCACAAGCGCCTCGAACACGTCTTCCTTGCTTTGGAAGTAGAGATAGATCGTGCCCTTGGTGACCCCTGCGCGCGCAGCGATGTCCTCAAGCCGCGCGGCCGCAAACCCCTTCTCGAAGAAGACGTCGAGCGCCGCCTCGAGTAGTTCCGCCGGACGGGCATCCTTGCGCCGTTGCCACCGTTGCGATTGTGCGAGTTGGTTCATGGCCAAATAAATAACTGACTAGTCATTTATTAGCATGTAGCGGGGACGTGAACAAGATTAAGAACTGGTTACAGGCGATACATAGTTAAGTCATTGAAAATAATGAGAGAAATTTGGCGAGAAGCCTAGCCATGCAGGAGAGTCAGACCTGACATGCATACAGTGCAGTTGAATTCTCTATAGTGCGAACAACATACTAGTCCATCAACAAGGACAACAACCCGCCCGCCCGCAGGACCCGAGGGGGGACGGAAACGAGAGAAGGAGAGACGGCAATGAAGACGCTCACGGTGATGATCGAATGGTCGGCGGTGGCAATCGCGCTCTACGCGACGCTGGCATTGGCCCTACCGGTCGAAGCGTTTGCCCGCATCGCCTGATCCCGGACGCAGAAACGAACCCCAAGACCCAATTAGGAGAGACGACAATGCAAACGCTCACAACGGTTATCCAATGGTCGGCCGTCGCTTTCGTGGCCTACATCGCCTTATCGACGGTTTTCATCGGAAACATCGCGTAACCACGCGAAAGTAGCGCTTCAGCTTCGGGGCCCACGGCAAATCAAAAGCCGCCGGGCCCCGAACTCGTTTTGCCCCTCGGCGACAAGCGCGTGCCCGTCGCGCTGACATAGGTGCCGCAGATCGAGCGGCGCCAACGCATCGGTGACGGTGACCGCCAGCAAATCCCCTTCCGCCATATCCCGCAACGCTTTCGCTGTCATAAGCGATGGCATCGGGCACTTAAGCCCGGTGAGGTCCAGTTGTCGCGCTGCCGTCCAATCCGCCGCGTTCATGGAAAGTTCGGTTGACCCCTCACGCGATGCCCCTAATTTCGCGGGAAAGAACAGCATGCGATGCTAGCCATCGCAACAACGGCCGAAGAGCCGCAAGGGGGATCTAAGAGTGTTCGGCGCTATAGCTCGCGAATGGCGGTTCTTGTCGGTGACGACCCGCGTCTTGCGCCTCATGGGCAAAGTCACGCCGGACTCGCCCCACACGGTCGCCGACATCATAGAAAAGTGGGCCACGAAGCGCCCGAACAACGTCGCGATCTGGTTTGAAGACAAGAAATACACCTACCGCCAATACGACGCGGCCGCGAACCGCTACGCCCGTTGGGCTCAGGCGCAAGGGTTGAAGAAGGGCGACGCCGTCGCGCTTCTGATGGAAAACCGGCCCGAGTACCTTTTCGCCTGGGGCGGCCTCGTCAAGATCGGCGTCACGGTCGCGCTCATCAACACGAACCTGCGCGAACGCGCGCTCGCGCACAGCCTCGTCATCTCCGGCGCGAAGCATTTGGTTCTGGGCTCCGAACTCGCCGACAACTACGCCTCTTGCGTCGATGACATGGCTGAGAAGCTGACCGTCTGGGCCACCGGCGGCGGCGTTCAAGGTGCCGAAGATCTCGACAAAGCACTCGCCGCCCAATCCGACGCGCCGCTGCCGAAAGACGTGCGCAAAGGCCTGACCGCAAACGACAAGTGCTTCTACATCTACACCTCCGGCACGACAGGCCTGCCGAAGGCCGCGAACATGAGCCATCTGCGCATTCAGATGATGATGAACTCGTTCGCATCCGCCATGCGCTCGACCGAGCGCGACCGCATGTACAACGTACTCCCGCTCTATCACTCCGCCGGCGGCGTGTGCGCGCTGGGCTCAGTGCTCACCGTCGGCGGCTCGGTCATCATCCGCCGCAAATTCTCGGCGACCGCCTTCTGGGACGATTGCGTGAAGTACCGCGCGACGCAGTTCGAATACATCGGTGAACTCTGCCGCTATCTGCTGAACTCGCCCGCGCATCCGAAGGAGCGCAAGCACCGCTTACGCGTCATCATGGGCAACGGTCTACGGCCCGAAATCTGGCCCGCCTTCAAAGCCCGCTTCCGCATCCCGCGCATCATCGAGTTCTACGGCGCGACCGAAGGCAACGTCTCGATGGTCAACTTCGACGGCAAGGTCGGCGCTATCGGCCGCATCCCGGGCTACATGCGTCGCGTCCTACAAACGCGCCTCGTCAAATTCGACGTCGAACACGAACAGCCGGTCCGCGACGACAAGGGCATTTGCATCGAATGCAAGCCCGACGAAGTGGGCGAGGCGATCGGCAAGATCGACGAACAGCGTGGCCGCTTCGAGGGCTATTCGAAAGGCACCGACACCGAAAAGAAAATCCTTCGCGACGTCTTCGAGAAAGGTGACGCCTGGTTCCGCACCGGCGACCTGCTGAAGCGCGACGCACAGCACTACTATTACTTCATCGACCGCATCGGCGACACGTTCCGCTGGAAGGGCGAGAACGTGGCAACCAGCGAAGTCGCCGAAGCAATCTCGATTTTCCCGGGCATCAAAGAAGCCAACGTCTACGGCGTGAAAGTGCCCGGCACCGACGGCCGCGCAGGCATGGCCGCCCTCGTGACCGCCGCGCAACCGGACCTAGCAACGTTCAAAGCGCACTTGGAAAAGAACCTCGCCGCCTACGCGCGTCCCATCTTCCTGCGCATGCAAGGCGAAATCGAAATCACCGGCACGTTCAAACACCGCAAGGTCGAGCTCGTGAAAGAAGGCTACGACCCGCGCACGGTCCAAGACCCGCTCTTCTTCCTCGATCCCGTAGACGGCCAATACGTGCCGCTCACGCCCGAACTTCACGACCGCCTCATGGCCGGTGAGATCAGGCTCTAGGCCTGGGAGCGCCGGCCTCCGGCCGGCACTTCCTTTCAAGAGCCGGCCGGAGGCCGGCGCTCCCAGGGAGAAGTTCTATTCGGCAGCGCTCTTCTTCTCTTTCGCCGCCTGTTCGACCGCATGCTTCTGGATGGTCGCCATCGCGGCCCCCATAGCCGCACCGATATACTTTTCCGAGTGCTTCGTCGCGTCGTCGAAGCTGTCCTGCCGGTTCACGTTCGCGCCGTTGATCACAGGCGTCACGTGCCGCTGCCACAACTCGAAGCTCTTCTTCGTGTTGTCGAACGTCGCCCAATTGTGCGCGAGTTGCAGGAAACAGCCGAACTCGCCCTGCTTCGCCTGCAAACGCTTGATCTGTGCGATCGCATCGTCCGGCGTGCCGACGACGATCACGCCGTCTTTGATCCCGCGCTCAAGCGGATCGGCGTTGCGATCATCCTGCTGGTTCGTCGGGCTGATCTTGGAGAAATAGTCGGCCCACTTGTAGAAGCCGTACTTGATGTTCTCCATCGCCTGTTGCTTGGTCTCGGCGATATGCACCGGCCCGACGAGGCGCAAGAGCTCAGCATTCATCTTGCGGCCATGCTCGGCCGCCACATCGTTCGCGATCTTCCAATTGATGCCGAGCGCGTCGTAACCGCCCGTCTGCGTCGCCGCCACGCACAACATCCCGAACCCGTGCTTGCCCGCGAGCTTGCCGCCCGACGGCGTCACGCTCGACGCCACGCAAATTTCCGGATGCGGCCACGTGTAGGGCCGAAGCTGCGAAATCGCGTTCGACAGATTGAACCACTCCGTCTTCTTCGTAACGCGCTCGCCCTTGAACAGCTTCAGGATCACCTCGATCGCCTCGACCATCCGGTCGCGTTGCGTGTTCGGATCGATGCCCATCTGAAACGCGTCCGACGGCAGCAGCCCGGGACCAACGCCGAACATCACGCGCCCACGCGTTTGATGATCGAGCTGGATCATCCGGTTCGCGACAGTCAGCGGATTATGATACGGCAGCGAAACAACGCCCGTGCCGAGCCGGATGCGCTTCGTGCGCTCCGCCGCGGCCGCGATGAAAAGCTCCGGCGACGCGATGATCTCGTAGCCCGCCGAATGATGCTCGCCGACCCACGCTTCGTCGTAGCCGAGCCGGTCCAGATGCTCGATCAACTCAAGATCGCGATGCAGACAAAGCGTGGGGTCTTCATCGATCGGATGAAACGGCGCGAGAAAGGTGCCGTTACGGAGTTTGATGGTCATGCGATGTTTCCTTCGTTGGCAATGTCGTGGTGCCCGGCATACTGTCAGCGGACCAAGCCATTGACAACCGACCCAAGGAAACCAAACCCATGCGCGCCGCCGTCTTTAAGGAAATCGGCAAACCGCTCGCCGTCGAAACGCTCGCCAACCCCGAGTGCGGACCAACGCATCTGATCTTGAAGGTCAAGAACTGCGGCATCTGCGGCTCCGACTTGCACATGACCGAGGCGACGTCGATCCAGCCGCTGCCCGGCGGCTCCGTCATGGGCCACGAGTTCGCCGGCGAAGTGATCGAGGTCGGCTCCGCCGCCAAAGGCAAATGGAAGGCAGGCGATCGCGTCGCCGGGTTCCCCTTCATCTGCTGCGGCGAATCCAGTCCTTGCCTAAACACGGCCGGCGGATACGCGACCTGCGCAAAGGGCCTCACCGTCGGTCTTGGCCAAAGCCACGGCGCATACGCCGAATACGTGAAGATCAGCATGGTCGGTGCGCACAAGATCCCTGCGAACGTTAGTTTCCGCGAAGGCGCGATGATCGAGCCGCTCGCCGTCGGCCTGCACGCCGTCGACAAAGCGGGCATGGAACGCGGTGCAACCGTGCTCGTAATCGGCGCAGGCCCCGTCGGTCTCGCCGTCATGCTCTGGGCGAAGTTCTTGGGCGCCCGTCACGTCATCGTCAGCGAGCGCGCCGAACTACGCGCGAAAATGGCCGCCCGCTTCGGCGCAACCGACGCTGTCGATCCCGCAAAGGCGATCATCCCGCAAGTGGAGGCGATCGCAGGCAAAGGCCCCGACATCATCTTCGAATGCGTCGGCGCGCCGGGCCTCATCAACGAGGTCATGATGATGGCCCCGCGTCACACGAAAATCGTGATCGCTGGCGTCTGCCAGCAGATGGACATGATCATGCCGCTCGTCGGCATCTTGAAAGAGCTAACGTTGCAATTCGTACTCGGCTACCGTCCCGCCGACTTTGACTATGTGATTGAGATGATTGCGAAAGATCGCGTCGACGTCGAGCATATGATCACCGATGTTGTTAACCTCGACGGTTTACCGGCCGCATTCGAGGCGCTTCGCAAACCCGTGCATCAGTGTAAAGTGATGTTGGAAAACTAAAGGGCGGGGCCCATGGAACTATTCGCGCTACCCTGGGCCGATGTGCCGGGACATATCTCCTATGTCCTGATCGCGATCTCGTACTGGCTGACGAACATCTATTGGCTGCGCGTTACTGCAGTCCTCGGCCTGAGTCTGGAAATCGTCTACTTCCGGCTCTCGGGCGGCGACCTCGGCGCCGGTATCGGCTGGGACGTTGTCTTCATCGCGATCAACCTCTACCAGATCTACTGGCTGGTCGCCGAACGCCGCAAACTCAAGACGATGGAACACGCCCACCTGCTGCGCCAAGGCGTCTTCGCCGGCTTCACGGACGCGCAACTCGTACGCCTAGTTTCGGCGGGCACTTGGCGCGAAATGGAGCCTGGCACCGTGCTGACGGAACAAGGCAAAGCAGTTCCCGAACTCGTACTGATCTGCGACGGCTCGGCCGTTGTCGATGTGCACGGCTCGACTGTCGCCCACCTTCGCGGCGGTGCATTCGTCGGTGAGATGGCGTTCGTCTCCGGCAATCCCGCGTCGGCCACCGTCGTCATCGAACACCCAAGCCGCGCCTTCGTGTTCGACATCGCGAAATTGCACAAGCTCGTGGACAACGACGACCTCGTCGCCGTTGCCATCCACCGCGTAATCGGCCGCGACCTGGCGCAAAAACTCAAGAAACAAGACGAAGCGGAAGCCGCCTAGCGCCGTGCAGCTTTGGGGCTCTTGCGCTGCGCATCGACGTAACTGCGAAGCACGGCGTTGATGCGCGTCTGGTAACCTTTTCCGTCGCGCTTGAACCAATCCAAAACGTCGGGATCGACGCGAAACGATGTCAACTGCTTCGGCACAGGCATGACCACTCGCGCGTTCTTCCACATCTCAGCAGTCGTCGGTTGCGCGTCCGGATCAGCCAAAGCCCGGCGGTGAACTTCTTCATCGCTCAGCGCGGTCAACTCTTCCCAGTCACCGCTGAGTTCGCGCAAGCGTTTCCCAGTAAGCTTGGCGCTCATGCCGTTCCGCTTTGCGGGCAGAGATGACGCGCCTGGTCTCTTCATCCTCATCGACATAGACGAGGTAGATTTCTTTGCCTTCGAGAAGGCCGATCGCTTGGATACGCGTTTCGCCATAGTCTTCCCGGTCATCAATTGTCTCCACGATAGCGGTCTCGAAAATCCGCACGGCATCAACGAACGAAATACCGTGCTTGCGGATGTTCGTTTCGTTCTTGCGAGCGCTCCAAGTGTATCTTAGGACCATTGTATATACAAATCGTATCTACAGTTTCAAGGACCCACCAGCCGGTCGGGCAGCGCGGCCCAAGCCTTCGGCAGCTCGAGCCGGCTCACATGCGCCGCACGCGAGTCCGCGCCGAACACCATCGCAGTCGGCGAAGCCTTCGACCACCGCGGCCAGGCTTCTACGCCATCCGCTTTGGGAACGCCTGTGCGCGCGAACCACGTCCAAGCTTGGATCATCGCAAGGCTGATGGCCTCAGCCTTGGGACCTTTGCCGAAGAAGTTGTCGGCCCCCGGCAGGCTGTGCGTCCCGAACACGAACCCAAGCTCCAGCGCATGGCACGCGCCGAACGCGCCGCCCATCGCTGGCGACCGCCAATCGAATGCATACTCATAGACCGGCGCTTGCGCACTCTGCGCGCCAAGCAATCGCCGAGTCGGCTCGCGAAACGCACGGTCCGTCTGCATCGAAACATAGCGCTCGTAAGGCGACCCATCCCGGTCCGCCGCAAGCAGCGCCGCAGCGTCGCCACCGAACATCCGCTCGGCCCACCGCTCAAGCTTGCCTTCGTCCATCGTGTGGAACTTCGCATCGAGCGCCGTCCAAAGCTTCCACTCTTCGGTCGTCGTCCCAGCAATCACAGGCACGCCCGCAGCCGACCCGGCGCGAACCGCCTCGATCGGCCATAATGGCAATACGTCACCATCGATGACGGGCTGCAGAGCCATTGAACCGAGCTTGTGCGGGTCTTGTTGGTTGTCGACCTCCGCGACGAGGTCAGCCTGCGCTTTCAACAGCGCCTCGACCGGCGCCCGCTCAAGGTCGTTCGCTGCACCGCCCAGATGCCGCAAGAAAACGTCGGCAACGCGGTTCGCATGCTCCACCGGCCGCGCGATATGCGCGGTGCCGCTTTGAGAGATCGCTTTGTGAAACAGCCCGCGCGCTTTCGGACTCGCGAGCAAACAGGCGACCGACATCGCACCTGCACTCTCGCCGAAGATCGTGACGTTGCCCGCATCGCCGCCGAACGGCGCAATATTGTCGCGCACCCAGGTGAGCGCCGTGATCTGATCGGCAATGCCTTCCGCACCCGAGGAGGGGATGCGCCCGCCCGTCACGTCGGCAAGCCGCAAGAAGCCAAGACTCGACAGCCGGTAGTTGATCGTCACCACGACGACGTCGCCGATCGTGGCCAAGTTCTTCCCGCTATAGAGCCCGACGCTGCCGGCACCCGTGGAGAAAGCGCCGCCGTGAATCCAAACCATCACCGGCCGCTTCGCAGCGTCGCACGCCGGCGTCCAGACGTTGAGGAACAAGCAGTCCTCGCTCTGTTCGGTCTTGCCGCCGCTCGCGATCAGCCCTTCAAGCGCCGTCGGATTCTGCGGTGCCACTGCACCCGCCGCGCGCGCTGAACGAACGCCACTCCAAGGTGCCGCGCGCTCGGGCATGCGCCAGCGCTTGGCGGTTGCAAACGGAATACCCTTGAAGACCGACACGCCGCCGCGGCGCGATCCCTCAAGCTTCCCGCACGGCGCATCGACGAGCACGGGAACCGACTCAGCAACATTCATCTCGCAAACCCCTCAAGCCGAAATCACCAAGAACCCCGCACGTGGGAAATGCACGACGACATCGCCGACCGCGGGATCGGTGCGCTTGATCGCAATCTCCTGCGCCGTCGAAAACACAAGTTCGCCAGCCACTGCGTCGCGCCCATAGTCGTCGGGCATCACGCTGACCCGCTCGCCGGGTTTGCGTCCGTTCGGATCGTGCTCGTCCGCGCGGGCCACCGCGGTTGAAGTCGCAGCCTTGGCGATCGCCAACGCCTCTTTCGAATCCAGCACCGTATGCGTGCCATGCCCGATCGCGCAAACGCGCGCATACCAGGCGGCCACCTTCGGAAACTCTTTCAGCAATGCCTCCGCCGTCGGCGCGAAGAAACCCTTCAAGAACCAGACGTTCATATGGCAGTGCGCATCGTCGACCGTGGCGGCGGCGCCATGCAGGAACTGGCGCCCGTCGGCAAGCTGCGCCTCCAAAAAATCCGCATGCGCCCGCCACTGATCCTTGAACGCAGGGATCGCGGCTTTCATCATCTCGTAGTTGAACGGACGATCCGGAAACATCGCCTCCCGGTCCTTTTTGAACGCCTCAGGGATCATCGGCCCGACCTCGCCGAAGATCAGCGGTACCGTCGCCTGAAAAACCGGCCGGTCCGACCAGAACGCCAGTGCAAAACTCAACCCCGCATGGGGAACGATCGCGGGCGAGGGGTGCCGCCGTTCCAACTCGCGAATGATCAGCTGCGTATCGCAATAGATGTCGGCGCCGATCTGCATGACCGGCGTCTTCCGGTAGCCGCCGGTGAGCGGCATCAAATCGGGCTTCGGCATCATGTTCGGTATCTCGACCGAGCGCCACGAAAGCCCCTTCATCCCAAAGACGATGCGCACCTTCTCCGAAAACGGCGACGTCCAATAGTGATGGAAAATAATCTCGCTCATGTGACCTACCTAAATTCGTTCGAGAAGCGGATCGTATCGGCCTTGATGCCGTCAAGCACGAC
>JBJXEH010000215.1:0-4648 GCA_046153995.1 Micropepsaceae bacterium
TCGAGCGCCGCGGCAGAGAACGGCATCAGCTTCATCACGACGTCGGCGGGGAAGCGGCCGGGACGCACGGGGAACTCCGGCTTCCACAGATGCGGCGCGCTGCCCAATGCGGTCAGCATGTTGTTGACCAGGCAGAGGTGCAGCATCTCCTCGCGCGCGACTTGGCGCAGCGACAGACGCCAGCGTTCGATTGCGGCGAGTTCGTCGCGGGTGACGCCCTCACGCTCCTCCCGCTTCAGCGACCACATCGCGTAGAGGTAGGTGCACATCACCGCATGCTCGAACTCCGCCGCCTCGCACAGGAGGTAGATGAGCTCTTCGCGGTCTTGGACGACGATATCGGCGGTCATGCTATAGGGATGCCACAGCGAACCCCGTTACGGAAGGCTTTGAGCGATGGACATCTCCCGCTTCCCCCGCGTTTCGCTTGGGCACCTACCGACGCCGCTTGAGCCGATGGAGCGGTTGCGGGTGGCGCTCGGGCCCGCGTGCCCTGCCCTCTATGTGAAGCGTGACGATTGCACCGGGCTCGCTACGGGTGGGAACAAGACGCGCAAACTCGAGTTCTTGATGGGCGAGGCGCTTGAGAAGGGTGCGGGGGCCATCGTCACGTTCGGTGCGGTGCAGTCGAACCATGCGCGGCAGACGGCTGCGGCCGCCGCGAAGTTGGGGCTGCCGTGCGATTTGATTTTGATCGAGATGGTGGCGCGGGACAGCGCGGCCTACCGGCAGTCGGGCAATGTGCTCTTCGATGGTCTCTTGGGCGCGCGCGTTCATGTGGTGAAGGACGACAAGGCGGCGAGCGCGGCGTTTCAGACGATCGCGGAGGAGCATACGCAGGCGGGGCGCGGGGTCTATGTGGTGCCGATCGGCGGGTCGAATGCGGTGGGGTCGCTCGGCTATGTCGATGCGTTCGACGAGATCGTGGCTCAGGCAGAGGCGATGGGGCTTGCCGTGGATGCCATCGTGCATGGGTCGTCGAGCGGTGGGACGCAGGCCGGCTTGGTCGCAGGCGCGACGCTCGCCGACAGTGCGACGCGGATCATGGGCGCGAACGTGTACAAGAAGCACGGCGCGGACATTGCGGCGACCGTCCATGCGCTGGCGCTCGAGACGCTGCATCTGATCGGTGTGCCGCTGCTCGACGTGTCGTCGCGCGTGCACGTGATCGACGGGTATCAGGGCGAGGCTTACGGCATTCCGACGGCGGCGATGCGCGAGGCGGTCGAACTCACCGCGCGAACGGAGGGCCTGCTGCTCGATCCGGTGTACTCGGGCAAAGCGATGGCGGCGCTGATCGGCGAGGTGCGCCGGGGTGCGTGGCCCCAAGAGCAAACGGTGTTGTTCCTGCACACGGGCGGGACCGCGGCGCTGAGTGCGTATGTGGAGGCGTTTGCGGGTTGAAACTCCCTCCGCCGTTGTAGCGTCAAGCGTTGGTTACGCCTGAGCGGCGTATTGTGCAGCACTTAGGTTTGACTGTTGCCGGGCCTGCGGCGCCTGATGGCTAGAGGCGTTTGGGGTGGGGGCTTCAATGAACAAGTTGCCGGTGTTCCGCGTTGCGGGGCGCGCGATCGGATTCACGCTGTGGAATTCGTTCACGATTTTCCGGTTGGCGTGGCTGCCGGTCGCCGCGCTGTTCGCTGCCCAGATCGGGCTGAGCGCGTACATCATGCAGATCGACGGCGAGACGATGCGCGGGTTGCCCAATCCGTTGAGCGTTGCGTTCATTATGGAGCGGCTTGTGGCGTTCAACGTCACAAATATGATCCTGCAAGCGATTGCGCTCGCGGCTGTCGCCGTCTCGATTCACCGCGTAATTCTGTTCGGCGACCGCAAGCCAGGCCAGTATTTCAACTTCGCCTTCGGTAAGACTGAGTTCCTCTACATCGTGATGGGCGTACTGACGGCCCTCATCGTTCTTGGTGTGCTCGCTGCCGTTATCACACCGTTCGTGCTTGTGCTCTCAGGCGGCGACCCGGTTGGCATGTTCAAGAAATTCGCCGACGATCCGGACTCGGCCGCTCAGGCCATCGGTGGCGCCATGTCCGCCGGCGGGGTGACGGCGTTTCTCGTCGTCTACTTTGTGGCCTACATTCTGATCATTTACTTCAGCTTGCGCCTTGCAGTGTGGCCGCCCGCTGTCGTCGCGACGAACAGGATTTCGCCTCGCGAGCCCTGGCAGCTGACACGCGGCAATGTGTGGCGGCTGATCGGCGCGTTCATCCTGACGTTCGGTTGGATCTACGTCCTCGTATTGGTGCCGGCTGCCGGCGCGTACTGGTACTACACGAACAAGATGAAGGAGATGCCGACCGAGGTTCCGGCGATCACGGCGCCGGCTTCGCCTGAGGCGGAAGCGCCAACGACACCGCCCACAGCGCCAGAACGTGCCGGCGCAGCACCGGCGCCGTCCGTTGCACCTGCGCCGCCTGCTATACCGGCTCAGCCGCAACAACCCACGCCGCCCGCGGCACCGGTGACGCCATCCCCTGCGACACCGCCCCCGGAAGCGGCCATGCCGGAAATCGCTCCAGACGGCGGCGACGTAAGAGAGACGTTGGATCGAGACGCGCCACGGCGACAGCTTGAGGCAATGGTCGGACCGTTTGCGGCGGCGATGTGGGTGGCGTTCCTGTTTATGTACATCTTCTTCACCTCGCTTGCTGTTGCGCTCATGAGCTTCTCGTACAAGGCGCTCAAGGGTTACGAGCCGCACGAGCCGATTCCGGAGGACGGCTAAGCCCGCATTGTTCCCCGTCGCCTCTTCACGGTCCCGGGGCTACACCTCGCTGTTTGTTTCGGCGACGCATTCGACCTCAACTAGAAAGTCTGGATGCGGCAAGAGTGCCTCGAACGCCGTGCGGGCTGGGAATTTTCCGTCGGGCCACGCCTCAGCGTAGATTTCATTCATGCGCCGCCAATCCTCGCGCCTTGCGAGAATGACTGTGCATTTCAGAACCTTCTCGAAGCCGCTGTCGCTCGCCTTCAGAATTGCACCAACGTTGCGCATCGTTTGCCGCATCTGGGCGTCGAAATCCCCCTTCGCCAAGTTCAAGTCGAGATCGAACGGCGTGATCCCGGACACGAACACGAGGCGTCCATGGCGCACAGCTTGCGCGATCGGGGCTTTGGGACGAGGTGCTTCGTTGGTCTCTACGATGAGGCGCGCCATGTCTTGCGGCTCCTTGCATGTGAGCGCGCACTCTAGCACATCGATTCAAAGATCAAGGCAAACGCTAATCCCCGCCGCCGCAGCCGCCTCCATCGCCGCCACCGTCGCCGCCGCTGTCGCCCATGCCGTCGGTCGAACCGTCGAAGCTTGAGTCAGAGAAATCGCCGCCGCAGTAGGGCGTGCCGCTGTCGCCTTTGTCGTCCTTCTTGCCGTCTTGCGTTGCGAGGCCTTTGCAGTCGGTCTTGTAGTGGAAGCCGTTTTCGATTTTCAGTTTTTCGTCCAGCGCGAAGAGCAGCGGCAGGCGGGTGGGTGCGCGTGGGTTGATGTTTTCCTCCAGGCACGCGTGCCACCAGACGCGGCGCAGACCGGTGTTGTTTTGCTTGCCGGCGGAAAGCACGACCGCGGGTGTGTGGTGGAGGAATTGCCCGAACGCGCCTTTGCAGAACGTTTCGTAGTTGCGGGTGTAGAGGATGAACTCGTGCCAGAGGTCGTCGACGACTTGGCTTGGCATCGACACGAATTTGCGGCCGCTCTTCAGGTGCGCGAGGAAGAACTGGCGCAAGGCGCGCGCGACGAGTTGCTGCTCCTTTCGGCCGATGCTTTGGCGCTGCTTGCCGAGCTTCGCCAGCAAGCCGTCGGGGAACATGTAGCCGCGGATGAATTTTTCGCGGCGCGCTTCCTGCCACTTCTGCAGCAACCAGGCGACGACGAGAACGAGCACGATGATCGCGAGCAGAAAGAGAGATTCCATGCTCAAGCGCTCCGCACGGCCTTCAGACTGACCGGCGGCTTCGACGTGTCTGGCACGAAGAAGTCTGGCATCAGGTCTTTGGTCGGGTCCACGCGGTATTGGTCGAAGTCGCGGACGCCTGCGTCCCAGAGCACGGTGTCGTCGATGCAGAATTGGCCGGTGAAGTCTCGCGACGGCTTCGTGAGGATAACGTGCGCGGCGTCGGCCATGATTTCGGGCGTGCGGCACATCTTCATGCCTTCGTCGCCCGCGAGTGCGTTCCTGATCGCGGCCGTTGCGATGCCGGTGCGGGGCCAGAGTGCGTTCACCGCGATGCCGTCTGCGCGGAACTCGCCCGCCATGCCGAGCACGCACATGCTCATGCCAAACTTCGCCATCGTGTAGGCGACGTGGTTCGCGAACCACTTCTCGCTCATGTCGAGGGGCGGCGAGAGGTTCAGGATATGCGGGTTCGCGGCGCGTTTTAGATGCGGCACGCAGTATTTCGAGACCATGAACGTGCCGCGCGTGTTGATCTGGTGCATCAGATCGTAGCGCTTCATATCGGTCATCGTGGTGGGCGTGAGCTGGATCGCGCTTGCGTTGTTCACGCAGATGTCGATGCCGCCGAATTTGCGCGCCGTTTGCTCGATCGCTTCGGCGACGTTTGCTTCGTCGCGCACGTCAACGACGAGCGGCAGCGCTTTTCCGCCCGCTGCTTCGATCTCTTTCGCGGCGGAGTAGAT
>JBJXEH010000216.1:0-3271 GCA_046153995.1 Micropepsaceae bacterium
CTTGGACGACCCCGGGCAGCAAGCTAGCGGCAAGCATTTCACTGGCAAACTTGCACGTTTCCCGAATCCCCGCCACGCGCTATGTAACCGCCATGACCTTGACCACCCTCTACGACAAAATCTGGGACGCCCACCTGGTACACGCCGAACCGGGCGAGGCGTGCGTCCTCTACATCGACCGCCATCTCGTGCACGAGGTGACGAGCCCGCAGGCGTTCGAAGGCTTGCGCGTGGCCAAGCGCAAAGTCCGCCGCCCGGAGCTAACGCTCGCCGTCGCCGACCACAACGTGCCCACGACCGACCGCTCCAAGGGCATCGCCGACCCCGAATCCGCGCTCCAGGTCGCGACGCTGGAGAAGAACGCAAAAGACTTCGGCGTCACCTATTTCGCGATGGACGACATCCGCCAAGGCATCGTCCACATCGTGGGGCCGGAACAGGGCCTCACGCTTCCGGGCCAGACAATCGTCTGCGGCGACAGCCACACCGCAACCCACGGCGCGTTCGGCGCGCTCGCCTTCGGCATCGGCACGAGCGAGGTCGAACACGTGCTGGCGACACAAACGCTGCAAGCCCGCCCCTCGAAAAACATGCGCGTGACGGTCGACGGGCAAACGGCGCCGGGCATCACCGCCAAGGACATCATCCTAGCGATCATCGGCAAGATCGGCACGGCCGGCGGCACCGGCTACGTCATCGAATACGCGGGCGAGGCAATCCGCGCGCTCTCGATGGAAGGCCGCATGACCGTCTGCAACATGTCGATCGAAGCGGGCGCCCGCGCCGGTCTGATCGCGCCCGATCAAACAACGTTCGAATATTTGAAAGGCCGTCCAAACGCGCCGAAGGCCGCCGCTTGGGAAGCCGCGGTCCACTACTGGCGCACGCTAAAATCCGACGACGGCGCGAAGTTCGACGTCGAAGTCAAGCTCGACGCCGCCGAGATTCCCCCGCTCGTCACCTGGGGCACCAGCCCCGAAAACGTCGTGCCGATCACCGGTCGCGTGCCCGACCCCGCGACGGAAACCGATCCGCAACGCCGCGCCGCAATGGAACGCATGCTCGACTACATGGGCCTGAAAGCCGGCACCGCGATGAAGGACTTGAAAGTCGACCGCGTCTTCATCGGCTCCTGCACGAACGGCCGCATCGAAGACTTCCGCGAAGTCGCCAAAGTGGTGAAGGGCAAGCGCGTGGCGAGCCACGTCGGCGCCATGATCGTCCCCGGCTCCGGCCTCGTCAAAGAACAAGCCGAGCAAGAAGGCCTCGACAAAATCTTCACCGCCGCAGGCTTCGAATGGCGCGAACCCGGCTGCTCCATGTGCCTCGCCATGAACGCCGACAAGTTGGAACCAGGCGAACGCTGCGCCTCCACCTCGAACCGCAACTTCGAAGGCAGACAGGGCAGAGGCGGACGAACGCACCTGATGTCGCCAGCAATGGCAGCGGCAGCCGCGATCAAGGGCCACCTAACCGATGTGCGGGAGCTGACGTGACGAGCACGCACCGCCCTCGTCACCCCCTCAGTGTCATGGTCCGCGAAGGCGGACCACCCACGACTTCCTTCGCGCGAAGCGCACCAAAGAAATCCCACGCCAAGACGCCAAGTCGCCAAGATCCCCGCGCCAACCCCTTGGCGCCTTCGCGTCTTGGCGTGAAACAAGCAGCCTCTGAGCGCACGCAACCCCCGTCAAGAAGTCGTGGGTGGTCCGCCTTCGCGGACCATGACAGGTGGAGAGCTTCGTGAACTCCTCGACAAGGCCCCACAGTCCACGCGCCAAAGACGTACGCTTCACCGGGGATGCTCTCGAAGTCCTATTGCAAGACGGCCGCAAGATCAGCGTGCCAATCTCCTGGTTCCCACGCTTGCTTTCGGCATCGCCGGAAGATCGCACCAAATGGGAGTTAAGTGGCGCGGGCCAAGGTATTCACTGGCCCAAGATCGATGAGGACCTAAGCGTCCAAGGTCTATTGGCCGGGGGCACTCAGCCAGCGGCAGACAATGCGTTCTTCGATCACTCGAAGCGAACGAAAGGATTCTTCCAAGAAGGGGGCGCGCTTTCCGCCCTGTGGATCGCTCTATTTCTGGCTTCGTGGACAACCGACTTTTTCGGCCTTCTGAGTGTCAGTGCAGCGGAGTTCGGGAGTTTATTGTCGGGCTTCTTTGCCCCACTTGCACTGATTTGGTTCATAGTCGCGCTTCGCCACCAGGCGGCAGAGCTTGCTCAAAACACTGACGCATTACGCCTACAAGTCCGCGAGATGAAAGATGCGGTCCAAGAGTCATCGCGGCAGGCGGGGGCCCTGGAAGGCAATCTCCGGTTCAGCCAGATCGACGTTATGTATCGCATGATCGAGATGGATCAGGATCAGCTGAGCACGCTTGCAAACTCTTTCGTGCAGTCGATCAAAGGCTTCAATGGCCCGGCAATCAACAACATTTGGGCGGAGTACTCGGCAGGAAATCGGGACGCGATTCTCAACTTGGCGCTCGGAGTGTTGAGCGAAAGTTCGATCGAATGGGATCCGCAATTGCGAAGCAAAGCTCAAACCAACGCCTCCCTCTTGCGAAATTATATTCGCATATACGACGCGCTCACAAAGAACATCGAACAGTTGGATCAGGCGGGAGCATACGCCGCGATTCTTCGAGACTCAGCGGCAAGCAAGCTGCGCGATCGTGCAGTCAAATGGCTCCGCGAATGGGGATATTCATAGCATGCAAAAATTCACCACCCTCACCGCCGTAGCCGCGCCCCTGCCGATGATCAACGTCGACACCGACATGATCATCCCGAAGCAGTTTTTGAAGACGATTCAAAGAACGGGCCTGGGCAAGCACCTGTTCGAGGAGATGCGTTACACGACGGCGGGCGCCGAAATAGCCGATTTCGTGCTCAACAAGCCCGCCTACCGCAAGGCGCAGATTTTGGTCACCGGTCAAAATTTTGGCTGCGGTTCAAGCCGCGAACACGCGCCCTGGGCGCTGGCCGACTTCGGCATCCGCTGCGTGATCGCGACCTCGTTCGCCGACATCTTCTACAACAACTGCTTCAAGAACGGGATTTTGCCGATCGTGCTGCCGCAAGACGACGTCGACAAACTGATGGACGACGCGAACCGTGGCAGCAACGCGGTCGTCACCGTCGACCTCGAGAAACAAGAAATCCGCGGCCCCGACGGCGGCATGATCAAATTCGACGTCGACCCGTTCCGCAAGCAATGCCTCCTAAACGGCTGGGACGACATCGGCCTCACCCTGCGCCACGAA
>JBJXEH010000217.1:0-2591 GCA_046153995.1 Micropepsaceae bacterium
TGCGGGTCTTGCGGGAAGGGTTTGCCGAGTTCTTCTTCGACCTTGGCCTTGAAGAGATCGACCAGCTTGATCCACCCGGCGGCGTCGATATCGGTGTCGAGCGCGAGGTCGTTCTCTTCCTTGTAGAGGCCGAGGATTTCTTCGAAGTGGTCATGGTCCACGCCCAGCACGACGTCGCCGTACATGGAGATGAAACGCCGGTAGCTGTCGTAGGCGAAGCGTTCGTTGCCGGTCTCGCGCGCCATCGCCTTGGCGGTTTCGTCGTTGAGGCCGAGGTTCAGGACGGTGTCCATCATGCCCGGCATCGAGGCTCTGCCGCCGGAGCGAACGGAGACGAGCAGTGGGTTCTTCGGATCGCCGAAGGTGCGGCCGGCGTGTTTGCCGATGGCGGCGAGGGCAGCTTCGACTTGGGCTTTGAGTTCGGCGGGATAGGTCTTGTCGTTGGCGTAATAGTGCGTGCAGACCTCGGTCGTAATCGTGAAGCCCGGCGGCACGGGGAGGCCCAAGTTCGCCATCTCGGCCAGGTTCGCACCCTTGCCGCCGAGCAGTTCCTTCATCTTGGCAGCACCCTCAGCGCTGCCGCCCCCGAAGCCGTAGACCCATTTCGTCATGCGTAGTGCCCGTCCCAAAGCCGTCGAGGGCTACTTCTCATGTGCAGGCTAGCCAAGGCAAGGGCGGCGCGTCAGGCCGTCCGTGGCCGTCGCATGATGACGTGCGGGACGACGTGTTCCATCCGCGCGTCGGGGTCGATTTCGAAGCCGAAGCGGCGGTAGAAGCGGATCGCTCGTTCGTTGTGGCGGATGACGTTGAGCCAGATGGGGTTCGTCTCGCCCAGCCACGCGATGCCGTGGCGCATCAGCGATGCGGCGACGTCGGTGCCGTGGAAGTCCGGATGCACCATGAGCCAGTCGAGTTCGAGATCGTCTTCGCCGTGGCGCGAGGCGATGACGAAACCTGCGAAGCGGTTGTCTGCGAACGCGGCGGCGAAGTTTTGGTTTGGGCTTGCGGCTGCGATACGGGCGATGCCTTCGCTGACGTCCACGATGCGGCGGTTCGCGGCGCGCTGTTCGGGGGTGAGGTCATCGCGGTAGAATGTGGCGTTCGTTGCGGCTTCGGTCAGGCGTGTGACTTCGCCCGGTGCGATGCGCGTGGCGGCGGTTTGGCCTTCGAGTATTGCGAGCGTGGTTGGCACGCTGTTGTTTCTCACGCGCATTGCAGCGGTGCAAGCGAACGCGCGCCGGTCATTGCCGGGAGACGCTGAGCCTGGGAGCGCCGGCATCCTTGCCGGCTCTTGCTCGTGCGGAACTAAGTGCCGGCTGGAAGCCGGCGCTCCCAGGCCTAGCGGCTCATTCGCGCGGCGGTGATGCGGATCATGAGGGCGGCGAATTGCGGGGCGTTCATGGTGCCTTCGCCTTCGACGTGGAGGACCGCGGTTTTGGGGTCGATCGCGAGGGCGCGGATGTCGATGGTGACGTCGTCAAATTCCTTCGGGAGCAGCCGCGTGACGTCGATCGTGTGGCGCTTGAACACTTCGACGCCGACGAGGCTGGTGATCGAGCCGCTGAACTCCGGCGAGAGGCCTTCGATGCGGCAGGGCGGGTTCGCGGCACCAGCCACGTCGATCATAATCGTCGAGCGCGCGGCCGCGACCGCGATGTTGGCTTTGCAGGTAACCTCGGCCGGGTATTCGAGGGGCAGCCCCACGCAGAGTCGCTTCGCGTAGTGGAAGCCCACGTCGTAGGTGAGTGTGCGTGGGCCGGTGAGTTTGGCGCCGGCCGATTTCACGCGCACGAGGTGGTCGCACGGCTTGTCGCGGTTCAGCGCGCGGGCGGAGAGTTGGGGTACGTTCGCGAGGACGGTGGCGGCGTTCACGTCGGCGGTGAGTTCCATGCGGTAGCGGCCGTCCGGCATCGGCGTCGCGCGCCAGTGGACGGCGGAGGGGAGCTCGAACACCGCCGCGCCGAGTTTCGGACGGGCGATGAACGTCTTCGCGCCTTCGGTGGGTTGGGGTGCGGGTGGGGCTGCAATGGCTACGGTCGCGCCAAGCAGTGTCAAAGCGATGATCGATAGAATGCGCCGCACGTGCCGCTCCCTTCCTTCGTAGGAGACGTAGCGGGAGGTTAAGGCAAAATCAGGGCAAGCCAGATTTCTCACGCCAAGACGCCAAGGCGCGAAGAAGAAAGGATTGGAAACGCCAAGCACGCCAAGCTGCTTGTGCCAACAGACTTGCATCTGTTCGGCGCGAAGCGCCTTTGTGCGCGCTACGCGCGCGCGGCCCTGACAGAAAGCCAGAGTGGCTTGGCGTGCTTGGCGTTTCAATCTCTCTTCTTTTTTCTTCGCGGCTTGGCGTGAACCGACTACGGCTTACGGGCAAGCGCCAAGCCGATGCCGGCACCGATGAGCACGCTCCCGGTGATACGGTTCGTCCACTTGCCGAGGCGGGCGAAGGTTGTGCGGGCGCGGCCGGTGAGGAGCGCCCAGCCTACGTCGACGATGGCGGCGATGACGAAGAACGTTAGCGAGAGCAGTGCGAGTTGGCTTACGGCGTCGCCCTTCGCGTCGACGAACTGCGGCAGGAAGGCGCCGAAGAA
>JBJXEH010000218.1:0-15003 GCA_046153995.1 Micropepsaceae bacterium
GTGTAGAGCGGCGGATGTTCGAGTAGCCACACCATCTCTGCCGCGGCTCCGTCCGCGACAGCGCCGACACGCGCCTCCATCGCCGCGACAGCGTCGGGGTAGGGGACGAGCCCGGGGCTGATCTGCCATTCGATGGGTGAGGCTTGGGTCACGAGGGGAAAATGGGTCGCCGGGCGGCTCAGGATCAAGGTTTCTCTAATTCACGTTGATCATCGATAATTAAATTAATTCACGTCAAATCCTTGAGTAATGCCCAGGGAGGCGTTATCTCAGATTTCCATTCACAAAGGACACGAGTCGGTGCTGCCGATCGTTCTCGACATCGCTACCCGCCGCATCGCGGTCGTCGGCCGCGGCTTCGCCGCGCTCCAACGCTACGAATATGCGCGTGACGCGGGTGCCGAACACCTGTCCCTCTACGTGCTCGACCAAGATGGTTGGGCTTGCCACGCGGAAGCCGCGATCTACGAGCGCCTGCCCGTGAGGGCCGACCTCGAAGGCACCGCTGTCGTCCTCATCGCGGGCCTGCCGGTCGTCGAGGCTGCACGCATAGCCGCGCACGCGCACGCCGCCGGCGCACTCGTGAACGTCGAAGACGTGCCGAGCCTTTGCGACTTCCACGTCCCCGCCATCGTGCGCCGCGGCGACTTATTGCTCACCGTTTCGACGGGCGGCAAATCCCCGGGCCTCGCACAAAAACTGAAAGCTCATTTGCAAGCCCAATTCGACCCCGAATGGACCGCGCGCATCCGCACAGTCACGGAAGCCCGCGCACGCTGGCGCGAAGAGGGCAGGGCGAAGGAAGAGATCACGCGCCTCACGAACGAACTCGTGGACCACGAAGGTTGGCTACGCGAGCGCGCACCCGCATGAGCGAACCCGCCACCCAACTGCGCCAGAAGCTGAAGGCGCCGCCGCCCGCACCGCGCATCTTCGACCAAACGGAAACGCCTGCCGACGGCTTGCGCCTGCGCCTCGAAACGCTGCGCACGAAGTATGCGAACGCCGACGCGCGCACGCTGCTCCGCGGCATGATCAAGGACGAATTCGCCGGCCGCATCACGACCGTCTCCTCGTTCGGCTCTGAGTCCGTCGTGCTCTTGCACCTGATCTCGGAGATCGATCCGTCGGTCCCCGTGATCTTTCTCAACACCGGAAAATTGTTCGGTGAAACGCTGCGCTATCGCGACCGGCTGCAGGAGAAGCTCGGCCTCACCGACCTGCGCGCGATCGGCCCACACCCCGACGACACGCGCACGCTGGATGCGGACGGCACGCTCTGGGCCCGCGATCCCGATGCCTGCTGCAATTTCCGCAAGGTGCTGCCGCTCCGCCGCGCCATCGCCGGTTTCGACGCTGAAATCACCGGCCGCAAGCGCTTCCAAACCCAAGCCCGCACCGCGATGGCGCCGCTCGAACTGAACGGCACGCGCTTCGTTGTGAACCCGCTTTGGAATTGGAGCCTTCAGGATCTGAAGGAGCACATTCTGGCGAACGACCTGCCGCGCCACCCGCTGGTCGAAGACGGCTACCTCTCGATCGGATGCATGCCCTGCACGAACCGCGTCCAAGACGGCGGCGACTACCGCTCCGGCCGTTGGTCCGGCACCGGCAAAGACGAATGCGGCATCCACGAAAATGTGGAAGGCGACGGGATTTAGCGGTTAACTCGACTGGTTCGCCTGTTTGTGGCACACTGCGCGCATGAACAAAGTGCATCGCACCTTTGAGATTTCCGCCGAACTAGACGCCGCCGTAGAACGGCTGGCGAAAGAAAGCGGCCGCACGCTTGAGGGCATACTGACTGAAGCACTCGAACGCTTCGTCGCCGACCCAGACGATATCGCAATCGATCTCGACAGGTTGGCGGAGTACGAGCGGACCGGCGAGTCGTTTAGCCTGCAGGAAGTGCGGGAGCGGTTGGAAAAGCGCTCAGTCGCTTCCACGTGATAGTCTGCTTCTAGTGCCGACTGTAGGCGAGGCGGTTTGTGGATGAAATCTTTACATCGTTCGGAAACACGAGCCAGTTGACGTGGATGCTGCTGGTGTTTGTGTTTATCGTGATGCCGATCCACGTGCTCATTTACAAACACAAGCAGCGCTCGTTTATCGCGGCGTGGCTCATAGCGCTCGTGTCGTACTTTGCACTGCTAACGCCGGTAGGGTTCGGTCTCGCCTATTGGCAGCAGCTAACAGCAGCTTTGGAGCTCACGCCGCGCCAAAACAATATCGCAAGTATAATTGCGGGCTTGATCGTCGTCGTGGCGGTAAATGCCGTCTGGATTCGTTTTCTACGCTACCTCAAGAGTCCGCCGAGCACCGAGTAGGGTGCTTCGCTCAAGCCGTTTCCTCAAACAGCTCCCGCCCGATCAGCATGCGCCTAATCTCGCTGGTGCCTGCGCCGATTTCGTAGAGTTTCGCGTCGCGCAGTAGGCGTCCCGTCGGGTAGTCGTTGATGTAGCCGTTGCCGCCCAGCGTTTGGATCGCCTCGAGCGCCATCCACGTCGCGGTCTCCGACGCGAACAGGATCGCCGCCGCGGCGTCCTTGCGCGTGGTCTCGCCGCGGTCGCACGCCTTCGCAACCGTATACACATACGCTCGCGCCGCGTTCATGCGGGTGTACATGTCGGCGAGCTTGCCTTGCATCAGCTGGAACGTGCCGATCGGCTGATTGAACTGCTTGCGCTCGTGCACATAGGGCAGAACGATGTCCATCGCGTTCGCCATGATACCGAGCGGTCCCGCCGCCAGCACTGCGCGCTCGTAGTCGAGCCCCGACATCAGCACGCGCACGCCTTCATTGACGCGGCCGAGCACGTTTTCTTCCGGCACCTCGCAGTCGTTGAACACGAGCTCGCCCGTGTCGGACCCGCGCATGCCCATCTTGTCGAGCTTTTGCGCCGTCGAGAAACCCTTCATGCCCTTTTCGACGATGAAGGCGGTGATCCCGCGCGGCCCCGCGGTCGGGTCGGTCTTCGCGTACACGACAAGCACGTCCGCGGTCGGCCCGTTCGTGATCCACATCTTCGTGCCGTTCAGCACGTAGCGGTCGCCCTTTTTGTCCGCTCGCGTGCGCATCGAAACGACGTCCGACCCGGCACCTGGTTCCGACATCGCCAGCGCACCCAAATGCTCGCCCGAAATGAGCTTCGGCAGATAGGCTTTCTTCTGGGCATGGTCGCCGTTCTTGCGCAGCTGGTTCACGCAGAGGTTTGAGTGTGCGCCGTAGGACAAGCCCACCGCCGCCGACCCCCTGCTTACCTCTTCCATCGCGACGACGTGCTCGAGATAACCGAGCCCCGCGCCGCCGAACTCCTCCTCGACCGTGATCCCGAGCAAGCCGAGCGCGCCAAGCTTCGGCCACAGGTCGCGCGGGAACGCATTCGTGCGATCGATCTCGGCCGCCCGCGGCGCAATCTCTGCGGCCGTGAAGCGCGCGACCGTGTCGCGCAGCGCGTCCGCCGTTTCGCCCAGATCGAAGTTCAGTCCACGGAACGAATTTAGAATCATCGAAGTAGAAGCCAAGTTGCCAAGCCCAAAAACGACAAGAAACCGACCACGTCCGTCACCGTCGTTACGAACACAGGCGACGAGACCGCGGGATCGATGTCCCACCGCTTCAATGCGACGGGCACCAGAATACCCGCTGCCGCCGCTGCGATCATATTAATCGTCATCGCGGCGGCGATCACCGCTGCAAGTGCGAGATTGCCGAACCAAACCCATGTTATCCCCGCCGCAAGTGCGGCAAACGCCAAGCCGTTCATCGCGCCAATCAACATCTCGCGGTTGATCACGCGCCACATGTTCGCCTGATTGAGCTCTTTTGTTGCAAGTGCGCGCACGACGATGGTGAGCGTCTGCGTCCCCGCGTTGCCGCCCATGGAAGCGACGATCGGCATCAGCACCGCGAGCGCCACGACTTCCACCAGTGACGCTTCGAAGAAGCCGATGACGATGGATGCCAAAATCGCGGTCAGAAGGTTCACGAACAGCCACGAGAACCGTAACCATGTCACCTTGCGGATCGGTGCGGAGAGGCTCTCGTCTTCCTGTACGCCACCGAGTGCCAGCACCTCGCTCTGGTGCATTTCTTTGAGGATTTCGACGACCGAGCCCGCGCTCAAGAGCCCCACCAGCCGTCCGCGATCGTCCGTCACCGGCGCCGACGTCAAGTGATAGTGCTCGAACAGATACGCGAACGACGTCTGATCCGTCGTCGCCGGGATGACCTTCATCTCGTCCGTCGCGATGTCGGCAAGCCGCGCCGACCGGGGCGAGCGCAACAGCCGCGACAGCGGGACGAAGCCCAGTGGCTTGCTGTCCGCGTCGATGAGGTAGATTTCCTGGTAGTCCTCCGGCGTGTCCGGTGCCGCGAGTTGCGTCAGCGCTTCGGCCACCGTGAGCAGCGGCGAAAACGCCACGAACTCGCGGTGCATCAACCGGCCGGCGGAGCCTTCTTCGAACAGCAGCGCATCGACGACCTCGGCCCGATCCTCGATCGGCACCTGTGCCAGCACTTCGCGCTTCTCGGAATCTTCCAGATCCTCGATGACGTAGGCGGCGTCTTCAACGTCGAGTTCCCGAACCGCCTCGGCGACGGTCTTCGTGCCCAGCGCGCGCACGAGTTCCGTGCGCAAGTCCTCGTCCAATTCGGCCAGAATCTCGGGGTCGAAGTCGGTGCCGAGTTGCGTCACCATCGTGCGCCGGCTGGCAGGCGGCATCGCGGCCAGCAGTGACGCCACGTCGGCCGGATGCAACGGCCAGATCAGCTCTTTAATGGCGGCCGCATCGCCCGCCGAGGTCGCCTCCACGACCGCGCGCACAAGCTCCGGCGTCAACACCACCGGCTCGGCAGTCCGGGTGTCGCTGATCGTTTCAGACATCGCCGCGTTTTCAGTTGTTTGCGTTTCTCCCGCTAGCGGGAGAAACAGGCGCGCCGCGCCGACAAGGGAAGTGATGGTGCGGTCAAGAAGACTCGAACTTCCACGGGTCGCCCCGCTACCACCTCAAGGTAGTGCGTCTACCAATTCCGCCATGACCGCGCCGGTAGGGGCGCGCATGTAACAGATGGGGATGGCGTTGTGAAGGGAGCGCGCTTGCGCGCGAATCCGCGAAGCAGAAAGAGGCGAGACCATCGCTGCAACGCTGGCAACCGTCCCCCCTAGTGCGCGCCCTGAGTCGTCGCCGGACCCATCGGGCTACGAAACGGTGCCAAGGACAGCCGAACAGAAAACTGCCAATTTCCGCCACTCCACACCTGCACTTGCAAACAAGTCGCAACCGCACTACATCCCTCTGGCGAACTGGAACGAACGGCCCGACCCCATGTACGTCTGCAACTGCAACGCACTCACCGAGAAGCAAGTCCGCGAGGCGATCGCCAAACGTCCGCGCGACGCGGCGGCGGTCTACCGGTACTATGACTGCCAACCGCAATGCGGGCGTTGTGTGTGCGAAGTTCGCGAGATGCTGAAGCAAGCGCGCGAATCCAGAGCCGCAGCCTAAGAACGCCCGCCCCAACGAACGAGGGGATACGATGAAGGGCGCGAAGGACGTGATCGCGGAACTGAACCGCACGCTCACGAACGAACTGACGGCGATCAACCAATACTTCCTGCACGCGCGCATGTACGAAAGCTGGGGCCTCACCAAGCTCGGCAAAAAGACGTACGAAGAATCGATCGAGGAGATGAAGCACGCCGACAAGCTGGTTAAGCGCGTGCTGCTGCTCGAAGGCCTGCCGAACATGTCGGACTTGCACAAGCTTTCGATCGGCGAAACCGTGCCGGAGTGCCTTGAGGGCGACCTTGGCGTCGAACGGCGCGGCCGCGAGCAGCTGATCAAGGCGATCGAGCTGTGCGAGAACAAGAAGGACTACGTTTCGCGAAACCTGTTCCGCGAAATCCTGGAGGACACCGAAGAACACATCGACTATCTCGAGACGCAACTGGAGCTGATCGAGCTGATGGGGTTGCCGAATTTTTTGCAGTCGCAGGCGGATTGAATTCAGGAATCAGGAATCAGGTATCAGGTATCAGGTATCAGGTATCAGGTATCAGAACGCACTGTGTCCGATCCCTGATCCCTGATCCCTGATTCCTGATCCCTGTCCTCCGCACAAAGAAGCGCCGGGTTTTTAGGCCCGGCGCTCGCTTATTCACTCAAACTGAGCGCGTTCAGATGTACCGCACGTCCATCACGCGGCCCGTGAACGGGTTGACCCGCAACATCACCGGCCGGCCGCGCTGGTTGAACGCGAAGGCCCGGTAACCGAACCCGCCACGCGCTTTCTGCAAGCCGCGCACGCCGTAGTAGCCCTGGCGCTCAAGCACGCGCTCGATCTGCCAGCGGTTCAGCACCTGATGGTAGCGGTACTGATTCTGATAGTTGCCGTAGCCCCAACCACGCTCCCAACGGTCGAAATTGCCGAAGTGCAGGTTGAAGTTAAAGTTCCGGTTGCGGTCGTTGAAGCGGCGGTCATGACGCCCGTCGAACCGGCGGTCTTCGAAACCACGCTCGCCACCGAAGTGGTCGTCGTCGTTGTCGAAACGGCGGTCTTCGAAGTTACGGTCGCCGCCGCGCGGACCCTGGTTCCACTGACCCTGCTGCGGGTTCTGCGGACCATTGTGCGGCTGGTTGTAGCCTGGGCCCTGATAGCCCGGCCCCTGTGCACCCTGAGCGGGCGCGTCGGCCAATGCCGCGGCCGAGCCCAAAAGGGTGATCGACAAAGCGGTGAGGGCAGTCGTTGCAAATTTGCGCATTGGAATTCGTCTCCACGGTTAGAGGGGGAACATCCACCCTTGAGACGAAAGATAGGGACTGCCCCCTGAACGAAAGAGCGGCAGCGCCATTCACCGGCCATTCACCGCCGCGGAAATCCGCCATTCCTAGGTGAACAAGCGGCAACCGCCCATCACGCCTGCGTGGACGTTTCAAAGCCGCAAGAAGACAGAGCAACACGAAGGCCTCGAAGGTTGCGCGAAGAACGTCAAGACGCTGACGCATCCAACCAAACGCCCGCGCGCGGAACGCGCGCAATACAGACGCTTCGCGTCAAGCAACGGCCACATCAGCGGAGCAACGTCTTGGTGCCCTTCGTGCAACCTTCGAGGCCTTCGTGATGCTCTTTCTGTTTCTACTTCCCTACGTAGGCGGTGGAGGCGGCGGCGGGCCGTTGCAGACGTTGATCGCACACTGCCGCGCGCGTTCCTGTTCGATCGATTGGAATAGCGTGAACAGCGCGCTATCCGGATCTTGTTTGCGATGGCGATCCTTCAGACTTGCGTCCGGCCCGAAATAGTAGGTGAGGCCGCCCATGATGCTGTCGAAGTCGTCGTCGCCCACGGTGCCATCGACACGCAACGCCAAGCCCGGCAGCGCTGATCCGCCAAGCAGCCACTCCGCATGTGCGCGGCCGATCGCCGAGTGCTCGTCGAAGTTCACCCCGGCCCCTAGCGCAAAATTGTCTGTCGCATACCAGCGCAACTCGGCCCCACCGAACGCGCTGTCGTCGATCAGGTCCGCAAACTCGTACCCGGCATGCAGAAGCAGCGTCACCCGGTCGAGATAGAATTCAACCTCCGCGCCGACGCGGGTCGCCGCAAAATCGAATTCGTCTTCATGCGCGTAAGCAACGAACAGCCCTGCGAGATAGTTGTCCGGATCCCGCTGGAACACGTGACCGGCCAAACCCCACGCGGAATCGCCGTCGACGCCGAAGGCGCCCGCCTCGCCTTGAAAGCCCCAAGATGGGCTCAGCGGCGCGGTCAGTGCGGCGACACCGGCCCACGCGCCTTCGTTCGTGATCGATCCGCCCGTCGCCGTCACCTTCAAGTTCGTCGCCGACACCGCCGGACCGTCTGCCAACGCCGGCGCGGCTGCCCACAAAGCCGCGGCCGCCGCTAACGGCGCGCGCAATCCAAAACCAAAACGCATGAGATCCCCTCGTAACCGGGCGCATGAACACAATGGCCCGCGAGTTGGAGGATGCCGAAGGCGGGGACACCTGCGCCATCCCGCGAATATGGGAGCAGCAAGTTGGCTGTGACGCGTGTCACGCGCAGTTTCTTACCAACGCATCGCCGCAATCGAAAAAGGCCGCCGGAAAACCGGCGGCCTCCGATTTACTTCGGTAGGCTTTAGCCGGGCGGGTAGTAGATCGTCTGCCCGCAGCTGTTGATCGGCTCGATGATGACGATTTGCGCCTTCATCAGCAGTTGTTGCACCGGCGCTTGGCACCCAGCCTCAATCGCAGTCTTGAGATCGAATAGCGCGCTGTCCGGATCTTGCTTGCGATGGCGATCTTTCAGGCTCGCATCCGGTCCGATGTAGTAGGTGATGCCGCCCATGACGCTGTCGAAACCGTTGTCGCCCATAGCGACGTCGCCGCGCAGCGCGAGGCCGGGCAGGGACGAAGCTGTACCGACCAGCCACTCGGCGGAAAACTGCGTGATCGCGACGTCGTCGTCGAACGCCACACCACCCGAAAGCGCGAAGTCGTTGTCCAGATACCAGCGCACTTGCGCTTCGCCGAACCACGTGTCGTCGATGAAGCTGTCGCCGAACTGATAACCGGTGTTCGCCGAGAACGTCAGCTTCTCGAGGTAGTATTCACCCTCGATGCCGATACGGCCGACATCGACGTCGCCGGCGCCTTCCGCGTGCGCCCAAGCGCCGAACGCACCCAGCAGATACATCGACGGATCGCGCGTGAAAACGTGTCCGGCGAGGCCGTAACCCGTGTCGCCGTTGACGCCGAACACGCCGCCTTCGCCCTGAACGCCCCAGGCCTGCGCGATCGGCGCCGTGACTTGTACGAGGCCCAGCCAAGCATCTTCTTCGTCAACGTGCCCGCCCTGGGCCGTGACCTTAAAGTTCAACGCCGACACCGCAGGTTCGCCGGCGAGCGCCGGGCAAACCGCACCAACCGCTGCCAAAGCAGCAGCCGCAGCCCACGCAGGCCGCACCAACTTTCCTAAACGCATGCCGATTCCCTCAGAGTTACAACAGCCGGCAACGCACCGGCTCATGAGCCAAATCTTCTTTTTGAGAGACACCCCGACTCAACCACCGCAACCCAAGATAAGTGGCCCCGAAATGGTTTCCGAGTGGTGTAAACGCACCAGCAGGCGCGCGCTGAAAACGCAAACGCGACGCACCGCAATAGCGGCGAGTGTCACGGTCACTGATGCATGAGAAGAACAAAAAGGCCTGGGAGCGCGGGCGTCCCGCCTGCTCTTCGTCGAACGTCAGAGAGATCCGACAAGGACCCGCCTTCGCCAGAGGCTTCGGCGGGCACGGTGCTGGCGCTCCCAGGGTAAGTGGCTACCCGCGGTGGTTAGTCGGTGTCAGCAGGAAGCGAACTCAAAACACCCCAACAACCCACGCAACAGCCAAGATGCCAAGCCCGGCAGCAAAGAACCCCACGAGCAAGTCCGGCACCTTCGGCATCAGCACACCCTCCAATCGACACACTGCAAACCTAAGCGGCCGCCAACTCACGGCACCACTAACGTCTCCGTGACCGGACGGCGCCACTTCATCGGCCACGACGCCCATGCCACCATCTCCCACATGCCAACCCTCATCGCCTTCGCAGGCCTCCCCGGCACCGGCAAAACCACGATCGCCCGCGAACTCGCGCGCCGTGCCGGCGCCGTGTATCTACGCATCGACACGATCGAACAAGCGCTTCGCGCCGCGCGCAACTTCAACAGCGAAATAGAAGACGAAGGCTATCGTTTGGCCTACGCGCTCGCCGCAGAAAACCTGGCCCAAGGCCTCGACGTGGTCACCGACGCCGTGAACCCGCTCACCATCACGCGCGACGCGTTGCGGAAGTGGCAGCGCGCACCGGCGCAACCCTCCTAGAAGTCGAACTCATCTGCAGCGACAAGAACGAACACCGCCTCCGCATAGAAGCGCGAACAGCCGACATCGAAGGCCACAAACTCCCAACCTGGGAAGACGTCGCCACCCGCACCTACGACCCCTGGACCCGCGCCCACCTGGTGATCGACACGGCAAGCCACAGTTCCATCGAAGCGGTGGAACGAATCCGCAAGTTCCTGTGAAGCCACCGCCGTAGCGGCGGACCAAAAAAAACCTGGGAGCGCCGGCATCCCTGCCGGCTCTTACTTCGAAGCCGCTACATCTCCCCGGCTTCCGCGCTCACTTGCCTTGGGCAGCAATTTGCCATTTCCTGCGAGCGCTCACCCACCGATGGAGCGCTAGATGCTACGCCCGCTTGCACTTCTCTTTTTTGCCGCAACAACCGCATTCGCCGCCTACGCCGAAGCGGTGCCCGGCGTCAGCGGACGCTGGTACATGGAGAAGGGGACCTACTTCCAGTATCTCGTCGATCGCTCCGAGGACGGCACGTTTTCGGCGAGCATCAGGTTGCCCAAGGACTGCTCGGCCGAAGCTGCGGACGGATGGATCGAAACCGGCCGATGGAGCTACCGCGACGGCACGCTTTACAACGAAACGCAAACCGTACGCGGTGAAAAAGCCGACACCAGCAAAGACTACTACCGAGACTCATTCAAAGTGACGATCATCGACGATGATCGGGTGACGACGTACGACAACAAGACGAAAGAAACGCACGAAGTTCGCCGCGTCGGCGCGGATTTCAAGTTCCCGATGAAGGCAGACTGCGCGGTGTAAGGTGCCTAATCCACGAGTGTATGCGAGAATCAAAAACGCTGGGACCGCGGACGGCCTCGCCCGCTCTTAATGGGTATCCGCTAGCACCGGGTTCGTCACATATCCCCGGAAGAACGATGCCCCTCGAACAAAAGCTCTATTCCTCCGCTTTCGGCAGAAAACCGAAATCGCCAAGGATGCGCGCGACTGCACCTTTCAGCATCGTCTTGACGTCGTCTCGCGTCTCGGCGCGCTGCTCGGCAGTCATCACAAAGCCGTCCGACCAACGGTTATCGACGATCTTCATCGCGGCGCGGTCGTAGTCGCCGGTAACGCCGAAATCGAGTGCTCTGCGCGGGTAGCGGCCGGTCATATACTTCAAGGTTCGCCCGTCGATGACGTTGACCTCGTAAGAGACGAACAGCGCTTGCACCCGCGGGCTGCCGCCGGTCCGCTGAAAGAGCCCCGTGCCGAACAAGTGCTGGTTCGTCCGCGCGATGAAGTCGCTGCTGAACGCCTTCGTGACAACGATGTAGGCGTCCGGCGCACCGCCCGGACCCGGTTGCACAGTTCGAATTCGCTCTTCGCCATCGAAATCGGAATCCGCAAAAATGCCGTCTTTCTTCGCCAAAAAATCGCTCTTGGAATAGACGACCGGCTTCATCTGATAGCGGCCGGCAAGTTGTGCTCCGATCTCGGCGACGACGAACTCGTCCAGCTGCCAATCCTCGATGCTCTCCGCATCCTCCGTGTTCCCAAACACCATCAACGCGACTTTCTTCTTCGTCAACGTGTCGCCAATCGCCGAAATCACGCCGACCGACTTGATCGCAGGCGCGGTTTCATCGGCTGCCTGCACGGCAGCCGCTAGATGCAAGGAACCTAAAAGCAGAAGCATGCGGAGTAGCATGGGGTTTCTCCTGAGATACTACTTCAGAGCATCACCCGGCGCCCGCAGTTGTGGCAAGTCATCATTGGGCCGCTGCCAGGCTCACCCAACGCCCGCCCGGGTGGAGAGCCGCGTACCAGCTACTGGTGCGCGAGCGCCGCCACAAACTCCGCCACCGGTGCGCCCTCCGGCCAACTCGGCACGTTGCCGGGAATTTCAATCCCGGCCAGCTTCCGCTTGATCCAGATATGCGCCGCGATTTGTAGTTCGTGGCTGCGGTCGAGCGTGCCGGCGCGCACCACGGCGAGCCCTGGCCGGGCGCTGTTCGTATTATAGACGCGTGTGAAGCAGGTGGGGCAGGCGCGCTGTCGCGAGATGCGGGCGCCGTCGGCCGAGGTGAGTTCGAACAGCGCCGGTTCGCCCGTCACCTCAAGCCCGCTTTCGGGCACGATGAGTTGCAGGCTGAAAGCGCTGCCGGACCACGTCTGGCAGTCGCGGCAGTGACACGCGTAGACCTTGGGCAACTTGTCTGCCGCCACGCGATAGCGGATGCGGCCACAACGGCAGCCACCTTCGATGGAATTGGTCATGCCCCCGCCTTAACTTCCCCCAACCACTCCGCGAACGGCTGCTGAAACTCCGGCTTCTCGAACCAGCCGCCCTCGCTCAAGTCTAAATGGATCACGCCTTCGCCCGTGATGCCGTGGTCGAAGACGCCGCCCGAGATGCCGGGGTGCGCCACGACCAGGATGGGCTTCTCGCTCGCATAGGCGATCGCGCCTTCGATTTGGTTCCAGGGCGTCGGGATCACCGTCGAGACCTTGTTCTGCACCTCGGCGCTGCGCCGCACCTCGTGGCTGAACTCGAGTTGCGGGTAACCCAAGATGATCGCCCCCGCGCTGCCGTTGATGAGATCGATCACCGCGCGGAGCGGCGCCTTCTTCGAAAAATTGCCCCCGCCAAGCCGCTTCATCACAAACCCCTGCGCGCCCAAGAACTGATCGAACTGCTGATATGCCGCTTCAAACGAAGCACCAACCTTCGTCGGCCGGCTGAGGAAGATGTTCATGGGGGGCCGTTTGTGTGGGAGTCGAATGTTCACCAAACACTTACATGATACCGCAAGCGTCCACCAACTCGCTGTCATTCCGGCCGCTAGCGAAGCCCGCTGCGAAGCGGCGCGGCGCAGCTTGCGAGCCGGGACCTAGGAGAGCGGGCTCTGCACAGCAACGCGTGTTGAGACGCGAAGCCTGTTCTCCTAGGTCCCGGCTCTCGCTTCGCTACGCGCCGCTCGGCCGGGATGACAGTGAGGGTTTTAGCGCCCGCCTCACCGCAGCAGGCTCCCGTTGTACGACCTTCAACAGTGACCGCGCAGCGCCCGACGGCGCTTTCCGGTGCTGCTCCCAATCCTGCACGACACGCGTCGACACGTCCAAAAGCGCTGCGAACTCGCTCTGACTGAGCTTCAGTTTCGCCCGAATTTTCGCGACATCCACGTCCGTGTAAATGCGCGCAGGCGCCGCCTCGCCCTTGGCGACGGCGACGGCTTCCTTCAGGCCTCTGATAAGCCGCTTGCCGAACTGTGTCATTGCTTCTCGTCCTTATGCACTTTCAAAAGTTCCTTGCAGAGCGCTTTCACCGTTTTACGCTCGTCAGCGGTCAAGTCGCTCTTCACGTTCTTCGCATACACGTCGATCAAATAGACCGGCATCGTCCCGCCGCCGAAATATGTTATCACGCGGTAGCCGCCGCTCTTTCCGCCGCCTTCGCGCGCGACCCTGAGCTTTCGCGCGCCGCCGGCACCCGGGATTAAGTCGCCGGCGGCGGGATTGTTTTCAAGCGTCAGGATCAAGGCTTCGCGTTCGCGTTGCGCAAGGGCCGCTTTCTTGGCGGCCCTTGCGAATGACGCAAGCAGGACAATTGTCATTCATTCCTCACTATACGCCTAAAGCGTATAACTCTCAATAGCTGCCAAAATTGCCGGATCGCAGGCAGAGGGTTGACAATTGCCGCCAATCTGTTCTATATATGTTCTCACTCTGGCCGTCCAGCTCGGAACGGCTTTCCCGGGGCCTCCACTGAGCTCGCGCGGCTGCGACTTGAACCTTTTGGAACCCTTCGGCATCGGACCGCAGCGCGTCCGCGTGATCGCGTACGCCGTTTCGGATTTAGTCGAGCCTGTTGTCGTAGTTTGCTGGCACAACGTTACACCGCAGTGCGAAGGGGCGTTACATGTAACGGCGATGTAGCACCGTTGTAACGGCAAAAACGGCGGTATTCCGCCAACGTAACGGCGTAGCGGCAGAATTTATGCTGTTTTGCTGCAAACGAGCGTGTTTTTCTATTACGGGGACACTGTAATGGCTTATTCCGCCGCTTCGCTCTTGCCGCCAAGCCACGCGTCCACGTCTGCAAGCGCGCGGCGGGACATCAGCTGCTTTTTCGCCCGGCCGCGATCTTTGCCCTTCACGTTCGGTGGCGGCGGCAACTCCGGCAGTAGGCCGTAGTTGATGTTCATCGGTTGGAACGTCTTCGCATCGGCGCCGCCCGTGATGTGCGCGATCAGCGCGCCGAGCGCCGTCGTGCGCGGCGGGGACATGATGGTCTGGTCTGCGCGCTCAGCCGCCGCGAACCTGCCGGCGAGAAGCCCGATCGCCGCGCTCTCGACGTAACCCTCGACGCCGGTCATCTGCCCCGCAAACCGCAGCCGGGGCTGAGTGCGCAACCGCAGCTGCCCGTCGAGCAGCTTCGGAGAGTTGATGAACGTGTTGCGATGCAGACCGCCGAGGCGCGCGAACTCCGCGCCCTCAAGCCCTGGGATCGTGCGGAAGATGCGCGTCTGCTCGCCGTGCTTCAACTTCGTCTGGAAGCCAACCATGTTGTAGAGCGTGCCCAGCGCGTTGTCTTGGCGCAGCTGCACGACGGCGTAAGCGCGGCGCCCTGTGTGCGGATTGGTGAGGCCCACCGGCTTCATCGGCCCGAAGCGCAGCGTCTCCGCCCCGCGCTCAGCCATCACCTCGATCGGCAAACACGCCTCGAAATAGGGCGTGTCCTTCTCCCAGTCTTTGAACGTGGTCTTCTCGCCCTCAAGTAGCGCCGCCACGAACGCGCGGTATTGCTGCTCATCCATCGGGCAGTTGATGTAATCGGCGCCGTCGCCCTTGTCGTAGCGCGACTGAAACCACGCCTTAGAGAGATCGATGGATTCCTTATGCACGATCGGCGCGATCGCATCGAAGAACGCAAGCGAGTCTTCGCCCGTCAGCGCACCGACCGCCGACGCCAGGGCCGGGGAGGTGAGCGGACCGGTCGCGATGACGACGTTGTCCCAATCGGCCGGCGGCAAGCCTGCGATCTCTTCGCGCGCGATCGTGACCAGCGGCTCGGCCTCAAGCGCCGCCTGCACAGCCGCGGAGAAGCCCACGCGATCGACGGCCAGCGCACCGCCCGCCGGCACTTTGTGC
>JBJXEH010000219.1:0-16233 GCA_046153995.1 Micropepsaceae bacterium
GCGTACGTTCTTCTGGGTCCGCAAGATGCTGCGGATCGGTTGCGCGATCTCGGCGGGCGACAGCGACGCGGTCGCGACCTGATAAAGCAGCGGCTGAAACAGGTGATAGTTCTGCCGGTCGACGATCGTGATATCGACCGGCGCGTCCTTAAGCGCCTTCGCCGCCGAAAGCCCGCCGAATCCAGCACCCACGATAACAACGCGCGGCGTCGCCGAAGTGCTCATGACGGCCCCCTTTTGTTGGCATGGATATAGGTGCTGTAGGGGCTGCCGTCAGCGCACTTTTGGTCGCGTTGACCGTGACGCAGATTGCGTCGGATCGCGCCTTCCCGCATCCTCCCGGTGATTCGCAAGGGAGCCGGAGAACGGCCATGGCAAGTCCCACCGATTTCGCTCTGAAGCACGGCGTCGCGACCGCAGGCGCGATCCCAGCCACGATCGCCGCAAACTGGTATCTCGAAACGTTGAGCGCGGCCGGCATCGCGCTTGTCTTCGTGCTGTTCCTCGCAGCCTTCAACGGCATCGTCGCGCTGGTCTCGTACGCAGGCCGCAAAAGCGTGACCGAAGACTAAGCGTTCAAATCTTCCCGCCGCACGCCGTCGAAGCCCAAAATGAAGTCGGCGCCGTAAGCGAGGCTCGGCGTCTGGAAGCCAACCTTCAAATCGCCATCCGCCACGCGTTTGGCGATTGCAAGGCCAGTCGCCGCAGTCAGGGTGTAACCCTCCGGCGTGCGCAGCCGCGAGCGTACGGTCTCGCCATTTCGATTGCGCGCGACGGCGATCAAGATCGCCTCACCCTTGCGCCGCTGGTCGTCGGTCGGGCCTTCCGGCTGCTTGTCGATCTGGCGCTTCAGCAGAGCTTGCATGAACGGCAATCCCAGAAACGCCTTCACCATGAAGGGCATCTTCACCATCCGCGCGATTTGTGGCGAAGACTCGAAGTGCACTTCGATGTTCGGGATCTTGGTCGAATAGTACGCCGTTGAGACGTCGCCCCACGGCATCGCGATCGTGGGCTTCGCGCCTTGGCCGAAGTCGATCAAGTCCTCGTTCGACCCTTCAAGCTGCTCGATCTCGCCGTTGCGCCGGACGAACGTGCCCTTGGCGATGCCTTCGACGCCGGTCTTCGCCGTCCCGCGCGACATGTTCGCGAGACCGCCGATGTAGAGCTTCAAGTCTTCCGCATCCGGCAGCCGCCGCGCGACATGCGCCGCCAGACAATCCGACGGCACGACGTCGAAACCCACGCCGGGCAGCAACATGACGCCCGCAGCCTTCGCATCCGCATCGCGCGCGGCCAGCGCCTCAAACACGGCGATCTCGCCGGTAATGTCGAGGTAATGCGTCTTCGTGCGGATACAGGCATCCGCCATAGGCTTCGACGTCGCCGAAAACGGCCCGGCGATATGGAGCACGACCGCAACCTCGTTCAGCGCCGCATCGAGCTTGTCCGTTTCATTCAGATAAAACGCACGCCACGAAAGCCCCAACTCGTCGGCAAGCGGCTTGACCTTCTGTACGCTGCGCCCGGTCAGGATCGGCGTGAGCCCCTGCAGCTTCGCCGCGCGCGCCGTCAGCTTCCCCGTGTAACCGGTTGCGCCGTAGATCAGAATTTTCCCCGCCCGCGACATGTGGATTCTCCGTTTGGTCCCGCGTTATACCCGCTGAGGCGACGAACACAACGCTCGCTGCACGCGGGAAGTGTGCGGCTCGTGATTTGACAGTTCGACGAAATCTGTCAAATCTGTCCGCATGGAGC
Organism: Micropepsaceae bacterium; assembly: GCA_046153995.1. Taxonomy (GTDB): domain Bacteria; phylum Pseudomonadota; class Alphaproteobacteria; order Micropepsales; family Micropepsaceae; genus SZUA-430. Next base: position 1,759 of record JBJXEH010000219.1, read on the forward strand.
CAAGAGACGGCATTTTGCGGGCGGCGCAGGTCGTCTTCTCCCGCCACGGGTTTCGCCAAACCGCGATGTCGATGGTAGCCGAAGAAGCGCGGCTGACCCGCCAGGCGCTCTATCACCACTTCGATTCGAAAGAGGCGCTGTTCGCAGCCCTCGTCGATCTGCTGCACGCGCAAGCACTCGCCGCCGCAAAAGATGCCGCAGCGAAGGGCGGCCGCGACGCCGCAGGCGCGGTCACGCAGATCGTAATGGCCTACCACGGCAGCATCGTGGCCAATGTTGCCGGTTCGCCGTTTACGACCGAGCTCGTCGAAGAGAGTAGCCGCCACTGCGGCCCCGCGATTAGCGCACATGCGAAGCGGTACGAAAAAACGCTAGAGACGGCGATTGCGGGTCTCGCGCGCGCCGGACGGCTGACGCTGCGCGGAACGACCGCACATGAATTGGCACAGATGGTTGCCGTCGCCGCAAAGGGCGTAAAGGTCGCCTACGCCGGCGAAAGCGAAGCGGCCCACGGCCAAGCACTAAAACGCATGATCGAACTGATTTGCGCCGGCGCGGGTGCGTTACCCGCCAAGGCGTCATCACGAACGGGGACAGCGAGGAGAGCGATACGATGATCACAATCAACGTCAACGGCACACCGCAGCAGGTGGAAGCCGAAGAGGGCATGCCCCTTCTGTGGGTGATACGCGACGTGCTGAACATGACTGGCACGAAGTACGGCTGCGGCGTCGGCGCTTGCGGCGCCTGCACGGTGCTGATCGACGGCGCCGCGACGCGTAGTTGCTCGTTCCCCGTCGGCCTCGCCGCGAACAAGAACATAACCACGATCGAAGGCCTCAAGATCGGCGACAACCTGCACAAGGTCCAGCAAGCCTGGATCGACGCGCAGGCGCCGCAATGCGGTTTCTGCCAGACGGGTCAAATCATGTCCGCCGTTGCGCTGCTCAACGAAAAGCCGCAACCGACCGACGCCGACATCGACGCGGCGATGACGAACATCTGCCGCTGTGGCGCTTACAACCAAATCCGCGCGGCGATCCACGCTGCAGCCAAAGTATAGGAGACACCCATGGTTTCGCGCAGATTGGTGATCTTCGGCGGCGTCGCCGCAGCCGGCGGCCTGGCGGTCGGCTACGCGCTGATGCCGTTCCAAACGCTCGACCGTGCTAAAGGCATGATCGCGAAGGAAGGTTCGACGCCGCTATCGGCCTGGGTGCGCATCGGCACGGACAACTCGGTGACTGTTATCGTCCCGCACTCCGAAATGGGGCAGGGCGTTCACACCTCGATGCCGATGATGCTTGCCGAAGAACTTGAGGCCGACTGGTCGCTCGTGCGCATGGAACAAGCGCCCGCAGATATGGCGTTCGTGAACGGCGCGCTCGCGCGTGAGTATCTGCGCGGCGATATGTCGATCCCAAGCTGGATGTCGGGCACCGCCGAATTCGGATCGCGCAAAGTAGCCGAGATGATGAACCTTCAGCTCACCGGCGGCTCCACCGCGGTGCGCATGACGGGCGTTCGCGGCATGCGCATGGCCGGTGCTGCAGCGAAGTGGATGCTGGTGAAAGCGGCCGCCGCTGCGTGGAAAGTGCCGGAGAGCGAAATCGTCGCCAAGAAAAGCACGCTCACCCACGCCTCCGGCAAGCAGGCGACCTACGGCGAAATGGCGGCCGCAGCCGCCGCATACGACCCACCGGTCGATCCGCCGCTGAAGGCAAAGAAGGACTACACGATCGTTGGTCAGCCCGTGGCCCGCTTCGACATCCCGGGTAAGGTCGATGGCAGCGCGAAATACGGTATCGATGTGCGGCTGCCGAACATGAGCTACGCCGTCATCGCCGCCTCCCCCGTCTTCGGCGGCAAGCTGAAGTCAGTCGACGAAAAGCCAGCGATGGCGATGAAGGGCGTGAAGAAGGTAGTAAAGCTGCCCGCGGCCGTCGCCGTCGTCGCCGACAACACCTGGCGCGCGAAGGAAGCACTCGCTGCGCTAGCGCCGCAATGGGACGAAGGCGCAAACGCTAACGTCAGCCAAGCGTCAATCTTTGCTGCGAAAGAAGCTGCACTGAAGAAAGGCGACCTCACCGAGGATCACGCCAGCGGCAATGTCGACGAAGCACTGAAAGGCGCGAAGAAAGTCGTCGAAGCCACCTATCGCGTACCGTTCCTCGCGCACGCAACGATGGAAGTCGTGAACTGTACCGCGCACTTCGAGGGCGGCAAGCTGCAAATCTGGGGCGGCTTCCAAGATGGTCTCGGCGCCAAGGCGCGCGCGGCGAAAGAGGCAGGCATTCCAATCGACAACGTCACACTGCACCACACCGCCATGGGCGGCGGCTTCGGCCGACGCGGCGGCACACTGGACTACCTCGACAAAGCCGTCGCCATAGCGCGTCAAGTCGAAGGCCCGGTGCAAGTCGTCTTCACGCGCGAAGAAGACATGACGCAGGACTATTATCGTCATGCATCGATGGCGAAGATGCGTGCGGCGCTCGACGACAGCGGCAAGGTAACGGCCTGGCTGCACACGTTCACCGAAAAGCACGACCCGCCTGAGGCGCTGCGCGTCAACTACGACTTCGCCAACCAAGCGGCGCGCTACGCCAGCAACACGAACCCGATCCCGTGGGGCCCGTGGCGCAGCGTCGACCACACCCAGCAAGGCTTCTTCATCGAAACCTTCATGGACGAACTCGCCAATGCCGCGGGCAAGGATCCATTCGAGTTCCGCCGCGCGCACCTGACCGGCGCACCACGCCACAAAGCTGCTCTCGAACTTGTGGCCGAGATGGCGAACTGGTCCACACCACCGGAACAAGGCCGAGCCCGCGGCATTGCGATCCGCGACGCGTTCGGCACAATCGTGGCCCAAGTCGCCGAAGTCTCGGTCGGCACCGACGGCCGCGCCCGCGTGCACAAAGTCTGGAGCGCGGTCGACCCCGGCGAAGTTGTGAACCCTGCGACGTTCACCGCCCAAATCCAGGGCGGCGCGATCTACGGCCTCACTGCGGCGCTCTACGGCGAGATCACGATCGAAAAGGGCAGGGTCGTTCAACAGAACTTCCCCGACTACGAAATGGTCCGCATGGCAGCCTCGCCGGAACACGAAGTGCGCTTCATCGAGTCCGGCGCACGCACAGGCGGCGCCGGCGAACCCGGCACGGCGCCGATCGCCGCTGCCGTCGGCAACGCGATCTACGCGCTCACGAAAAAGCGTATCCGCGAACTGCCGTTCAGCAAAGCAACGCTGACGGCAACGACGGGATCGGGAGTGGCCAATGGCTAGGGCCTGGCTCGTCGTCTTGGCGGCAGCGGCGACGCTCACGCTTGGTTTCGTCTTCGCGAACGCGGCGCCGCCGGCGGACTCACCCTCCGTCGCCGCGTTCCGCGAGGTGGCGAAGGTGTTGAACCATCCGCGCTGCATGAACTGCCACACGACGGTCGCCTGGCCGACGCAAGGCGACGACCGCCACCGGCATACGTTCAACATTGCGCGCGGCGCGGATGGCGGCGGCCCGCAAGGCATGCGCTGCACGACGTGCCATCAAGAGAAGAACCAGGACTCGATGAACATCCCCGGCGCCAAGAATTGGCACATGGCGCCGGTGAGCATGGGTTGGACGAACCTCTCGCCTGCAGCCCTATGCAAAGCGCTACTCGACCCCACGAAGAACGGCGGCCGCAGCGGCGACAACGTCATCGAACACCTGCGCGCCGATGGACTCGTTCTGTGGGCGTGGACACCGGGCGGCAAACGCAAAGCACCCGGCGTGCCACACGCAAAATTCCTGGCCGCCGCCGAAACGTGGATCAAGAAGGGCGCGGAGTGCCCTAAGCCGTGAAGGCTTAAGCTGCCGCCGCCAACTGCTTTAAACGCGACGAGAAATGATCGCGCAGATTTTCGCAGGGCACGCGTGCTGGGTCGGTTAGGGCTTGCGCAAGGACGCGATGTACGAGGTAGTAGGACTCATTCACGCTGTTGCCGTCGCGCTTCGCTTCGGCAATGAGCTCGGGCCCTAAGGCCAAGAGTTCGAACAACCGGGTCTTTTTCATCGCGTTACTCCGTTCACCTCGCCGTCTGCTCGAGTGAGTGAGCAGCGGCGCCAACCTCCACCGACATCATCGTGCCACAGCGCACCTTAAATGTCGCTGACGGTTTCGTGACAAAATGTCTAGGCCGTGAAAGTGCGATGACGGTCACATCGCAAGGCGCAGCGATCGTCCGTATACGGTTGCGTCGCAACATGCGCGATGACTGAGCAATCAGGCCCACGATCGTTCGGCACCATGCTCATCGCTGTTGCAGCGCACGCACGCACGATCACGCGATTGTTTCCTGTGTAAAACATTTTGCCAGGCCGCGTTTGCGGGCCTCTGGCGATGCCGCAACGTAGTGAATCTGCATTGACGGCGCCGACTCAGTGCGGCGTGCGCGTACCGGGTTCGTGGTGCTTTGGCTTCGACGGCGCGGTCTTTTTCGCAACCGGATGATGCTCCGTCTTGCCGTTCAGCGGCCGCGTTTTCACCGCTTTGAGTTCGGGCGGGACCGCGACCTCGCCGTCCTTAGCAAGTTGCCCGGTGATTTTCGCCATCATATCGAACTGCGTCTGCACGTCGTCCATGATCCGCGCCATCGTGCCCGATACCCAGCGCTGCCAAGCCTCCGCGCGCTTTTCCTTGTCGCGCTCGCCGTTCATGGCGTGCAGCATCGTGATCGTCGCTTCCGTGCCTTCGCGGCGCCGCTCGAACCACTGGTCCAGATTGGTTTGAAAGTTGTCCAGCATGTGCTTTTGCATCGCGAACACGCGCTTCATGGATTCGACATAGGCCGTATTCGGAAACGGCACATTCATCAAATCGCTCAACACGTCCGCGGGGCTTTTGTCGTGAGGGGGCTTTTTTCCGGTCATGACTGAAGTTCCTTCTTCTCGGGGCGCGGCCTATCGCCACCACACAGCTGCACGCCACTCTTCCGTGGAAATGTGGCCGCTTTGAGAGGATACCGGGCGACGCGCGCTACAAATTGCGCTGGCGCCAGACGCACCTTAGCCCTGGGTCCGGCTAAATCAACGCCGATCCGTCACAAGTCGCAAGTTTCTTCGCCGTCACCTCGATCACGATTGAGCGTCCCACGGCGTCAAGCGCGCCCACCAGCGTCCCACCGCACGGCAATAGACTTCGTAGTCTTCGCCGAACGTGGCCCGAAGCGTCGGCTCTTCGTACTGCGTGACGAACACATGAAACCCCAGCCAAACCGCTGCTGCATAAGCCAAAAGCCGCCAATCCGAAAACATCAGTGCCTGGCCCAAGATCAAAGCGACGACGGCCACATACATCGGATTGCGCACGTGGCGGTACCAGCCTGAGACGACCAGGTGCTTCGTCGGCAGCACCGGCGCGGGCGTCCCCAAGCCATCCATCGCAAAGCGGCGGAACGAATCGATAAGCACGATCAGCCCAGCCGAGATCAGCGCCGCGCCACCCATGCGCACTGGCTCGACGTCAAGAAGTGGCACCTGTGCCGTCCAGCCCGAAATCCACCACGGCACCAGCCCGGCCACCGTTCCTGGCGCCAGGAAGAAGAAAACGATCGAGCCCAAGGCGGCGGAGACACGGTTCATGGAATTCGACCCAGGGGGGCTGGCATTCTCGAATGGGCATCCCTATCTCCAAAACTCAAGGGTCGGCAACGGCCGAACGGGAGACGCGGGTGACGAAGACGTTCACCATGAGCCAGGACGAAAGCGCACCGCCTCAGTGGCTGGTAAGCGCATTTCTGCTCTTGCTCAGCGTCGCGATCCTAGCCGCCGTCCCCGCGAATTCCTCAGCAAGCCGCGGCTCCGCGCAGGCTGCAGGCGCAATCGAAGGCCTGGCCGAGCGCATCGTCGTCCGCGCCAAGATCCAGATCCGCGTCCTGCCGTCGCAACCGGCGGCCAGCCCCGATCTCGCGCTAGCGACCACCGAAGTTTTGCAGATCGCATTCGAAAGCGACCGCATTCTGCCGCGCAACGACGATGCCGGCACCCGCATAGCTCAACGCGGTATCAAGATACGCGCCCCTCCAGCACATTTCGCGTGAAGCCAAAGCGCCGCTGCCGATAGGCCGCGGCGCTTCTTTTCATTTTCAAACACGACGCCAGTGACGACGCGCGCTTAAGTCAAGCGCAGCGACGCTCGTGGTGCACGCGACGTTGGAGACGCCCATGCGCACGTCCGCTTGGCGAATGATTGCCTATGCTTTGATCGTCCTCTTGGGCGCGTTGACCGCGCTGCCGAACGTGCTGACGCCCGCACAACTTGCGGCAACGCCGGACTGGCTTCCCAAGGACCAAGTGACACTGGGCCTCGACCTGCGCGGCGGCGCGCACATCGCGCTCGAGTTGGACACGAAGGCCCTCGTCGCCGCCCGCTCGCTAGATCTGATGCGCCAGGCACGCGCGACGCTCGCCGACGCGGATATCCGCCCTGCCTCCATCCGCCTCGACGGCAACACAACGGTCGTCACGTTGCGCGCAGCCGATCAGCGCGACGCCGCAGCCGCGGCACTTGCCCGGCTGTCATCCGAAGCCGGGGACCTGGACCAAAAGACGATCGCGCCCACGGAGCTCCGCCTCGCATACACGGAAACTGGGATCAACACGCTGACCTCGCTGGCCGCCGAGCAATCCCTCGAGATCGTCCGCAAACGCATCGACGAACTCGGCCTTGCCGAGGCCAGCGTTGCGCGCGTCGGCAAGGATCGCATCATCGTTCAACTGCCGGGCATCAACGAACAAACGGACCTAGCCACGGTCTTCGGCAGCACCGCCAAACTCACGTTCCATAACGTCAGCATGGCAGGTCCCGCCGAAGCGTTGCCGCCGGGCTACTCATGGGCGAAGCTTCGCGGCTCGACCGAACGCGTGCCCATCGAAACCCGGCCGATGCTCTCCGGCGAACATCTGGCCGATGCACGCCCGGGCGTGGACGGCACGACGGGCGAGCCGGTCGTGACCTTCCGCTTCGACGCTACCGGCTCGCGCATGTTCGCGGCGATCACGAAGGCGAATGTCGGACGCCCGTTCGCGATCCTGATGGACGATGAAGTGTTGACCGCACCGGTCATCCAATCGCCGATCATCGGCGGCAGCGGCCAGATCTCCGGCAGCTTCACCACCAAAAGCGCCTCCGACCTTTCGGCCATGTTGCGCGCCGGCGCGTTGCCCGCGCCGCTCAAAGTCGTCGAGCAACGCACCGTCGGCCCGGACGAAGGCAAAGACGCCATCGAACGCGGCCTCCTCACTGGCGCGATCGGCTTCGCACTCGTCGTCGCTTTCCTCTGCCTGCTTTACCGCCGTTGGGGCTTGGTCGCGAACCTGGCGCTGGGCCTTAACGTGATCCTGACCTTCGCGGCGCTAACGCTGCTCGGAGCAACGCTAACATTACCCGGCATTGCAGGCATCATCCTGGGTATCGGCCTCGCCGTCGACGCGAACGTGCTCATCAACGAGCGCATCCGCGAAGAAACGCGCAAGGGCATGAGCGCCATCGCAGCCCTCGACGCAGGTTTCAAGCGCGCATTCTCGACCATCGTGGACTCGAACCTCACGGCCCTCATCGCAACGGCCCTCCTCTTCATGTTCGGCACCGGCCCGGTTCGCGGCTTTGCGGTCACGATGGGCCTCGGCATCGCGATCTCGATGTTCACCGCTGTGACCGTCGTGCGCGTGGTGATGGCTGAGATCGTGCGCCGCCGCAAAATGAAGACGCTTGAGATCGAGCCGATGTTCCGCCTGAAGCTGATCCCGGATGGCACAGCGATCCCCTTCATGCGCGCGCGCTTTATGGGGCTCGCGTTCTCGGCATTCCTGTCGCTAGCATCGCTAGCACTGTTCGTGACGCCGGGCCTGAACTACGGCGTCGATTTCAAGGGCGGTATCCAGCTCGATGTTTCGACCCAAAAACCGCTCGACGTCGTAGCGGTTCGCGGCAAACTCGATGCGCTCAAACTCGGCGAGATCAAGTTGCAGCAAAGCGGCGACGGCTCGCTCATCGTTCGTGTCGAAAGCCAACCGGACACGCAAGCCGCCGTGCGCCAACTCCGCGCCGAAATCGTGAAGCTCGACCCTGCCGCGAAAATCCACGGCGACGCTGTCGGTCCGCGCGTGAGCGGCGAGTTGGCAACAACCGGCATCTTGGCCGTCATCTTCGCAAGCCTCGCGATGCTGGCCTACATCTGGGCTCGCTTCGAATGGCCGTTCGCGGTTGGCGCGATCGCGACGCTGGTCCTCGACGTGACGAAGACGGTTGGCTTCTTCGCGCTCACGGGCCTTGAGTTCAACCTGACGGCCATCGCCGCGTTGCTGACGCTGATCGGCTACTCCGTGAACGACAAGGTCGTCGTCTACGACCGCATGCGCGAGAACATGCGTCTCATGAAGAGCCTGACCCTGCGCGAGATCATCGACCGCAGCATCAACGAAACCCTGGGCCGCAGCCTCTACACGTCGGTGACGGCCCTCGTCGCGATGCTGCCGATGGCAATCTGGGGCGGCAGCGCGGTGGCAAGCTTCGCCATCCCGATGGTCTTCGGCATCATCATCGCCGCCAGCTCATCGGTATTCATCGCGGCCCCGATTCTTTTGTTCCTAGGTGACTGGCGCAACTCTCGCGCGGCACAGGGAGCACTTCAGCTTGCTCCTTCATAACGATGCCGCGCGCGCCGCTCGACCAGTATTTGCTTGATGCGGTTCACGACGTTCATTGTGGCGTCCAAAACTTCGGCGCTCGTGAATCGCACCACACCATATCCCCGCGACTCGATGAACTTGGTTCGCGTCGCGTCGCGAGCTTCCTGTTTCTCGTGTGTGGCGTCGTCAACTTCGATCACCAATCGCTCGCGATGTGAGATGAAGTCGACGACGTAGACACCGAACGGCGATTTGCGCCTTACCACGAATCCGGTCTTCCGGAGAACCCGCAACTCGCGCCAGAGCGCGAGTTCGGGCTGTGTCATGTTTCGGCGAAGTTGCCTTGCAAGCTCGTTGGCCATTGGATCGCCTCTGTTCTCGAGGTTCGTTTCATTTCGATGCCGTGTTTGCTCGCGCCCCGCGACCCACCCGCCGCTTCAACTCCTCCGCGTCGATCACCCCATCTCCGTTGCGGTCGGCGCGCATGGCAAGCCCGCGGGTCTTTCCGCCGAACTCGTCGGGCGAGATCACGCCGTCCAAGTTCCAGTCGGCGGCGCGCAGATTGTCGACCGTGTCGCGGTCGGACGGCGGGCGGCCCGGATCGCGGCCCAGCGCCGCGGCCTTCGCCTTCCACGCCTCATAGCGCGCGCGGCGGTCGGCTTTGCGTTTGTCGTTGAAGCGCAGGATCTCCGCCGCATCGAGCTTGCTGTCCGAGTTCGTGTCGGCGGCGCTGAACTGTGCGACGATCCCAGCATCGACTTCGGCCCGCGTGACCCGCCCGTCCTTGTCGCTGTCGTACTGCACCATCCGCAGGGCGCTTGACCCGCCGGTCGCGGCACTCGCCCGCGCCGGTTTGCCACCCTCGCCCCAGTTGGCGGCGAACGCCACGGCCAGCGCACCGGCCGCCACCACCATCGTGCCCGCACCCACGATCGCCCAGGTTTTGTTGATCGTCATTGCTCGTCTCCTCATCGAATGAGCCCAGCGAAAAGCCGCGGGGCTAACGAGGGAATGCTGACGTAAGGCCGGGCGGCCCGCACGAAATCAACGGTCGCGACCTGTCGCGCCGCCGTTCTTCTGACACAGTTTGCGACAATGTTTCGGCCTGCATGAGCGAAGCAGGCCCACACATCCTGGTCGTCGACGACGCCCGCGAGATTCGCGAGCCGTTGGTCAAGTACCTGCAGAAGAACGCCTACCGCGCGACCGGCGCCGAAAGCGCGGCCGCGGCCCGCAAACACCTGCGCACCCACGCGTTCGACCTCGTCGTGCTCGACGTCATGATGCCCGGCGAAGACGGCCTCAGCTTCTGCCGCACCTTACGCGAAACGAACGCGATCCCGGTGCTGTTCCTCACCGCCCGCAGCGAGGACGTGGATCGTATTCTGGGCATCGAACTCGGCGCCGACGACTACATGGTCAAACCTTTCAACCCGCGTGAACTGATCGCCCGTATCGGCGCGATCCTGAAGCGCGTGAACGCCATGCCGCCGAAGCGCGAACCGGCGGTCGGCCGCATCCGCTTCGACCGCTGGACGCTGGACTTGAACCAGCGCGAGCTGAGCGACGAGAAGGGCATAGGCATCCCGCTCTCAACCGGCGAGTTCCGCCTGCTCTGCGCCTTGCTGGAACGGCCGAACCTCACGCTCACCCGCGACCAGCTTCTCGACCTGACGCAAGGCCGCGACGCCACCGCGTTCGACCGCGCCGTCGACAACGCGATCGGCCGGCTGCGCCGCAAGATCGAGCAAGACCCTGCAACGCCAAAGATCATCCGCACCGTCTACGGCGGCGGGTACGTCTTCGTCGCCGAACCGGTGGCCGCGTGAGAGGCTGGCGCATCCCGCTTTGGCTCGAACTCGCAGCCGCGGTGCTGCTTGCGCTCATCGTCTCGAACGCCGTCACCTTCGCGATTGCCGAGTACCAGCGCGGGATCGAGATCAGAACCGAACGCCAGGACGCAATCGGCAACCGCCTCACGGCGCTAATGACGCTGCTCCCTCGGGTGCCCGAGAGCGAACACGCAGCGCTCTTCAAAGTCGCCTCCGTCCGCCGCGAGCGCGTGTCGATCGGCGGCGTCCCGCGCGTGTCCGCCATCGCAGAGCGAGACGCGGCGGCGGAAACGAAACTCAAGACCGCGCTCGGAGCACTCGCCGCCGGTGAAGTGCGCGTCGCCAAACGCGGCGCGCCGGACATCTTCCCCTTCATGCCGAAGAAGCGCACCGGCATCGAACGCTTCAGCGTGGCGGTGGCACTCGGTCCCGGACGCTGGTTAAATGCGGAATTCTTCTGGCCCGAAGGCGCGAACCTGCTTCCGGGTCTGCTGCTGTCGGCGGGTGTCGCATCGCTCGCGTTGATCGTCGTTGCAATCTGGCTCGCGTTCCGCTTCTCGCGTCCGCTCCAGCGTCTCTCGCTGGCGTCCGCCCGCATGGCGCAAGGACAAGCGGTCGAGCCCATTCCGGAGACCGGCCCCGCGGTACTCAAGAGCGCCGCGCACTCGTTCAATGCCATGTCACGCCGCTTGATGACGATGCTCGACAACCAGCGCACACTTCTGGGCTCGATCGCGCACGATCTGCGCACGCCGATCACGTCGCTGAAGCTCAAAACGGAGTTCATCGACGATCCCGCCGTCCGGAACGGCATGCAGGCAAGCCTCGACGAGCTTCAAGCGATGACCGAAGCGGCACTCGATGCCGCCCGTACGGGCTTAGGCGAAGAGCCGCTGCGCGACGTCGATGTAGCGGCCCTCGTCGAAAGCGTGTGCGCAGACCTCACCGACATAGGCGGAGATATAGCTTTTGCGCCCGCGCAAGCCGCGACCGCGCCGTGCCGTCCCAACGCCTTAAAGCGCGCTGCCCGCAACATCATCGAGAACGCGGTGAAGTACGGCACCCGCGCGAAAGTCTCCGTGACCAATGCAGGCAATCGCGTCGCGATCCATGTCGACGACGAAGGCCCAGGTCTCCCGCAGAACGCCGGCGAATTGTTCGAACCGTTCGTCCGTGGCGATACGGCGAAGGGGCAGGGCGGCTTGGGCCTCGGCCTAACCCTCGCCCGCGCCGTCGCTCGCGCACACAACGGCGATCTCACGCTTGCGAACCGCACCGGCGGCGGCGTACGCGCGACGCTGACGATCAGCCCGCACGCGGCGGCAGCGGAATGAACCCCGACGTCCGCCGGACATAAGCGGCGTAGCCGGCCTTCGACCGCGTGAGATGCCCCTCGACCGTCGGCACACCGGAGAGGCTCGTAAGCAGATACGTGATCAGTACCGGCCCGGGCAGCGCCCACAAACCAAATCCCGCATCAGCCGCGACCAGCCAAAGCCCCCACCACACGCACGCATCGCCGAAGTAATTCGGATGCCGCGTATAGCGCCAGAGTCCGCTGTCGAGCACCTTGCCCGCATTCGCCGGATCGACCCGAAACCGAACCAACTGCCAATCGCCGATCGTTTCGAACAAGATGCCGATAACACTGAGCGCCACGCCGCTCCACGCCGCTACCCCAAGCGAAGGCGTAGTCGCCATCGCCCCAAACTGCACCGGCAAGCTAACGATCCACTGCAACGGCGCCTGCAACGCAAATACCATGACGAGCGACGCCCACGCAAAACTCCACCCGCGCCGCGCCTGCGCCTTGCCCAGGATCGCGGCATAGCGCCGGTCCACGCCATGACTGCGCCACCGCCACAACAGATAGAGCCCAAGCCGCAAACCCCACACGGTGCAGAGCGCAACGAGCGCCACCGCATGCGGAGACCCCGGCGCATTCATAAAACTCACCCACGCCGTGACGACGAGCCCCAGCGCCCACCAACTATCGATGAAGCTCACATCCTTCAGACGCAGCGCCACCAACCACAGCGCCAAGAAACAAAGCACTGTGACAAGCGCATTGACGAACAGCAGCGCGGCAATTTCCATCGCGTCAGCTAGCCCACGTCACGGCGATGCGCGCCGCGTCGGCCAGCACCGCCTGGTACCGGTCTTCGATATCCTCGCTCGTCTGCGCGACGTTGAAGTACGCAGCGATCACAATCGGCGCGCGGCCTTCCGGCCAAGCCACCGCAACGTCGTTGTATTTGCCGAGCTTGCCATTGAGAGCGGTGCCGGTCTTGTCGCCCGCGATCCACGCCGAGGGAAGCCCGGCGCGCAGCCGCTTCATCCCGGTCTTCGTATCGATCATCCAGTCGCGCAACACCTTGCGCGCGTCGGGCTTCAACACATCGCCGAGCAGCAAATTTCGTGTCGTGTAGGCCATCGCAATAGGCGTCGTGGTGTCGCGCGCGTCGCCCTCGACGCCGCCCGCGTTCATCTCAGGCTCGTACCGGTCGAGACGCGTGTCGATGTCGCCGATGTCGCGAAGGATCTGTGTGAACGCGGCGGGCCCGCCAAGCTGTTTCACCAGCAGATTCGCGGCCACATTATCGCTCGTCTTTTGCGCCGCTTCCGCAAGCGCGCCGATCGTCATCCCACCCTTGTCGAGATTCCTGCTCGTGACGGGCGCATGGTTGACCATATCGTCCTGGCCATAGGGCACGACCGTATCGAGCTTCAGTTCGCCCCGATCCGCCGCGCGCAAAATCGCACCCGCCAGGGGCAGCTTGAACGTCGAACACATCGCAAAGCGCTCGTCGCCGCGATGCAACAGCGTGTGCCCGGAAGCCGTATCGATTGCACAAACACCAAGCCGCCCGCCCGATTTCTCTTCGAGGTCGCGAAGCGCGCGTTTGTTCCAGTCGATAGTGCTCCGAGCACAAGCAGGAACGGCAACAAACGCAGCTGAAGCCGCGAGTACAGTACGACGCGATACGTGTTCCATAAGGTCAAACGACCACAAATTTCGAAGGTCCACCAGTGACCGAAGTCACGGGCACATCTGGGACCGCGGGCGGCCTCGCCCGCTCTTTTCTGACTCTCAACCTAAGAAAAAGAGCGGGCGAGGCCGCCCGCGGTCCCAGGAATCCCAGACTAAAACGCCCGCCAGTGCCCCGCCGCGCGAAGCTTGTCCACGAACGCCTGCTCGTACGCCTGCTCCGGCGCCTCGCGCACCAGCCCGTCCATCGTTTCCGCGTCCTGGCCGATCAGGATGCGCCAACGCTCCTCGCGCACGCCGTTCAAAATGATAGTCGCGGCCTCCGCCGCGCTCGTCGGCGCGTTCGTCTCGAACTGCCGCGCCATTTCGGTCATCATCTGCTGAATCTGCTCATCCGTCATCGCGTCGGCCGGAAAGCCCATGCCCTTGATCGAACGCCGCGCGTCGCCAAGTTCCTTGGCCGTCATCTCGGCAATCCCATGCCCGGTCAAAACCTTGCGCGAGTTCTCGACGATCGAGGTCCCGATATGCCCGGGCATCACGACCGAGCACTTCACATGCGGCGCGTTGAGCCGGAAGTCGTTGATCAGGCCTTCCGTAAACCCTTTCACCGCAAACTTCGCCGCCGGATAGGCCGTGTGCGCCCGCGTCGGTCCCAGCGACGCCCAAAACCCGTTCACGCTCGACGTGTTGACGATATGCGCCTCGCGCGCCTTCAAAACCATCGGCAGAAACGCGCGGCACGAGTAATAGACCCCATACCAACAAACGTTGAACGTCTTCTCCCACTCCTCGCGCGGAGTGTTGACGAAGCTCGGGCCCCCGCCGATACCGGCATTGTTGAACAGCAGATGGATGTGGTCGGTATCGAGCTCGCGCCCCACCGCATCGCGGAACCGCAAAATCTGCTCCTCGCTCGAAACGTCGGCGACGAACGTTATCACCCGCGTGCCCTGTGGTGCGTTCGATTGGCACAGCCGCT
>JBJXEH010000220.1:0-5729 GCA_046153995.1 Micropepsaceae bacterium
CGAACTCCGCGTCCAACACCTCGGCAATCGACGCATCGAGGAAGCTCGCAACATCCGCATCCAGCGCACCGCTCTTCGCGCCCGCACGGCCGCCAAACATGCCAGCCTTCGCCTGCTCGACCGCGCCACCCGGCACACCCTGCACCCAGCGCTCGATCTGCTGTGCCGCCTTACGCAGCCGCCCGTCCCAATGCGGCCACGCCTTCGCGTCGGCTTGGCTATGCACGGCGAGCGCATGCGCCGTATGCCTGAGATCACCATCCAGCGCGATGTGGCGCCCATCCGGCGACAGGGCCACCGTCGAAATCTGTTTTGCCGACAGGTTCAACCCAAACCGGTGCAAGCGCAGCGCCTTCACCACCTGCGCATCCAACGGCCCGATCAGATGCGCCAATCCGGAGACACGATGCCCGGCCACAAGCTCGATCGTCTTGCACGCGCCACCCGCATGCGCCTCGGCCTCGACGACGGTCACCCGCCGCCGCCCTTGTGCGAGCAGCGTCGCGCAGATGAGACCGTTCACACCGGCGCCAATCACGATCACGTCGTTTTGCGAGCTCAGGCTACGCATCGGCGCGCGCCTTCACGAGAGAGCCCGTTGCCGCCGCTTGCAACCCCGCCTCGCCGATGCCGCCATAAAGCGTGGGCTCGACAATCGACAGTCCCTTGAGCAGCGACAGCGCTGCGGGTGCATGCGCTTCCGGTACCGCGGTCTGATCGCGAACCGCATTCGAAGCCATCAGCGCGGGGCCACCGATATCGAGCAGACCCTCAGCCTCCGCCGGATGACGCATCTCCGCCGCTTCGACGGAAGCACCAAAGCCGGCCGACACCTCGTCGATAGTCCGCACGATAAGTCCGCGCAGCTTGTCGCGCCGCGCGGCACTCCAAGGACCCTCGTTCGTGGTTGCGGGGACATAAGGCATCGACACGTGAAGGTCCCACCGCGGCTTCGCCTCCGCCCGCGGCACGAACCGCAAGTCGAGACACGGCTGCGCGGGCAGCGACAGCCCGCGAAACGCACCATGCGCAGCCGCCAGCCGCGCCATCGAGGGCGCGAGCCTTACGATGGCTCCGGACGTCAGCGTCGCGGCATCCACACCGGCAAGCTTAGGCAGGGCGCCGATCGTCAACTTAAGCTGAGCCGGCATCACAGACGCCCGCGGCGCCAAATGCGCCGGCCGCGCCCGCTTCAAACCCGTCAGCAGCGCCTCCGCATGTTCCGGCGCCAACGCCGAAATCACCAGCGGTGCGCGCAGCACGGTGCCATCGGCCAGCACCACGCCGGACGCCGCCTCGCGCTCCGTCGCGATCTCCTTGACCTCGGCCCCGAACACAACATCGGCGTTGTTGTAGAATTTGAGCAGCGCCAGCAGCGCCTGCCGCAACCGCCGCTCGCCGCCCGCGACGAACCGGTGCCCGGCCTCGGGCACCGCGTGGGCCAACAGCGATTGCCGCGTCAGCAACTGCCCGGACGCCGGCGCATGCGGCGCGGCGCCCGTACCCATGACAGCGCCTTGCGCCAGCACGCCTTTCAGAAGCTCGTTATCGAACGCCTCGTCCAGCAACCGCGCGATCGACGTCAGCCGGAACAGCATCGCTTCGCTGGGCTCACCATGCGCCGCGGTCAACCAAGCCGCCGCCGAAGCCTCGTCCGGCACAGCGGCCCTCGCGAGTCGCGCATAGAAACCGGTGAGCGCCTCGCCATCCCGCCCCGACAGCGCCGCAACACTCGCCTGCGCCGCGTGCAACTCCGGCCAAAGGATCAAAGCCTTCTCGGCCCCAACGCCAACAACCGGTGGCGCCGCCGCAAAGCGCAGCCCATGCGACGTGAGATCAAGCTCCCGCACCACACCGGCGCTGATGACGGCATCCGCCCCATCGCCCATCGCGGCACCGTCAACCCGCCGCTCGACAACCGTGACCGCGCGCCCCGCCGTCGCAAGCGCGGCAGCCGCGACCAAGCCCTCGACACTCGTGCCGATAACGACAGCATCCAGGCGGTCAACCGCCATGCGGAACTCGGCTCATACGGGACCCTGGGGGGTTCGAGGGCAAGGGGCCAACCTACGGCAGCCCGAGTAAATCTCAACCGCGACCGCGGTGAAAAGATGGCGCCATGCTTAATCCGCCAGGGTGGGCGGCGCAATATCGGCAACCTTGCCCGGTGCGAAGCCCGCCCCAAGTGACACAAGTGGCGCAGCGGCACATGTGTGCCGGTTGTGCCGTTTCACGTGAGCCGCACCTGTGTTCGCTTTGTCGCGCCGCGAGAAGCATGCGCGTCGCGAACGGCGGAGCATGCGCGAACGGTTCGCGAGACGAACCGCGAGAGCACGGCGATGAGTCAGATTTGCATTTCAAGTCGCAGCCGCGCGCGGCCGGGCCGCGCGGGAAGACGCGTCTGCGCAGGACGCATCACGTCGAAAGGCACACCATAAGCCACCACTATACAAAAGTCGATTGGCGAGTTGCCGCTGACAGCTTGTCGCACATCGGACGAGGGGCGGCTTGAGGTTGGGTGAATACATAACCTGTCCCCGCATTTTTTACCCGCATTTTCTTACAACCACACTATGGCACCTAGATGCCGGAAGCGGAGGCCGTCCACTTCATCACGTAAAAATTACAGAATTCAGGGGACACGTAACAGACTCAAGAGCGATTGTTAGAGTTTGCCGCGAATCTCACCGCACTTCGCGCCACGTGCGCCTTGAAAAATCTGTTAGCGCCCAATCGGCTATCGGGAAGCATACCGTGTTGAGCCTTGCGGATCGACCGCAAAAGTGACCGCTTTCAAGACTGGTTCCTCGACCGGTGACTTGCGCGCGCCAGCATCCGTGTTATGGACCGAACCTCAGACTCGAAACATCCCGAACCCACGAGGGAGCCCCCGCCGATGAAGATCACGCGCATCCTGGCCTATCGCGTGGACTTGCCGTTGCACGAGGGCAGCTACAAGTGGTCGGGCGGCAAGTCGGTGTCGGTGTTCGACAGCACCGTCGTCGCCGTGGAGACGGACGCGGGCGTCACCGGCTACGGCGAAGTCTGCCCGCTCGGGCCGTTTTATCTGCCGGCCTATGCGACCGGCGCGCGCACCGGCATCGCGGAACTAGGCCCGCATCTGCTCGGCGAGGACCCGACGCAACTTGGCAAACTCAACCGCCGCATGGATGCGGCCTTGCTCGGTCACCCGTACGTCAAGTCGGCGATCGACATGGCGTGCTGGGATATTCTGGGCAAGGTCACGGGGCAGCCGGTCTGCCTGTTGCTCGGCGGCCGGTATGGCGAGGACTTCGGCCTCTACCGCGCGATCTCGCAGGAAGCCCCGGCCGCGATGGCGGCGCGCGTGGGGGAGTATCGCAGCGCCGGCTATCGGCGCTTTCAACTGAAAGTCGGCGGCGATCCCGGCGACGACATCGAACGCATCCGCGCCGCCGCGGCCGAGTTGCAACCCGGCGATCGCCTGATCGCCGACGCCAACACCGGCTGGCTCATGCACGACGCGCTGCGCGTGGTGCGCGCCGTGCGCGACATCGACGTCTACATCGAACAACCCTGCCGTTCGTATGAGGAGTGTCTGACGGTCCGCCAGCATTGCGACCATCCCTTCGTGCTGGACGAAAACGTCGATTCACTCGAGATGCTGCTGCGCGGTCATGCCGATCGCGCGATGGATGTCGTGAACATCAAGATCAGCAAATTCGGCGGCCTGACAAAAGCCCGTCAGGCGCGCGACATGTGCGTGTCGCTCGGGCTCGCGATGACGATCGAAGACAGCTGGGGCGGCGACATCGCCACCGCCGCCATCGCCCATCTCGCGCACAGCACGCCGAGCGAATTCCTGTTCACGTCGACGGACTTCAACAGCTACGTGACGGTCAGCTTCGCGGCCGGCGCGCCGCAGCGCAAACACGGCCGCCTCGCCGCCAGCCTCCAGCCCGGATTGGGCGTGACGCCGAAAATGGACGTACTCGGCGAACCGCTGATCGATGTCGCGGGCTAGCCAGCACGCCTGGGAGCGCCAGCTTCCAGGTCGGCAATGCTGCGAAGTCGTGGGTGGTCCGCCTTCCCCCTTGGCCACAAAATGAAAAACCGCCCGGCTCGTCACCGGGCGGCTTCATTCAGTCCAACGGCCGATCGCGCCTAGACGATCCCGCGCTTGTGCTCGCCAACGACCACGCGCTTCGGGCGGAACGCCGCCTCCAGCACCGCGATCGTCTTCGTCGGCTGCGCCGCGCCACAACCCCTATGCGAAGCTCTTCTGGCAGGTCGCCGGTAGATCCTCGACGGTGGTGCTCGGAAAAGCTGGCGGAACCTTTGATGTTGAACTTGGCGTTGCCCCGACGCTGAGATGGAACGGCATAACAATCGCGTTTCCCACCTACATCACCGTCGGTCCGTCTGAGTTCTGGGGAACCGGTGCATTTAGCAACGATCAGAACTTTGGTGTTGCATCAACAGCGGTCAAACTCAGTACGCCAATCGAGTTTGCGAATGGCCGAAAGGCGGTCGCATACGTGCAGGCACAGGATTACTACCTGATCAACGACAACCTTCTTCTTTCGAAGAGCCTCCTAAATGGCGGGGATAGTGGCAGGAACCAGCTTGTAGTTGGACTTGGCTTGGCATTTAGCTTCTAGCTGTATTTCAGGTGAACACTCCGCCATTTGTCAGGCGAGCGAGAGGCCTATCTCAACGACATTCAAGTTGGGCCCTATGGAGAATCCCCGCTGACTCGCCTATGCTCAGAAACTATGAAATCCGATGGCGCGGTATCAAAGCAAGTTGTTCTTCGTGAGCAGCTTAATTTTTTGGCGGAGATCGATCGGCTAAAGTCGGTCATTCGCCAGTCGCCGCTCATCGACCGAAGCCGCAGGGAGAATTCAGCTGAACACTCGTGGCATCTAGCAATGTTTGCTCTTGTGTTGTTTGAGCACTCGGCGGCAAAAGTTGATTTGCTGCGTGTTCTTAAGCTCCTGCTCGTACACGATATTGTTGAGATTGACGCTGGCGACGCCCCGCTCCACGCCGCAGGAGTGGACAGATCAGCGCTTGAGAAGGCCGAGCGGGCAGCAGCGGAGAGGATTTTCGGCATATTGCCCGAGCCGCAAGGGCGAGAACTCTTGACGCTTTGGCTCGAATTTGAGGGTGCTGAGACTGCTGAAGCACGATTTGCCAAAGCGTTGGATCGTCTTCAGCCGCTTATCATAAATTCACTCACAGGCGGTGGTACTTGGACTGAGAACGGCGTCACTGAGCAACAAGTCTGGGAGCGGTATGGACCGGCGATCTTCGGTGGTGCACCCCCGCTATGGGACGAGGCCCGCCGATGGGTTCGGAGGCATTTTTCATCGAAAGACGAATAACTTGGCGCCTGTTGGGGAATGAGGATTTCATCAAGGGTCTTGAGCGCCTACTTGGTCGCGAAGCGCGCACCAGGCCGCAGACCAGTCTAGTAGTTCGGAACCCCGCAAACTCAAAAAGCCGCCCGGCTCATCACCGGGCGGCTTGAAGGCTTAGCTGAGCGCGCGAACGTTACAAAATCCCGCGCTTGTGCTCGCCGACCACCACGCGCTTCGGACGGAACGCCGCCTCAAGCACTGCGATCGTCTTCGTCGGCTGGGCGGCGCCGCACATGAACACGTCGAACGCGGCAAAGCCCTTCTCCGGCCAGGTGTGGACGGAGATGTGGCTCTCGGCGAGAACGGCCACGCCCGACACGCCGCCGT
>JBJXEH010000221.1:0-8100 GCA_046153995.1 Micropepsaceae bacterium
ATCAGACAACGGCAAATCGATGGATCATCTGCTGCAGCTCGCAACAGGGATCGTGTCGTCCTATGTCAGCCACAACCAAGTGCCGATGGCCGAAGTGCCGACTATTTTGAAGAGCGTGCATTCGGTGTTGGCGGGATTGGTCTCGGGCACGGCAACCGAAGGCACCGCCGCCGGCAAACCCGCAGTCTCGGTGAAGAAGTCGATCGGCGATGACTTCATCATCTGCTTGGAAGACGGCAAGAAGCTAAAAATGCTGAAGCGTTATTTGCGCTCGAACTACAATTTGTCGCCCGAAGAATACCGCGCGAAGTGGGGCTTGCCCGCCGACTATCCCATGGTCGCGCCAGCCTACGCGCGCCAGCGCTCGGAGTTTGCCAAGAAGATTGGCCTGGGTCGTGTTCCGGCTAGCACAGGCCGCGGCCGGCGCAAGAAAGCCGCCTGACACTCGAAACAGTTCGCTTCGAGTCTGACGGGGACACGATTACCCGTCACCGCACTCCCGCCATTACTGTGTTTACCAGAATGCCGATACGCAGTCTTCCGCTATGATTTCTGCAAAGGCTTGGCCTTGTAGAACAAAGCGATATGCAAAAACGTCATCGCTTAGCTTCATAACGATAAAGTCTTCGACCACGGAACCAGAAGTGAAATCTGAGAATTTCATTTTCATCGGCCGAATAAATATGGCTTTCGCTCTATAACGTTCAGTTTTTTTGCGTGATCGACTACGCATTTGCGTCTTGACGCCCTGCCGGGTCGCAGGCGCTAACAAGCGAAATCTGAGTTCCAACAATTCGTGCTGCAAGGACCAATCTTCAAGTGCCCACCCGTTGAAAACACCCCGTTTCATCTAAGCGCAAGTCTCTTCTTTAACCTCTCTGGCACGCGCCCGAGCGGTTGTGAGCTTTTTACGTGGAATACTTTCTCGAAGCGAAAGGAGATTTTGCCTTTGTCAAACACAATATCTAAAAGATTTCGAGGCTTGCCGCCGACCGATTCCTCCCTGATCGCATATGATTTCATTTCCGGGAAGAATGGGCTCATCTCCACATTGACGGCCTTCATCGAGGCGCCAATGAGAAACACTTGAACATTGGTCATTGAGCTCAAATCGGGGGATGGTTTGTGGAACCATAAAACTATGGATTCCGTAGAAAGACAGTCAATGCGGTTGTGCATCACATAACCGTCTATCGCAGGAAACTCGGCTCTGGCGTCTGAAATAGACATCTTTCTTCCTCATCTCCCGTTTTTACTCGAAGTTCGGCTCGCCACCCGGATTGCCGAACAGCCAGCCTGGATCACCTAGTAGTGGGAATCGGTTCCAATTTAGCCGCTTGTCCCTGGCTGATAGGACGCGAGGCCCCCCCCCCCGACTCTGTAACAAAGGACCGCGTCAGGCCGTCGGTACATTTGTAATTGCAGGCCACGTAACCCCTCATTGCTCCTCCCAGTTCTTGTTCGTTGTCCAAGCGGCAGGTGTGGGCGACCTCATTGCAGTACTTTTGATCACCAAGGCGGTTCTTCAACCAATCCAGAAGCAGGTCAACTGATGGAGCAGGTGCCGACTGTCGACCTTCGGGGTCGACCAACTTGACCGGATTTCCGCTTACGTACGCGTATATATTGATCCCGCCCTCAAGCCCAATCGGGTCGCTCTCCAGATACCGCCCGACGTTCGCGTCGTAGTCGCGGTGGCGCGCTCACAAAGCCGCACTCCTCCGTTCCTGGCCCGACAATTGTGCACCAACCTTGAATTCCGGAGGGTAGCGCCGCTGCAGGCCGCGCCTGGCTGAAGAAGACTGTGATCGCGGTGGTGAGAATGGCGAGTGTGGCTAGCAGGTCGCGTGCGCGCATGAGTTCCTCTTCCTGCGGGATGGCGCTCCCGCACGATTCTGAACGGCTGACCGAAGAGTTAGACTTCCGTCAAACGATATGCCTGCCGGGATATCGCGGGCAACAGAGTCACGGTTGCGCGGCGACACAGACATCACTACCGCGCGAGCGCTGCAACCCGGAAGCGAATTTCAAAAGGCATGTCTGGTTACCGCTCGTAGGCAAAGGAAGAATGCCGCCTAAATCTCGTAAAAAGCAAAACGGCGGCCGCTCTTGGGAGCAGCCGCCGTTTGTGTTTCTACGCTTATCGATTAGAGGCGGTAGCGAACCTGGTCCAACCAGAACCGCTCAAGCTTCTGCAGCGCCTTGTTCAGAGAAGAAAATTCCGACACCTGCAGGCCGCCGGTGGGCTCCACCAAGTGCACATGACGGTCGAAGAGGCCGGCGACGATCACGCGGATGCTCTTGCCCTTATCAGTCAAGCTGACGCGCACCGTGCGGCGATCGGCGTCCGAGCGGACGTGATTGATGTAACCGCCTTCGACCAGCTTCTTCAGATTGTACGACACGTTCGAGCCCAGATAGTGGCCCCGCGTGCGCAGTTCGCCCGCCGTCAACTCCTGCTCGCCGATGTTGAACAGAAGCAGTGCCTGCACACTGTTCACGTCGGGCTGGCCGACGCGCTCTAGCTCGTCTTTGATCACGTCGAGCAATTGGCGATGCAAGCGCTCGATCAGGTTCAAGCACTCGAGGTAGCGCGGCTTCGCGCTGGCCTCTTCGTGTTGCTCTACCGGCTGACGTACCGTCGCTGTAACGCTCATGACTGAACCCACCTGTTTTGGGCTTTTCGCCCTATGACGGGTGTCACATTAGGCATGGCCGCCTAAGACCGGCTTAAGTCGCGTGCCTAATTTCCGGTTAAAGCGTGAGGGTTTCCGCGCAGAAGCTGGATGATCCCGGAAAAATCGCGGCCTCCGGCGCCGGCGGATTCGAACATGCTGTAAAGCGCCGTCGCCTGCGCACCCAACGGCGTCGAGGCCCCTGCCGTTTGCGCTGCGTTTTGCGACAGTTTCAGATCCTTCAGCATCATCGAAGCCGTGAACCCCGGCTGATACTCTCGGTTCGCGGGTGACGCCGGAACGGGCCCAGGCACCGGGCAATAGCTGGTCAGGCTCCAGCACTGCCCCGACGCCGTCGAAGAAATCTTGAACAGCGTCTCGTGGCTCAAGCCTAACTTCTCGGCCAACACGAACGCCTCGCATGTCCCGATCATCGAAATCGCAAGCAGCATGTTGTTGCAGATCTTTGCCGCCTGCCCCGTGCCCGCGCCGCCCGCGTGAAAGATGTTCTTGCCCATCTTATCGAGGATCGGCTTCGCGCGCCCGAACGCAGCCTCATCCCCGCCGACCATGAAGGTCAGCGTGCCCGCCGACGCGCCACCGACACCGCCTGAAACGGGTGCATCGAGGAATTCTACGCCCGCGAGCTTCGACGCCGCATGCACATCGCGCGCCGCCGCCACATCGATCGTGGACGAATCGATGAATAACGTCCCGGCTTTCGCCGTCTTCAAAATGCCGCTGTCGCCCAGATAAACCTGCCGCACGTGTTGACCCGCAGGCAGCATCGTGACGACGGCGTCTTGCTCGCGCGCCGCGTCGCCGGCCGAGCCGCGCGAATGCGCACCCGCCGCAACGGCTTTCTCGACCGCAGCGGCCGCCATGTCGAACACCGCGACATCGTGCCCAGCCTTGACCAGATTGGCAGCCATCGGCCCACCCATGTTTCCAAGTCCGATGAATCCGATGCGCATGCGTGTTCTCCCGACGTTTTCCGTGACACCGTTATAGGCCGAATTTCGGATCGCGTTAACTGCGAACCGCCTCAGTCAAGACGCAAATCACCGCCCGGCAACGCTGCAAAGTGCGCCGTCACGTCCTCCGCTTTCACATCGCCCAGCGTTGCAGGTTTCCACTTCGGCGCATTGTCTTTCTCGACGATCACCGCGCGCACGCCCTCATAGAAGTCGTGCCCGCGCATGAACCGGTTCGTCAGCCGGAACTCCAGCTGCATGCATTCTTCGAAGCCGCGCTGCCGCCCCTCGCGCAGCTGACGGAACGTCACTTTGAGGCTCGTCGGCGACTTCGTCTTGAGCGCCTTCAGGGTCTCCACGGCGAACATCGATGTGTCGCTCTCGAGCGAAGCGACAATCGCCTCGACCGTTCCATGGGCGAAATGCCGGTCGATCAGCGGCTGCAGCCCTGAAATCTTTGACGCATTCGCAGGCGCGACGGCAAAGCGAGACAACGTCCGCTCGTATGGCTCACCAGAATCCGCCAACGCCGCGATCAATGCCTCGTGCTGTGCCGCCGGCACGATATGCGTCGCTATCCCCGCGTACTTTGCGTCGATGACGTCAAGGCGCGCGCCCGCAAGCCCCAGATACATCCCAAGCTCGCCCGGCAGCCGCGGCAAGAAGTACGTGCCGCCGACATCGGGAAAGAGCCCAATCCCCGTCTCGGGCATTGCAAACACCGTGCCCTCACCGCACACGCGCTGCCGCCCGTGCACGGACACGCCGACCCCACCGCCCATGACGATCCCGTTGATCAGCGCAATGTAAGGCTTTGGATAACGCTTGATATACGTGTTGAGCTTGTACTCGCGCTCATAGAAATCGATCACATAAGGCGTTCCCGCCTTGCCGGATTCGTGTAGCGCCCTGATGTCACCGCCCGCACAGAAAGCGCGCTCCCCGGCGCCGCGCACGACGACAAGTTCCACAACATCGTCGCTGCGCCAAGCCGCAAGTTGCGTCTGCATCGCATCGACCATGCCGAGCGTCAGCGCGTTTAACGCCTTCGGCCGGTTCAGGGTCATCAACCCAACCCTGCCCCGCACCTCGAACAACACGTCTTCCATAGAGATGATCCTTCAGGCCGGCACGCGCGGCATGCGCTGAGGCCACACGCCGCTGACAAGACCAATGCCGTAAGCCCAAGCTAGCCACGCTGCGAAGAGCCGCTCTTGTGGCGCAGTCATGTCGGGGAACACGCGATCGATAAAGAGCGTTGTAAACGCATCGGCGATGAGCCCGACCGCGCAAATTAGAATGGCAGCCCCCGCCCGCTCCATCGGCGGTGTTTGAAACGCATAAAAGAAAAACCAACCGACGGCGAACACCAGCCACGCGGTGAGCAGGAACAACCCCACACCCCAGGCGAAGCTATCCGGCACGAAAATCAGGTCACCCGCCCAACGGATGATCAGCGTTGCCTCGAACCAAATCAAAAGCCCATACCCCAGCGCCCAAAGCGCGACCCGCTGCGAGATCATTGGCGCGACATCTCGCGTGCGATGATGACGCGCATAATCTCGTTCGTCCCCTCAAGGATTTGGTGCACACGCAGATCGCGCACATACCGCTCCAATGGGAAGTCTTTGAGATACCCGTACCCGCCATGCAACTGCAGCGCATCGTTCGCGATCTTCGACGCGTTATCGCTCGCAAACCGCTTCGCCATCGCGCACAGCATCGTCGCCCGCGGATCGCGCCGGTCGAGCGCGGCGGCTGCGTTCCAAATCATCAACCGGGACGCCTCTAAGTCCGTCGCCATATCGGCAAGTTTGAACTGCGTCGTTTGAAAGTCGGCGAGCGCCTGCCCAAACTGCTTTCGTTCGGTCACATAACGCTGCGCCTGTTCCAGCGCCGCCCGCGCGGTCCCCAGCGAACAGGCGCCGATATTGATGCGCCCGCCGTCGAGACCCATCATCGCAATTCGAAATCCTTCGCCTTCTGCGCCGATACGGTTCGCGACCGGGACCCGGCAATCCTCAAAGATCACTTGTGCCGTCGGTTGGCTCCGCCATCCCATCTTCCGCTCATTCTTCCCGAACGAAAGCCCTTTCGTTCCCTTCTCGACGACGATGCAGGAAATCCCCTTCGGCCCGTCCACGCCCGTGCGCACCATACAAACGTAGACATCCGACACCGCCGCGCCGGAAATAAACGCCTTCGCACCGTTCAGCACATAATGGTCGCCGTCGCGTACGGCTTTCGTCTTCAAGTTCGCAGCGTCGGACCCCGCGCCGGGTTCCGTCAAGCAGTAGCTGGCGATCAACTCCATCGGCGTCAGTTTCGGCAGCCACTTGCGCCGCTGCTCGTCACCGCCGAACCGGTCGATCATCCACGACGCCATGTTGTGGATGGAAATGTAAGCCGCCGTCGCCGTACAGCCCGCCGACAACTCCTCAAAGATCAACGCCGCGTCGAGGCGCGAAAGCTCCGACCCGCCGACATCGCTCTTCACATAGATGCCGGCAAACCCAAGTTCAGCCGCCGCACGCATCGTGGGCACGGGAAAGATTTCTTCCTCATCCCACTGCGCCGCAAACGGCGCGAGCTGCGCGGTAGCGAAATCGCGCGCGGTCTTCTGAATGAGGCGCTGGTCCTCGGAAAGTTCAAAAGCCATGGTTTAGAAATTCCCAATTTCGCCGTTGTGTGGCGCTCTAAACCGCCGTTGTCAATTCCGCTGCCCGTTGCATCGGAGGAGCACAGTGTAGTACTGTAGTGACATGAACATGATCCGAGCGAAGAAGACGCTGACCGTTGGAGCCCGTGAAGCAAACCAGCGCTTCTCCCATTTTCTCCGGCAAGTCGAACTCGGAAACGAGGTCGTCATTACCCGCAACGGAAAGCAGGTGGCGAAGCTAATCGGCTCGGGCGACGACATCGACGACAAGGCGCGGCAGAAGGCAATCGCCAAGATGGTTGCAATGATGAAAAAGGGCCTGGGCATGTCCAAGCTGGGGCGGCGCCTCACGCGTGAAGAGATGAACGAACGGTGAGAGTAGCGCTCGACACCAATATCTTGGTCTACAGCGTCGATTTGGCGGACCCGCAAAAGCAACAGCGCGCAATCGAAATCATCAACCGGGCGACGGTCGCGGGTAGCGCAATAGCCGAGCAGTCGTACTTTGAGTTCTTGAACGTGGTTGTGCGGAAGTTTGGCTTTCCGCGGGACGGCTCGTTTCAGATGGTTAGCACCTGGCGCTCTGTTTTCGATACCGTCTGGCCATCGGATAAGGTGTTCGATGATACGAAATCATTGATGCAACGATTCAATCTGAATGTATGGGACTCGCATCTCTTGGCAATTTGTGCCGCCGCAGGCATCTCTGTACTTCTAAGCGAAGACATGCAGGACGGCGGATTGTATGGAACCGTGCTAGTCGTTGACCCCTTCGAGCCAGCCAACGACACAAAATTGGACGCGCTGCTACCCCCATGACCTCCGACGCCCCGCGCTTTCCCGCCACCCGCTTGCGCCGCCTCCGGCGAACGGACTGGTCGCGGCGTCTGGTGGCCGAACAGACGCTCTCCCCCGCCGATCTCATTTGGCCGATATTTATTGTCGATGGCGTCAACAGGCGCGAGCCGATTGCCTCGATGCCGGGCGTCGACCGCCTCTCTGTCGACCTCGTGCCTGCGGCAGCCGAGGAAGCGCAAAAGCTTGGCATTCCGGTTATCGCCCTGTTCCCGTATACGGACCCCGCGAAGAAGACCGATGACGGCCGCGAGGCGTTGAACCCGGACAATCTCGTCTGCCGTGCCACGCGCGCGATCAAGGCGGCGCAGATCGACATCGGCGTGCTCTGCGATGTAGCGCTCGACCCCTACACAACCCACGGCCACGACGGTCTGCTTAAGGACGGCGTGATCTTGAACGACGAGACGGTCGAAGTGCTCGTCGCCCAAGCGCTGAACCAGGTGCGTGCTGGTTGCGATATCATCGCGCCGTCCGACATGATGGACGGCCGCATCGGCGCCATCCGCAACGCGCTCGAACGCGAAGGCCACAAAGATACGCTGATCATGGCCTACGCCGCGAAGTATGCGTCAGCATTCTATGGCCCGTTCCGCGACGCCGTCGGCTCGTCGAAAGCGCTGAAGGGCGACAAGCGCACCTACCAGATGAACCCAGCGAACGGCGACGAAGCGATCCGCGAGGTCGCCCTCGACATCGCCGAGGGCGCCGACATGGTGATGGTGAAGCCGGGATTACCGTACCTCGACATCGTGCGGCGCGTGAAGGAGACGTTCGGCGTCCCCACGTTCGCCTACCAAGTCTCCGGCGAATATTCGATGATCATGGCGGCCGCCGAGCGCGGCTGGATCGACGCCGACCGCGCGATCCTCGAGAGCTTGACCGCCTTCAAACGGGCCGGGGCCGACGGCGTGCTCAGCTATTTCGCCCCCCGCGC
>JBJXEH010000222.1:0-6417 GCA_046153995.1 Micropepsaceae bacterium
CCGCAACATCGGCGTCACCACCGGCGTCGCGCCCGATTGGATCCGCCCGATCACCTCGAACCCGTGCCGCTCATAGAACGGGATGTTGCGCGGGTTTGAGGATTCGAGATAGGCGGGCAACCGCTCGGCGTCGACGCGCTGGAGCGCGTGCTTCATCAGAACCGAACCGAGGCCCTTGCCCTGCCGGCTGACGTCGACACCCAACACCGCCAAATACCAATGCGGCTCATGCGGGTGATACTGCCCCATCTGCTCGGCCACGCCCGCGAGATCGGCTTGGCGGTCCGCCGGCACCGCACTTTCGATGAGCGCGCCCATCGCCTCTTCGTCGATGCCGATACCGGGCGGCAGCCAGAACGAGGCGGCGGAATAATCGTCGAGCACGTGCGCCGTGCCATGCGCAAGCGCCCGCCCGCCAAGCGCCAACTGCGCCGGCCCCAAGTGCTTCAGATACGTGCTGCCGTCCGCGAAAATCCAGCGCAGCATCGGATCGTCCACGAACGCCAACGTGAAAATGTCGAGCGCGCGCGCCTTCTCCTCGGTCGTCACGGTTTTCACGGCAGGCGGCAGCATGGTGGCGGGTCCTCGGGCAGCAAGTGTGGCAAGCTTCCACGAATTCTGGGAACGCACACCTATCTTTTTGCTGCTCGACGCAGAACCAGCCTCTTTCTTGCAGGCTTCGCAAACATTCCCGTCCTCGGATTTCGGCCCGACTTCGGCGCACCCGTCGCCACCTCTTTAAACCCACCAATCGACACCGGCGCCATGTCCGGAAACACAGCGCGAATGTCCAAATCGCCGCCCAGCGCCTCAATCTGTTTGCGCATCGTCGAGAGGTAGAGATCGCCGGCGCTCTCGATGCGGGAGACGAGGGCCTGCGTCTTGCCGAGCTTGCGGGCGAGCGCCGTTTGGGTCATCGCGCGGGCCTTGCGCAATTGGGCGAGGCTCATCTCCTCCGCCGCCATTTGGTCCACACGCGCGCGGATACGCGCCCGCTGCGCCGGCGACAACGTCGCCTTGATCTCTTCAAGGGTGTAGGGCTTTCGCGGATCGCGCGTCATGGGATACCTCGTCAATCTCTATTTCGGTTTCTTCGTCTCTGACTTCTTTTTCGCTTCTTCTTCCTTCAACCATTCCAGATAAGCGCCAAAGCGCTTGTCGGCAGTATCGATCAGCCGCTTGTAGAAGACGGCTTGCGCCTCACCCGACTTGTCGCCGCACACGAGCACAATCGCCTGCCTCAGCGGGTCGAACGCGAACGCCGCGCGCCACTCGCCCGTCGCCGTGTGGAAGCGCAGCTCCTTCATGTTCGCGTATTCCGAACCCTTGAGCGTCCCAACCTGCGGCCGGGTCGCCTTCGGCCCAAATTCGCGCAAATGCTCCACCGTTGCGACAAGCGCTTCTTGCGCGTCTTGCGCGTCTTGCGCGTCTTCCGGCATTGCCCGGAACTCCGGCTGAAAAGGCGCTGCGAAGAGAACCGCCCAGGGCATGTACCGAATATAATACGAGTATCATATGAATCAAGTGTTATAATTTGACACAAGCACCGCGATCACTTTGGAAACGCGCCCACCGCGACTGACTCCCTACCGATAACTCGCCGCCTGAAGCTCAAACAGTTCCGCATACCGCCCCCCTTGCGCGATCAGCTCTGCGTGCGTGCCGGCCGATTCCACCGTGCCGTCGGCGAGCACGAGGATCCGGTCGGCCATGCGCACGCTCGAGAAGCGGTGCGAGATGATGACCGCGGTCTTGGCCGCGCTCACTTCCTTGAAGCGCTCGAACACTTCGAACTCCGCACGCGCGTCCAGTGCGGCCGTCGGTTCGTCGAGGATGAGGACTTGCGCGTCGCGCATATAGGCGCGCGCGATCGCGAGCTTTTGCCATTCCCCGCCGGAGAGGTCGATGCCGTTCTTGAACCGTTTGCCGATCATTTGATCGTAGCCTTCGGGCAGTTTGGCGATGACGGCGTCGGCGCGGCTGCGTCCTGCCGCTTGTTCGATGCGGGCGCGGTCGGCGCGCGCGTCGATGCGGCCGACCGCGATGTTGTCGGCGGCGGTCAAGTTGAAGCGGACGAAATCCTGGAAGATGACGCCGATGTTCGCGCGCACGGCATCGAGGTCGTACTCGCGCAGGTCGTGCCCGTCGAGCAGAATGCGGCCTTCGTCGGGGTCGTAAAGGCGCGCGAGCAGTTTGACCAGCGTGGTTTTGCCGGCACCGTTTTCGCCGACGAGCGCCAGCACTTCGCCCGCTTGTAGCCTGAAGTTCAAATTCCGCACGGCCCAGCGCTGGGCGCCGGGGTATCGAAACCCGGCGTTCTCGAAGACGAAGCCTTCGCGGATGGGCTGCGGAAAGGGTCTTGGATTCTGGGGCGAGTGAATTTCGGGTGTTACGTCGAAGAACGAGAACAGGTCGTCCAGGTAGAGCGCCTGGCTTGCGGTCGATGAAAAGCCTGCGAGCAGATTTTCGAGGAGGCCGCTCAACCGGCGAAAAGACGCCGCGAGGAACGTCAGGTCGCCGATCGTAAATGCACCGGCGAGCGTCCGCCATGCGATGTAAGCGTAAGCGAGGTAATAGCCGATCGTACCGATCGCGGTGAAGACGCCGCCCCAGGCCGCGCGCCGTATCGCCAGCTTGCGGTTCGCGGCGTAGATGTTGGCTGCCAGATGCTTGTAGCGTTCGATGAGAAAGCCGTTCAGACCGAAGATCTTCACTTCCTTCGCGGTTTCGGCGCTTGCCGCGGTTTGACGTAAGTAGTCGAGCTCGCGCCGTTCGGGCGTGCGGAAATAGGCAAGCCAATAACTCTGCGCGTTGAAGTGCGCCTCGCCGAGGAACGCCGGCACGAGCGCGACCAGCAGCAGCGCGATGAGCCAAGGTGCGTAAGCGATCAAGCCGGCCGCGAAGCTCACCACCGTCACGATGTCTTGTGCTTGGCCGAACAACTGACTCATGAGCGCCATCCGGCCGCTTGTTTGACGGCGCGCACGGTCGAGCCGGTCTTGGAATTCGGCGTCTTCGAAATCCTCAAGGTCGAGCGTTGCCGCATGCTCCATCAGCCGGACGCTGCTGTCGTTCGACACACGCTCACCCAACAGGCTTTCGACCAAGGCAACGACGCGGCCCAAAACTTCCGCGAACACGGCGAGCGCGAATTCCGCGGCCAGAAGCAGGGCGAGCCAGTCGAGAAGGCCGCTTTCCCACCACTGCGCGAGCGAAGGCGGGGGCTCCGGCCGCTGTACCAGCAGCACGACCTCGTCGATAATCAGCTTGCCGATATAGAGCGTGACGATCGGCACGAGCGCGCGAACCAGGCGCAACAACAGCGAGCAAATGGTGAGGAACGGGCTGGTACGCCAAACCAGAGCGACGAACGCCGGAATGTTCTTGAGCGCGCCGATGCGCTGCCTGAACGAAGTCGGCGCCGGTGGTCCTTCCCCGGGCGTTCGGCCGCCAGTCCTGTCTTGCCGCGGCATCTTGAAGTCCTAACGACGGTTGCCTCTTGGGCGTCGATGGAGCCGGTATTGGCTATCATGTCGCCGAATGAAATGGCGAAACCTTCCGCTGGCGCCGCCGACCTCGGAACCCGCCGCCCCCACGCGCGTTATACACGTTGGAGGATCACCATGTTTCCCTTGGGCAGCGTCTCGCGCAGCATTACCGGCATTCCGTTCGTCACGGTGCTGATGATTTTGATCAATGCCGCCGTCTTCTACATGGAGATGCAGCAGGGCGAGCGCTTCATCGACCGTTGGTCGGCGGTGCCGGCGGCGATCATGGCCGGGCGCGAGTACGAGACGGTGCTCACGTCCGCGTTCCTGCACGCCGGCTGGGTTCACATCCTGGGCAACATGGTCTTCCTGTGGGCGTTCGCGCCCGCGATGGAAGACGCGATGGGTTCGGTCAAGTTCCTGATTTTCTACCTTCTGGGTGCGGTCGCGGCGGCCGCCGCGCACATCTACGGCGACCCGAGCTCGGCCATCCCGATCGTGGGCGCCAGCGGCGCGGTTGCGGCGGTGATGGGCGCGTTCTTGGTGACCTACCCGCGCGACTCGATCCGCACCCTTGTGCTCACGCCCGTTGCGCGCGTGATCCAAATCCCCGCGATCGTGCTTATCGGGCTTTGGATCGTGACCCAGGTGGTGAGTGTCACCACCGAACCGCAGCAGGCCAACGCCGGCGGCGTCGCCTACCTCGCCCACATCGGCGGTGCCATCTTCGGCATCGTCACGGGCCGCCTGTTCATTTGGGGGTCGCTGACAAAGCCAAGCTGAAAACAATCACGGGGTGGCGGATATCCACCCCCGGTTTCTCGACAACCACGCCGCAACCCGCCCATAGTGGCCCCATGACGATTTGGGGTTGGTTGTTGCTGGGCGCCGGCAGTTGGGTGCTCGCCGTCGTGTTGAAGGTGTTGGCCGACGTCGTCGTGCAGCGCTTGGCGACGGTCGCGTTCAAGGATTGGGTGGCGGCGCTTCTGTCGGGCGTGTGGTCGTCGGTGTGCGAGATCGGGCTCTCCGCGTTCGCGTTCTGGTATTGGAGCGCCACGTTCGCCGACGCGCTCGTCATGGCCACGGGCGCGGGGGCGGCGGAGTTCCTCATCCTGCTCCCCGCAGCCCTCTCCACCAAGCTCGACAAGAAGAAGACCGCAAAGGCGACGGAGCGCTCGAACTGGACCGCGTTCTTGACCGAACGCACGGTGGCGTTCGCAAGCCACATCGCGGCGCGCGCGCTCGCCTGGCTCGGCATCGGCGGCGCGGGCGGCGCGGCCGCGTTGGCCAGCGCCTTCGGCCTGTTCGCGACCACCGAGGCGATCCAAGCCTACGGCCAAGCGAAAGAATGGGACTGGCTGAACAACCGAACGCTCTGGACGTTCCTGTTCTTCCAAATCGCACTGGTGCTGGTGGAAGTCGCGCTCATCGTCATCTGGTGGCGGTAGCGCCCGCAGCGTCTCGAATTGCGCGCGAGAGATTGACAATACGTTAAGGGGTTGCGGCTAGCCTCCGCCCATGGATCGCGACACCGCCATCATCATCGCCGTCACGACGATCGTGCTGACCCTGATCGGCGGCATCTATCTGGGTCAGCCGTCGACACCCGCGGAACAGCTGGCGCAAGAGACGTTCTCGACCGAAGACATTCGCTACAAGTACCAGCAGGCGGAACTCAAGCGCGGCAAGAAGAAGGCGCCACCGCCGGCCGACTCCGCGCCGTCGTCCGACAGCTCCGAAAACGAAGCCCCGCAGAACGACGAGAGCGCGGGTGACGACGGCACGAACGACGAAAGCGCCGAAGAACCGCCGATCGAGTAAGAAAGTAAACGCACTTTCCGCCTCCCTTTAAGGTCAAAAAAGCGTTAGTCTTCTCGCGAGATTGTAAGCCCGCGCGAGGCGACGCCCATGCCCGAAACCACAGCCGCCCGCATGCCTCCTGATCGCATGCCCCCTGATCGCATGACCGTGCGACGCATGCGCTTTCCCTACGCCGACCCCGCGCAGGCGCATTGGAACAAGGCTCGGCCCGAGTTCAGCCAAATCGTCAACGCGGGCTCGCTTGCGATGCCCTATCTCGAACCCTACATGATCGAGACGATGAAGAAGGCGAAGGAGCGCATCACCGATCCGCAGCTCCTGAAAGACATCGACCTCTACATCGCGCAGGAAGCAACCCACTTCCGCCAGCATCAACAATGGAACAAGCGCCTGGCCGACGTGGGCTATGCGTGCATCGCGCCGCACGAGGCGCAACTAAAGCAGGACTACGACGCGTTCGCTACGAAACGCTCGTTCACGTTCAACATCGCCTATGCCGAAGGGTTCGAGGCGATGGGACTAACCCTCGGCCACATGCTCGTCGAAGACCGCGAGTACCTGTTCAAAGGCGCAGACCCCGCCGTCACCGCGATGATCCTCTGGCACTTCGTCGAAGAAATCGAACACAAAACAGTAACGTACGACGTGTTCAAGGCGCTCGACGGCCGCTACTCGTGGCGCATCTACGGCCTCGCCTACGCGACCGGCCACATCTTCTACCGCACGTGGCAAGCCTACCGCCAATTGCTGATGGAAGACGGCCGCTGGCACCACGTGTCGAACCGCCTAAAACTCTACGGCCTGCTCGGCCGCATGTTCCGCAAACTGCTGCCGCGCCTCGCACGCATCTTGAAACCCAGCTACGACCCGCGCGAAGTCGAAGACCCCGCGTGGACCAAAGAATGGTCGCGCCAGCATCGCGAAGGTGCAGCGACTTTCGGCGAACTCGACACCACGCGGCTTAGCGCACCGGCACCCGTGCCCCTGCCCGTCCAACAAGCCGCCTAGCGGGGGGGCAAGATGACCGCGATGCCGGAGCGCCTGCGCGCGCTGCTGTTCCTGAACGGCATCGGCCTGTTTTGCTTTGCGGTTTTCGTCGGCTGGCAGT
>JBJXEH010000223.1:0-10890 GCA_046153995.1 Micropepsaceae bacterium
TGCGTTCGCGACCTGCGGATCCGCCGCGTTGGGTCTGTAGGCCATCGCTTCCCCTTTAATCCAACTCTTCATGCGATCCTTCCCAGATTGACGGTTCAGCCATGGAGTAGCTTGAAACGTTAGACCGCATGTCCCCACCGAATCGAAGAACATGAAGGCGGCACAGTTCAAGCTTAAGATATCGTTGCTTGCATTCTTCGAGCCAAGCTTGGCACGAAAAGCACAGTCGGTCACGCGAAAGAGAGTTAACTCCCATGTCGTGCTACGTGCAGCGTTGTGCCGGAATAGATGGTTGCCGGAGCGGATGGTTAGTCGTCGAAGCGTGCATGAATCTCCGCCACGCGGAATTCAGAATTGCTCCGAATTGGAACGCGATAGCGAGCGATGCTGAGATCATTGCTGTAGACATGCCGATCGGACTTTCGAGAAACGGCGTGCGGCAATGTGAGGTTGCGGCTCGAAAAATCATTTCTCCGCATAGCTCGCGCGTGTTCAAGACGCTGCCGCGCGGAGCGCTGAAATACCCACAAAAAGACTGGCAAAGCGCGAATCAGTGGTCGGTTTCGGCGGCATCTCGAAACAGATCTGGGCGATCAGGCCGAAGATCATCGAAATCGACCGCGCGATTACGCCGGAAGCGCAGGCCCGTGTGCACGAGGCGCATCCGGAACTCGCGTTCGCGCGGTTGAACAAAGGGACGCCGCTTGATTCGAAGCACACGGCGGAAGGCTTGGCTGCGCGCAAGCACCTATTGCAGCGCGCAGGATTCAAGAATTTAGACGATTGGTTGCAGCGGCTGCGGGGCACTGGCGCAAAAGCGGATGACCTGTTGGACTCGTGCGTCTTGGTTTTGACAGCAAGAAACTTGTTGCAAAGACGTGCGAAGTTTGCGCCCGAGGTTTTCGAACGTGATTCGCGGGGTTTGCGGATGGCGATCGCGTACTGATCGGGCGTCGGTTTTCGGGATTCGGTGATCGGGTTTTTGTCCCGATACCCGATACCCGAGTCCCGAACACCGATTCCCGATCACCCCTTCTTGAACAACGCGTCGGCCGTAGACCGTTGAGCTTGTTTTGCCTTGATAGCGTCCTTCATGCGGGCGATTTCGGCTTCGTGTTCGGCGATGCGGGCCGTCAGGTCCTCGATCGACATCAGCGCAAGGTCGACGGGCGCCGGTTTCTTTGGTTTCGGATCGAGGTCGTCCCAGGCCATTGGCCAAGTCCCTTTTGGCTGCGCTAAGTGTTGTCACCCTGCCCGCTGGCCGCCAAGAAGGAAAACGCCGTGCTGCCCACGCTGCCTCAGACCATGACTGCCGTTGTACCAACCGAAAAAGCCGGGGTGCGCGTTGCGAACCTTGTGGAGTTGCCGGTGCCGACGCCGGGGCCTGGCGAGGTGTTGATCAAGGTGGCGGCCGCCGGCGTCAATCGCGGTGACCTAGCGCAGGTGGCCGGCATGTATCCGCCGCCGCCCGGCGCGCCGCAGACGCTGGGGCTTGAGGTTTCGGGGACGATTGCTTCGACCGGGGCGAATGTGGAGCGGTGGGATTTGGGCGACGAGGTTTGCGCGCTAGTCGCGGGCGGCGGGTATGCGCAGTACTGCATCGCGCATGAGGGCAGCGTGTTGCCGAAGCCGTCGCGCGTTTCGCTAGTCGATGCGGCGGCGCTGCCGGAAGTTTACATGACGGTGTGGACGAACGTCGTCGACCGCGCGCGGCTGAAGGAGGGCGAGACGCTGCTGGTGCACGGCGGGTCGAGCGGGATCGGGACGGCGGCGATCCAGCTGTTCGCGACGCGCGGGCATCGTGTGTTCACGACCGCCGGGTCGGCGGAGAAGGTCAAGGCGTGCGTCGAGCTCGGCGCGGCGCGGGCGATCAACTATCGCGAGGAGGATTTCGCCGATGTGGTGCGGGCCGAGACGGGCGGCGCCGGCGTCGATGTGATCCTCGATATGGTGGGCGGCGACTACATCGCGAAGAACGTGGGTTTGTTGAAGCTCGAAGGGCGGCTCGTCAACATCGCGTTTCAGCAAGGGTCGCAGGCGAACTTGAACCTGATGCTTGTGATGCTGAAGCGGCTGACCATCACGGGCTCGACGCTGCGCGCGCGGGCGAACGCGGAGAAAGCAGGGATCGCGCAGGCAGTCGAGCGCGAGGTGTGGCCGCTGTTGATCAACGGCCGGATCAAGCCGATCGTCGATAGCGTGATGCCGCTCGCGAAGGCCGCGGAAGCGCATGCGCGAATGGCGGGGAGCACGCACATCGGGAAGATTTTGCTGACGCCTTGACGCCTCGCCTGCCCTTCTTTTGCGTGGAAAGTCAGAAAAGGGCGGGCGAGGACGCCCGCGGTCCCAGGATTCGAGCTTCCTTCCGCAGACCGGAGCCACTATATAGGCGCCTGAAACTCCCTTCATTTTGAGGTGAATTTCCGGCCTGGCGGCTCGAACCCGCTGGCGCCCAGCGGAGAGGTTTTACCTATGACGAAGCCATTGATGCCCAAGGCGACGGCCATGTGGCTCTTGAATTTTACGACGTTGACGTTCGACCAGATCGGCGAGTTTTGCGCGCTGCATGCGCTCGAGATCAAAGCAATGGCGGACGACATGCATCCGGAGAAGATCGTGCCGCTGGACCCCGTGATGATGGGGCAGTTGACGCGCGAAGAAATCGCCGCGGCGGAGAAGGACCCGCGCAAGCGGCTCGTGATGACGAAGTCGGCGTTCGAAATGCCGAGCGCCACGCAGAAGGGACGCCCGCGCTATACGCCGGTGTCGCGCCGGCAGGACAAGCCCGATGCTATCCTTTGGCTCGTGCGCAATCACCCGGAGGTGACGGACGCGGAGATCGGGAAGCTGCTCGGCACGACGAAGTCGACGATCCAGCTGATCCGCAACCGCGGGCACTGGAACATGCAGAACATCAAGCCGGTCGATCCGGTGACGCTGAGCTTGTGTTCGCAGCTTGAGCTCGATCTTGCGGTCGAGAAGGCGAGTGCGCGCAAGGCGAAGAACGCGCCGCCGGAAGCGAAAGGCGCGACGCTGAGACCCGCAAGCGAGGCAGTTGAGGCCGAGGCGCCAGTGGAGGAAGAAGCACCGCAGCTGAAATACGATCCGGCGTCGGTGTTCGCGTCGTTCCAGCGGACGCGGGACAAGCCGTAGGCTCACTTCGCGCGAT
Source organism: Micropepsaceae bacterium (assembly GCA_046153995.1). Lineage (GTDB taxonomy): Bacteria > Pseudomonadota > Alphaproteobacteria > Micropepsales > Micropepsaceae > SZUA-430. The sequence goes on from JBJXEH010000223.1 coordinate 3,170, forward strand.
AGCGCAAAAATAGTTTCACCACGAAGCCACGAAGGTCACGAAGCAGATTGCTTGATGGCCTTCGTGGCTTTGTGGTGAATTTTTCTTTCTACTTCCCGCCCGCCGGTTCGGGTTGGAGGCGGACCGGCGCTGCTGGTTGGACGGTTGCGGGTTCGAAGCTTGGGCGGTTTTCGCGGGCGACGGGTGCGCGCTGGAAGACGCGGATCAGCACGAACGCCATGAAGTTCGCGTGGATTGCGGCGGTGTAGAAGAAGATCGCGCTCATGCCCCAGAGGTTGATGACCACGGCCGCCAGCAATGGACCTATCGCTGCGGCGACGCCGTAGAGGAAGAGGTTCGAGTTTGCGACTTCGGTCATTTCGTCTTTGCCGGCGTGGTCGTTCAGATGGGCGTTCGTGAGCGAGCCGATCGGGAACGCGGTCGCGCCATAGAGGAAGCCGCCTGCGAGTAACCAGGTCAGCGGGCTGATGCCGAACGGTGCGGGGTTCGCCAGCATGAGCCCTGAGAAGGCAGCGAAGGCGGCGGCGATGCCGATGATCAGGCGCCGGTCGGTGAAGTCGGAGAGCCTCCCTAACGGAAACTGCGCGAGAGCGCCGCCGAAGATTACGACCGACATGAAGAGCGCGAGGTTGTCGCCCTCCATGCCGCGTGCGCTGGCGTAGACGGGGGCGAGCGTCCAGAACGCGCCGCTGGCCAACCCCACTGCGACGGCGCCGACGGCGCCCACCGGCGACAGACGATAGAGGCGGCCGGGACGGAGTTTGGCGCGGCTGTGCGATTGCGGCTCGGGCTGGCGCGTGACGCCGACGGGCACGAGGCAGAGCATCGTCAGGATCGCGCAGACCGAGAACAATTCGAACGACATCGGATTGGCGAGCGTGAAGATGTATTGACCGCCAAGCAGCGCGAGGTTGTTCAGCGCTGCATAGGTCGTGAAGACGCGGCCGCGGATTTCGTTGCGGGCCTGGCCGTTCAGCCAACCTTCCAGGATCACAAACATGCCGGCGGCGCAGAAGCCGATGCCTGCGCGCAGGAACGCCCACACCCACGGGTTCACGATCAGCGCGTGGATGAGCACGATCGCGGCGGTTAGCGCGCCTAGGATCGCGAAGGCGCGGATGTGGCCGACGCGGTGGATGAGACGGGGCCCGAGTAAGCAGCCGCTGACGAAGCCTGCGAAGTAGGCGGCACCCAAGAGACTTATCGCCGTGTCCGTGAAGCCCGCCTCGTGTGCGCGCACCGGCACGAGCGTGCCCTGCAGCCCGTTCGCAAGCAGCATGATCACAGCGGTTGCGAGCAGAGACAGTATCTTGCGGTAGTCGGCAGCGGTGACGCGGTTCATGAGTGTTGGATAGCGACCCCGTGCATCCACGCGAATGCGTCGGTTCGTCACCGATGTTGCGCGCGCCCTGCCCCGTTCGCTAACGTCCGCGCGCAATCCAACACCGGGGTGTCGAAATGCCGTCCGCGCGCAAGGGTAAGGCTGTCAAGAAACCCGCGAACAGCTTGCCAAAATCGAAGGCTAAGGCGGCGGTGAAGGCGAAGCCCGCTGGGGGCAAGCGGGTCGATCCTTACACGCTCTATCTCGACAAAAATCCGGCGAACTATCAGGCGTTGTCGCCGCTGACGTTTTTGGAGCGGGCGGCGTTCACGTTTCCGGATCGCATTGCGATTTTGCACGGCGAGCAGACGATCACCTATCGCGAGTTCTATGCGCGGTGCCGGCGGTTGGCGTCGGGGCTGGTCAAGCGCGGGATCGGGCTTGGCGATACAGTCGCGGTGATCGCGCCGAACATTCCGCCGATGCTGGATGCGCATTACGGCGTGCTGATGACGAACGGCGTGTTGAACGCGATCAACTATCGCCTGAGTGCGCAGGAGATCGCTTTCATTCTCGATCATGGCGAGGCGAAGGTTTTGATCGTCGATAAGGAGTTCGGCACGCTCGCGCGCGAAGCTCTGAAGCTCTGCAAGGCGAAGCCGTTCGTTGTCGGCATCGACGATCCGGAATTCGACGGTGGCGAGTTGATTGGGGAAATTGAGTACGAGGATTTCTTGGAGGGCGGCGATGCAGAGTTTGTTTGGCACCTTCCCAAAGACGAGTGGCAGGCGATCACGCTGAACTACACGAGCGGCACGACGGGGAACCCGAAGGGCGTCGTGTTCCATTCGCGCGGGGCTTATCTGCTGGCGATGGGGAACGTGATTTCGGCGTCGATCCGGGCGCATCCGGTTTATCTGTGGTCGCTGCCGATGTTTCACTGCAATGGGTGGTGCTTCACGTGGACGATCTCGGTCGTCGCGGGGACGCATGTGTGTCTGCGCCGGGTGACGGCGGCGAACATGTTCGAGGCTTGTGCGCGCTATGGGGTCACGCACATGTGCGGGGCACCCATCGTGATGGGCATGCTCGTCAACGCAAGTGAAGGCGAGCGGCGGGCGCTCCAAACCCGCGTCGAGTTCATGACGGCTGCGGCACCTCCGCCGGCGGCGACGCTCGCGCGGATGGAGGCAGCGGGGTTCCAAGTGCATCACGTCTATGGGCTGACCGAGACCTATGGCCCTGCGGTCGTGAATGCGTGGCATAGCGAATGGGATGCGTTGCCGTCCGAGGAACGCGCGAAGATCAAGGCGCGGCAAGGCGTGCGCTATCCAGTGCTGGAGGCGCTGGCGGTGAAGGACCCGGACACGATGAAGGATGTACCGCGCGACGGGGAGACGATGGGTGAGGTCTTCTTCCGCGGCAACGTGGTGATGAAGGGGTATTTGAAGAATCCCAAGGCGTCAGCCGCCGCGTTCAAGGGCGGGTGGTTCCATTCGGGCGACCTGGGTGTCTGGCACAAGGACGGTTACATCCAGCTCAAAGACCGGTCGAAGGACATCATCATTTCGGGCGGCGAGAACATCTCGTCGATCGAGGTCGAGGACGTGCTGATGAAGCATCCGGCCGTGGGGCTCGCCGCCGTCGTGGGCAAGCAAGACGAAAAGTGGGGCGAGACACCTGTTGCGTTTATCGAACTCAAACCGGGCGTTCATGCCAGCGCCGACGAGATCATAGCGTTCGTGAAGAGCCAGATCGCCGGCTACAAGGTGCCGCGCACGGTCGTGTTCTGCGACCTGCCGAAAACGTCGACGGGCAAGATCCAGAAGTTCAAGCTGCGCGAGAAGGCGGAGGCTGCTTGAAACGCGCTTTTCCCGAGCGCGGCTTTGCGCGCTCAGGCTGACTACGCACAGGTACATATGAGCTAAATCGTGGAACGGCTTAGTGGACGTCGTGCCTTAAGCGTTCGATTTCTTCTTTGAGCCTGAGTTTTCGTTTCTTGAGGTCGTGAAGCAGAAGGTCGTCTGGGTGTGGACGGTGCAATTCGTCTTGAATTAACTCGTCCAGCTTGTGGTGCTTATCCGAGAGTTCTTGGATATGCGACTCCAGCGCCATGTAGGTAGCCTCCGTTTTAGACACACAAACTAAAACACAGAATCACCGGCTTGTCAGCGGGGGCGCGCTCACGAAATGCGAAGAATGTCTTAATGCGAGAGGCTGACACGTGGACCGCTTAGTCTTTGAAAACTAACACGGTTTCGCACCGCACAAGATGCAATTCCACGAAGACAAACCGGGCTTTCCGTGATAGATTTCCACTTTCACGTGAAGTGCACCCAACTCGATCGTTCGCGCCTCTCATGGGATTTTCCAAAGACGCCGACGGCGGAGAAAGTGCTGGTTTGACCGTCGTGAGCATCACGCCCGCGGCAAACACACCAAGCGCTTGCGATTCCGCCGACAAGGCAACACTGACCAAGCTTGCCGAACTTCGTTCCGAGCATCGCACGCTCGACGAGGAGATTCAGTCGTTGATCACCTCGGGCTCGGCCGATCAGTTGCAGCTGACGCGGTACAAGAAGCGCAAGTTGATGTTGCGCGATCTGATCACGCGGCTGGAGGGGCAGATCGTGCCCGACATTATCGCCTAGCTACTTCGCGCGCTTTGCCGCGTACATCGCCTTGTCGGCGGTGGCGATGGCTTTTTCGGCGTCATCGCCTTTGGCGAAGGTGTGGATGCCGTAGCTGATGTTCAGCGTGCGGAGCTTGCCCGCCCAGAGGAACGGTTGGGCGGTCAGGAGTTTGACCAGCGTGCGGGCTTTCTTGTCGGCTAGCGCTTGGTCCGCTTTCGGCAGGATCACGCCGAATTCGTCGCCCCCTAGCCTTCCGACCACGTCGGACTTGCGTACGTTGCCTGCAAGCAAGCCCGCGACATGGCGGAGCGCGGCGTCGCCTGCAGCGTGACCGTCGTTGTCGTTGATCGTCTTCAGATCGTCGAGGTCGAAGTAGACGAGGCTCGATGTCAGTTCGTAGCGATCGCCGAACGCCATCAGGCGGTCGATTTCGCGCACGAAGGCGCGGCGGTTCAAGATGGGTAGTAGGCTGTCTTGATCGGCGACGGTTTCGAGCGATTCTAGCCGCGCGCGAAGGTGCCCCAGCTCCGATGTCAGCCCTGAGATCACTTCGCGCACGCGCGGTGTGAGTTCCGCTTCGGGGATGCCGAGCGCCGCCATCGCGTCTTTGACCGGTTTGCCCATCGGGCATCCTTCGCTTGCGTGAGGTTGTGAGCATGCCGCACGCTTGGGGTCATCGTTAAGTGGCAAACTGCGACCAAATGCTTAATGGGGCCGGGGTTTCACATCGCGGCGCCTAAGGCCTATAGTCCGGCGCTTCTTTTCGACGGCGGCGCGGTTCTGAAGCGCCCAAAGGAAGCCCATGGCCAAAGCGGCCACCAAAGACCTCTCCAAAACAATCGATCGCGAGGGTGCCGACGTCGGCGTCATCATGGGCTCGAAGTCCGACTGGGCCACGATGGCTGCCGCGGGTGAGACGCTTGAGAAGCTCGGCGTGCGTTATGAGGTGCGCGTCGTGTCGGCCCATCGCACGCCAGACCGGCTTTATGCCTATGCGAAGGGTGCGAAGGCGCGCGGGATGAAGGTGATCATCGCGGGTGCCGGCGGGGCTGCGCATCTGCCCGGCATGACGTCGGCGATGACGACGTTGCCGGTGCTCGGTGTGCCGGTTGCGGCGACCGGGTTGAACGGCCTCGATAGTTTGCTTTCGATCGTGCAGATGCCGGGCGGCGTGCCGGTGGGGACGCTTGCGATCGGCAAGCCCGGGGCGATCAACGCGGCGTTGCTTGCGGCCGCGATCTTGGCGCTCACCGACAAGGAGTTGGCCAAGCGGCTCGATGCTTATCGGGCGCGGCAGACGGCGGACGTGCCGGAAGCGCCGGTCGACGAGGATCATCCTTGAGCGTCGTTCCTCCCGGCGGGACCATCGGCATTCTGGGCGGCGGGCAGCTGGGGCGGATGCTGGCCATGGCGGCGGCGCGGTTGGGCCTCAAGAGCGCGATCTATGCGCCTGAAGAAGAAGCGCCCGCCTATCAGGTTTGCGACAGCCATGTTGTGGCGCCCTACAGCGATCACGTCGCGCTGGCGACGTTCGCGGAACGCGTCGATGTCGTGACGTATGAGTTCGAGAACGTGCCCGGCGATGCGGCCACGGTGCTCAGCGGGTTGAAGTCGGTGCGGCCGAGCCCGACGGCGCTTAGCGTTATTCAGGATCGTTTCAAAGAGAAGTCGTTTGCGCGTCAACGCGGGATCGCCACGACGCCGTTTGCGTTGATCGATTCCGATGCGTCGTTGCAGGTAGCGTTGAAGAGCGTGGGCACGCCGTCGGTCTTGAAAACTGCGCGCCTCGGCTATGACGGTAAGGGGCAGCTTATGGTGCGCTCCGATGGGGCGCTTGCTGCCGCTTGGGAAGAGCTCAAACGCGTGCCTTGCATTCTCGAGGGCTTTGTCGATTTTTCGCGGGAGCTTTCGGTCGTGGCGGCGCGGGGGCAAGACGGGCAGGTTGCCTGCTTTGATTTGGTCGAAAACCGGCACGAGAAACACATTCTGCGCACGACGCTTGCGCCTGCGAAGGCGCCGCAGCGGGTGAAGGCGAAGGCGGCGAAGATCGCGACGCAATTACTCGAAGCGTTCGACTACGTTGGCGTGATGGCGGTCGAGATGTTCGAGACGCGCGACGGGCGGCTGCTCGTCAACGAGATCGCGCCGCGCGTGCACAACTCCGGGCACTGGACGATCGATGGCTGCGCGGTCAGCCAGTTCGAACAGCACATTCGCGCGGTCGCCGGCTGGCCGCTCGGCGATCCGGCGCGGCACTCGGATGCGGTGATGACGAACCTGCTCGGGCCGGAGGCGAATGCGTGGCGCGAGTATGCGAGCGGTCCGTCGACGGCGGTGCATCTTTACGGCAAGGGCGAAGCACGCGCGGGCCGCAAGATGGGGCACGTGACGCGGCTCTATCCGTTGGGCTTGCGGCCGGACAAGTAGCTCAGCGCTTTGGGTAGCGCAGCGCGCCCAAGATGCTGAGCGGGTTCGGCAGGCCTTCGGTCATCTTGCCGACTTGTGCACGCAGTTTTTCGATCTGCATCACGTTTTCGATGCGGTGGTCGAGAAACTTCCAAGTGTCTTGCGCATCTTCGCTGTTGCCGGCGAACCAGTAGAGCATGGTCGTCGTGTAGACGCCCGAGAGTAGCAGGCGCTTGGTGTAGAAGTTGAAATCGGTGGAGGTGTCGCCCACGGCGCGCCAGAGGGCGTCTACCGTGCGATAGACGGCTGTCGTCCCGTCGAGCGCGTGTTGGGGGAGCGCGAAGACGGCGGCGCCGCGGCGGGCGGCTTCCTTGTGCTTCATCACCGCTTCGACGCGCTGCCTCACAGCGAAGGTCACACGTTCGCGGACGCGCATGGGCTTCAGGTCGGCGGCTTCGATCGCTTCGACCGCTTGGCGGTCGGCTTCGCTCGAAAAGAAGAGGAGCGCGTCGGCCACGCCGCGGGGGAAGGCGGCCTTCAGTTCGGCGTCACTGGCGCCGACCTTGTCGGCGGCGGCTTTCAGCGTCTTGTCGTGCCAGCCGTCGAAGGCGACGTGGGCCAGCGCCTCAGCGAGGATATTTTCGCGCCACTTGTCCGTTGCGGTTGCGGCGCCCTTCACTCTTTTGGTTCGAGCCAATGTTTCGTCTCGCTTTCGAAGATGAGCTTCGTCAGGTCGCTCATGCGTTGCGGGTAGAGGATACCATCAAGGTGATCGCATTCGTGCTGGACCACGCGAGCGTGGAAGCCCTTTGCCACGCGTTCGATCGGTTTGCCGTCGAGGCCCATGCCACGATAGCGGATGTGCGCGGGGCGTTCGACCCAGCCGCGCAAGCCCGGGACCGAGAGGCAGCCTTCCCAGCCGCCTTCCCTCTCGGGCGATAGCACCTCGATGACGGGGTTCACGAGCACCGTCAGTGGTGCGGTGTGATCGTAGGCTTCGGCCTCGCTCAACCCCGGGTCGCTGCGGTTCGCCGGGGCTTGAAAGATCACGAGGCGGATCGATTCGTGGACCTGCGGGGCGGCGAGGCCCGCGCCATTTGCGTCGATCATAGTCTCGACCATGTCCTCGACAAGTCGTCGCAGTTCGGGGTCGGCCAGATCGGTGATGGCCTCGGCCTTTTGACCCAGCACAGGATGGCCCATACGCGCGATTTTTCGAATGGTCATAGGGGTTATATGACGGCCTCCCTTAGCCCTTCCAAGGGTGGACAGCGCCGCATGCCTCTGGTATCACCCCGGCCGAATTGGCGGGCAGCGCTGACGACGGCGTTGCCCGGTTTTGTTTAGCCGGAGGCTTCCTT
>JBJXEH010000224.1:0-9340 GCA_046153995.1 Micropepsaceae bacterium
TCCAACACCTGCAGCGGCCACTCCATCGCCTCACGTGACTCTCGCGCGAGCTTCACGTCCTGCGCTTCCGGCGGCAACAGCATGCTATGCGTGATCCAGCGCACGATCGGCTGGTCGAGCTCCGCCATCGCCCAAAAGCTCCACTGCCACGCCTTCGCCTCGCCGTGCGCGTCCGCCGGATAGAGCTTGCCCGCTTTCTTCGCGAGATAGAGGTTGATCGCCATCGACTCCGAAAGCGCAAACCCATCGTCGTCGATCGCCGGGATATGCCCCGCCGGGTTGAGCTTGAGATACGCAGGCGTGCGCGTGCCACCGTCGGCGGTCGTCGTCTTAACGTGCTCGTAAGTGAGCCCAAGCTCCTCACAAAGCCAAAGCGTTCGAATAGCCCGCGAAGCGGCATAGCCATAGATCTTCAGTGTCACTTCGGTTCCTCGCGAACAGGTAGCTCGTCCCAATCCACGCTAACGGCTCCACACGCGATCCGCCCGCCGCCGCCGCCCAACGGCGTCGGCTGGTCCGAAAAATTGTCGCCGCCTTCATGGATGACAAACGACCGGCCTCGCACGTCGTTCACCGACAACCGCAAAGCATTGACGGCGTCTGTCGCGGTCCCGTCCGCGGCCACGTTGAGCGCCGGCAAATCACCGCGATGACCGCCGCCGCCCATCGGCCCAACATGCTTGCCCGTCGCATTCGGATCGTAGTGACCGCCAGCGGCAAGCCCGGCTTGCATCTTTCCATCCTTCATCGCGGGACCGCAGTTCGGGTTCTCATGCACATGAAACCCATGCGGCCCAGGCGGCAAACCCTTCAGCCTCGGCACGACACGCAAGCCGCCGCGCGAGTCCGAAAGCGTCAACGTGCCGATCTCCGGCCCAACGCCGTTAGCATTGATCTTGAACATCGAAACAGTGACTTGCCGCAGCTGGGCCGGGGGCCCACCCACATCGACCGAAGTCGACACACCACCGCCGACACTGCCCGATGTCCCCCCAACACCGACGCCGACAGACATGCCTTGGCATCCAGTGAGCACGACGGCAGCGCACGTGATCAGCAAGCTTCTGCGCATTGGACACTCCCGACATGGTTGATGCACCGAAGGTGCCGGAACGAACGATTCGGAGCAATGCCTACACGCGAGACGTTCACGAACGGCACCCGCGCACGTGGTTGGGGCACACTGTAACGACCATCACGCACGCGGCTCGAACGAAGTACCCCCTTTGCCAGCCGCACTAGATGAACCCCCGCTTGAGCGCGCGAGGCACGTTGGCGATGATTCAAACCGACACCCACGCGATGGGCGGCGGGTTTGCACCTCCACGGATAAAACATGAGCACGACAGCAAAAATCGGCGCAGCCGCCATTTCGCTTACCGCAACCCTTGCACCCGCTGAAGCCGCTGGCCCCAAAGCGTCACCGCAGCTGATGCAAGCAGCAAGCATATGCTTCGGCAAGACCCCGGCCGGTTGGCAACAACTGGTGGCCGCTTGTACGACAGTTGTGAAAGAACCCAAGGTCAGCCCGCAGGACAAGGCAGGCGCTTTTTACAACCGCGGCTCCGCTTACATCCGCCTTGGCGATGGTCCCAAGGCTCTCGTAGACATGAATGATGCCTTGCGGCTCAAGCCGGATTTCAGCCGGGCGCTCCAGACACGCGCCGGGATACTAATTGCCCAGCAGAAATTCGATGCTGCGATCAAGGACTTGGATAAAGCAATTTTGATCGATCCCAAATCCTCGTCGGCGTTCAACAACCGCGGCATGGCTTACATGGGAAAAAAGAACCCCGCCAAAGCGATCGCCGACCTAACCAAAGCAATCGAGCTGGATCCGAAAGATCCAGCCTCCTTCACAACACGTGGCAGCGCCTACATGATCACGGGCGACAAGCCAAAAGCGATGGACGATCTATCGAAAGCCATCTCGATGGACGCCAAACAAACCGTCGCCTTGTACAACCGTGGCGCTTTGTACGCCGGCGGCGGCGACAAGGTGAAGGCAAAGGCCGACTTTGAAGCTGTCCTGGCGATAACGCCCGGCCACAAAGACGCGAAAGCCCAACTCGCCGCACTTACAAAGACAGGAGGCTAGAGCATGTCTCGCATCCTCGTTGGGACGGCTACGGCCGTCGCTCTTACATTTCTGTCAATGCCGGCGGCGGCTGCGCCGAAGGCAAAGGCCGGAGCAAAGTTGACGCAAAACGACCTGCGCGTATGCATGGGGGTCGATGGGTCGAAGCCCGAAGATCAAATTCCCGTTTGCACGAAAATCATAAACTCCGGCCTCGTCAAACATCCCCATACGGGAGACTACTACGCGACTCGTGGCGCAGCCTACTTCGCGGTAGGTCAGCTCGATAACGCCATCGCGGACTTAAACAAGGCGATCGGCATCCGCCCGGCGCCGGAGTTCTATTTCCAGCGTGGGATGGTGTTCATGTCGCTGTCGGACCTTTCCGGCGCCAAGACCGACTTCGATCAGGTCATCAAGCTCAAGCCGGCATTTGCACCGCCTTATTTCATGCGTGGCTTGGTTGCTTACAGCTCGGCCGATTTCGCCGAGGCGCAGTCGTTCTTCGATGCAGCCGTAAAGCGCGTGCCGACGCACTACAAGGCGCTCTACGGCCGCGGCGTCATAAAGAAAAAATTGGGTGACGAAAGCGGTGGTAAGAAAGACATGTCCGACGCGCGCGGAATGAGCGACAGCGTCGAGAAGGAAATGGCACAACTCGGCATCAAACCCTAGGGCGCTGCACTCTTCTAACGAAAAAGGCCGCCTCACCGGCGGCCTTTTCACTATCCCCTACCTACAAATTTTCCCTATTGGCGGCGCGTATTCAAGATAGCGGACACTTCATCGATGTTACCGGTCGGGCCGTTATGCGTGCTCGCACCATTGTTCGTAGTCGTCGCCGAACTCGACTGCGAGTTGGCATTGGAGCTCGCAGACTGATTGCCGTCGGAGTCCTGATCCACATCGACGATCGCGCCGCTTGAGTTATTGACGATAATGCAAGAGTTGTTCGCCGTGGCAGACGACGCAGCACCGTTGGCGTGATCGCCCGAACCGCCGCTCGTGCCGCCGCACACGACGGTTGTTCCGCCCCCTCCCGACCCGGCGCCGCCAGTGCCGTTGCCATCCTCGATATTCTTGATGACAACCGCCGCACTCAAACGGTTGGTCGGCGTGAAGTTCCAAGGGTCCTTCCCGCCTAACGGATCGGCATTCGAGACTGGGACGCACAGAAGCGAAAAGCCCGCGGCGCCAGCCAAAGCCAAATGAAACTTCGTCATGTCGTCACCCATTCTTTCTTTTTACGTTGAATGGCGGCGGGGTGACTCCGCCCCGCCGCCCTTGCCTCATTTCGAGCCGACTTAGTCCGTCGGATCGACCCGGCCGACCGAAATCGACACGTTGTTGCCAACCGCTGTCGCGATCGAGCTAACCAGCGGGACCACCGGATCCGGCGTCGCCGCGACGCCGTCTGGCGACGTGATCGTACGCAGGCCCGTGTAGTTGTCCGCGACTACCCAGCTCACGTTCGACACCGCGCTCACGTTGGCATACGCAAATTGCGTAATGTCAGCGATAACGATGTGGTTCGATTTGCCGTAGCAACCAGACGTACACGATCCGTCGACATCCGATTCGAGATCGACCGAGAGGTTGTTGGCGACGGCCGTAGCCGAGCTTTCAACGCTCGCGTTCAAGATGTCGGTCACGTTCGAATACGCGTGGATATCGGCTGCTTGCAGCACACCGAACGCGGCGCCCAACGTGAAGTACACCGCGAGATCGGTATGGAAGTTGCCGTTCTCGTGTTGCGGACCGCCGTAGCCGCCGCCGCCCATACGCGAATCGACTGCCGTCCGCAGCGCATCGTAGTCATAGTTGAACCACGTGTTGGCTACGAACTGACCGTCGTGCAGATAGACGGGGACGTCCGATGTGATCGACTGGTTGTTACCAACCGCCGTCGCGATGCTACGCACGATCGGGAGCTCAGTCGGAGCGTACTCCGAAGGATCGACCCAAACCGGGATGTAGCAATAGCAGTACCGGATGTACTCGTAGTGTCCGTCTTGGTCCTGAAGGTTGTAGATGCCGCTGACCGTCGATTGGGCATTCACATTCCCAAGGAAGATCTGCAACTTCTCAACTTCGACCAACCCGGTCGTATCAACGTTCAAGTCGATGTAAACGTTGATGTACTCGTTCTGGGTAATCTTCTTATTCCAAGTCCAGTCCACATTGTCGAACGCCATGGCTGGAGTAGCCATTGCGCCGACTGCGAGAACACCCAAGCTTGCCGCAAGGATCCTCGCACTCTTTAGGGTCTTCATTTAGTGGTCTCCCCATTAGGTTTTAGCTGCTCTAGATAGGACGACACGTGGTCGTTCTCTACGAGGGCGCAGCTGGGATCCCTCGGTAGCCGGAGGAATTCGGTCATAATCTGATAGGTGGCCATCTCGGCGACGGTGCGCACACCGAGTTGCAGCGGCTCGTTTCGCGTATGGCCTGCCTCAAGTTCGACGAGCGTCGAGTCCCAGAAGCGGAACACGTCGGCCTCAACCTCGTAGCCGTAGATCTGCTTCTGCAGCGACGACACGTACGACACTGCGAAGTTCTTCGAATTGATGACCCGCAGGTCGAGCGCCACATTCACCACCGCCATACGAACGCCGCCGCCCACGCCCGCGACCCGCAAGCCGAGGCCGCCCGTCACGATGTTGTAGTTCAGCTCGGTCAAGGCACCGACGATGATGAAATCGGTCGCCGGCAGCTTGCCGAACGCATCGACAGGGCGGTTGAGACGGTTTTGCTCGGCCAGCTTCACTTCAGCCAGCGGAATACGAAGGTCATAACGTTCGACGAGATGCGCCTTGCCCGTCTTGTAGATGGCGCTCATCACCATCTCGGCGGCGCCTTGCGTCAGGTTGTTACCCGACTTGTCGTAATACGAGACCTGTCCGGTCTTGTCGGCGATCTCTCCGACCGCAAAGACCGGCAGATTGCTGGCCGCCACACCCTTCAGCTTCCGCAGACACTGACTGTACGGCGTGTCGTTGCTGGTCACCGGGTAGACGATCAGCGGCTTTACGCCGCTCGCGTCCCCGGGTGCCAAGCCCGCACAAGATGTCAGTGCTGTCGTGAAGAGAAGCCCAAATCCTAGTGCCGTAAGGCGCTTCATCGGTTTCCACCCCAGTTCGCGTGACGGAGGAATCCATCGCCTCGTCGCGCTGTTCGGGGGGGAAATTACTTGGAGTTCATCAGCGACTGCACTGGAGACAAAGGCTGATACTTCCGAGCCTTCCGAATTACCCCGCCAGCGCACTAGCCTGTCGAAACCCGCAGCACGTCAAAAAATTCGCCGTTGGGCGTACTCCAATAGCGTCACGGCTGTGGCCGAGTACCGATCACGTGATGCAGCGCACCCGCACCTGCACGTTAGAAGTGCGGCTTTCGCAAGTTTTGCCTACGCCAGTCGCCATTTGGAAGCATCGCCACTCACTTTGGAGGTACACGCCAATGCTCGCTTCACGTGCCGCGATTCCTTTGCGATGCTTGTTAGGCGAGTCGCGATCCAAGCGGCACTCCGGCGTTTCGAGGACACCATGAAAACAGCACGCAAAATTGCGACAGCCGTCACAGCAGCAGCAGTCAGCTTTGGCGCTTCATCAATAGCAAGCGCCGGCGAACAGTATGTGTTCGCAAGTCCGGGCGGTGTTCAGCTCGCCGCCTCACCCGCCCCTACGTTCACAGCGCCCGCGACTGCTGGTGTCACCGTCGGCAACACATTCGTCTATGCCCCCGCGCTCAATCGGCATGAGCCGCCACTGCCGCCGCCGGTTTTCGGTTACGGCGCCGCCAATGCCGGGCCCTATGCCGGCAGATTGATGAGCCACGCGCTGATGGTGGCGCCCTACGCCAATTACGCCGCAGACTACGCCCGCCTGTTCGCCCCAAGCCACGCGGTCAATGCGTGGACCGACCGGGTATTTGGCGTGGTTGACGGCGGCTACACGGCGGTCGATGGCTGGACGGCGGCAGCTTACGGCATGCCCCGAGTTGCAGGACCGCGGCGGCGCGGAGAAACCTCACCCGATCTGACGCTGATGCCGTCATTCCGCGCGCATCCGGAACTCGACCGCGGTACGACAACGTTCAGGAACCAAGGGCACTAGAGGGGGGCGGGGCCGCCTAAGCAGGCTTAGCGCGGCCGTTGCGGACGCTATTGCTGCCATTGTTCGTGAGGCCGTGTTGCACGGCCCAAATTGCGACCTGCGTCCGGTTCGTCGCGCCAAGCTTCCGCAGCACCGTCTTCAGGTGCACTTTGACTGTTGCCTCGGTGATCGACAGTTCCTTCGCGATCGCCTTGTTCGAATTCCCGTCGGCAAGGCGGCGGATAATATCCACCTCGCGCTGCGACAGCGGAATGTCGCCCACGCGAACACGCTCGCTCGTGCCCGATTGATTGGCACGCATCGCGCCTAAGAAATCGGTCAGCATGCTCGGGAACACTTTCTCGCCCAGCGCCACAAGCCTGAGCGACTCGATCAGCGCACTCGGCGTGATGCTTTTCAGCAGATAGCCGTCGGCACCCGCGCTGAACATGTCCGCGAGATGCGAAAGTTCCGCCGACTCCGCGAACACGACAGTGCGTGCTTGCGGCTGCGCCGACTTCAAAACGGCGACCGCATCCGCACCTTGCGCGAAATCGAGAATGATAATGTTCGGGGCCGGACTGTTCGCGGCACTCAGCGTAATCTCATCCACAGTCGCAGCCTCCGCCGCGATTTGGAATCCCTTGCCGTCCAATTGCGACCGCAAGCCCGAGCGCAACAGCGGGTGAGCATCAACCAACCAAACGACAGTTTGTTCCACCAATGCCCCCCGCATCGTGTCTCTCTTATTCTGACGGAGCTTGCCGCCTGGAGACCAACGTTCCGGGTCGCATGGCGCCCCGGAGCTAATCCCTAGATTGGGTACGATAACTTTAGATGTAAACCACTTGCGTGGGAACGCCTCAGTGACAGCCGCAACAGAATCGAATGAATTTCTTCCCAGCGCAATGGGTTAACCATGAAGCATATCGGCTTGCGCGACCGCAACGCCTTTTCACACGCGCGCGACGAATTCGCGGATCGTATGCAGAACTGACTCGGGATCGTCACGAAACGCACCGTGGCCGCAATTTTCGAACGTCCGCAACGTCGCAAGGCCCGGCGCGATACAGCCAAGCATTTCTTCCGCTAAGTGCGGAGGTGTAATGGGATCTTCGGCACCGGCCAAGATCAAGGCCGGGCATAGGATTTTGTTCAAGGCTGGCCGGAAATCCATTCGCCGTATCTCGCGGTCCGGCAGCGAAAAATGCCGATAAACCTCGCGCCGCGTGATCGCACGCGCCCGCGTGTCCTCGCCCCCTGCCCGCACGGTCGTGTTGTAGAGCGGCATACAGACGCGCATGTAAGTGTCGAATTCTTCGTCTGTTCCCGACTGCCACATTCGCGTCGCCGCAGCGAACGCGTCGGGCCCGCCTTTGGCGCGGAACAGCTCCAGACTCGCATCGAGATCCATCCGCGCAGCCGTGCTGGACAATATGAGCGCGCGCGGGTGTGCCGGATGCCGCGTCGCATAAGACTGCGCGACCATCCCGCCGAACGACTGCCCGAACACGATCGGTCGGTGGATACCGAGCACGTCGCAAAGCGATCGGACATCGTCGCCCCATTGCGCCAATGTCCAAGTTTCGGGATCGCTGGGCACGCTGCGACCGTTGCCGCGGTGATCGATATAAACGACCTGCGCGATATCTGTGAAGCCATCGAAGTCGCCGCGCAGACCGGAATGATCGAAGCCCGGCCCGCCATGCATCACGATCAACGTCGGTTTTTCGCGCATTTCCGGCCCGTCCGCGACGAGCTTCGAACCAACGACATCGAAGAAAATACGCTGTTCGCCCAGATCGACAAACATGACGCCGCCCCAAAATTTGCGCGAGCGTTACAGCATTCGCTTGGGCACGCCTAGCGGAACGTCACTTGAACGGTGAAGACATCCACGTGCGAATCTGTGACGCCGATCAAGTTTCCGCGCACAAGGTTTTCGGGCGCCGCCGCCGTCAGCGCGATCGGCTCCTCGGGGATGAACAGATGGCCATAGCCCGCCTCAAAGCTTGCGCCCCCGTCGAAGTCATAACGCGTACTAAGCGAAAGCCACGTGCGGTCGGCGTCGGGAATCCGCGGATCGCGCGTCGCATCCTGCGTTGGACTTTGGTCGAAGGCGGCGCCGAAACGCATGGTCCAGCTCTGCGACAATCGGGCTTTAACGCCCGCGGACGCAAACCAAGCGTTCTTCCAGTCGTAGGTCTGAAACACGTCGGCTTGCAGCGGATTTGCAAACTTGATCCGCAACTCGTCGAACGCGTCCCACCAAGTATGGCCACCTTCCGCCAACAGCGTGATGGCGGGCGAAACCTCGACCGCGATGCCGGCTGACGCCACAGCCGGCGTCGTCAACTTCGTGGAACCGGCGGAATCGACAAACGCGCCGCTTGCACCTGAGACCGCAGCACCGATCCCGGCGCTATCCAGCGTGAAGTCGATATCGCCTTCCAGCGTATGCCGGATCTCCGAGCGGTACGTCGCACCGACGCTGACGTCCGCCGATGGCTGCCACAACGCGCCAAGCACGAACCCGAAACCCCAATCCTCAGCCTCGAAACTGGCCTTGCCATCTTGCAGCGTCGGCGCCGATCCCGGCACCAGGAACAACGAACCAATCGTACCGAAGTCGATCGCGTTCGACAGCGTGCCCTTCGCGTACTGAACCTGCACGCCGGCCGACACAACGAACGCGGGATCGATCTTGTAGGCAAGCGACGGCACCGCGTTGACGGTGATCAGCTTCGATTCAAGCGCGTAATAGCGCCCGGCCCAACCGTCGTTGTAGCGCGTGCTCAAACCCCACGGCGCCGAGATCGACAAACCCGCCGTCAGGTCTTCCGAGAAGCGATAACGCAACTGCGCTCCCGGCTCGTAGGCGTCTTTAATGAAACCGTCCGGCGTCGCATCGCCGCCTGTCGGCGTTCCGAACGCATTCGTCGCAACGGCGAATGCCGCTTCCGATGTCGGATAAATGCCGTTGACCGTGAAGGCCGCGTCCCAATCGGAGACGCCTGAACTCGTCGCCGGATTGTACGTCAGGAACCCCGCCTCATCCGACTGCGCGCTGGTTCCGGCAAACGCCGATCCCATGCCGGAGAGGCTGTATTCTTTGAGCGCATAGCCGGCCGCAACCGCCGAAGACGGTAAACAAACGCTTGCGATCAAC